>CALXDU010000021.1 GCA_944387145.1 uncultured Oscillospiraceae bacterium | reverse complement strand
CTGTGCGCCGGTCCCCACCTGGATCACACCGGCCGGGTCAAGCACAACGGCTTCAAGCTGACCCAGTGCTGCGGCGCTTACTGGCGCGGCGATTCCAACCGGAAGATGCTGCAGAGAATCTACGGCATCGCCTTCCCCAGCAAGGACGAGTTGGACGAGTACCTGAAGCGTCAGGAAGAAGCCCTGAAGCGGGACCACAACAAGCTGGGCCGGGAACTGGAATTCTTCACCACCGTAGACGTCATCGGTCAGGGCCTGCCCATTCTGCTGCCCAAGGGCGCCCGGGTCATCCAGACCCTGCAGCGCTGGGTGGAAGACGAAGAGCAGAAGCGTGGATATCTTCTGACCAAGACCCCCCTGATGGCCAAGCGGGATCTGTACAAGATCTCCGGCCACTGGGATCACTACCTGGACGGCATGTTCATCCTGGGCGATCCCCACGACGAGACCAAGGAGTGCTTTGCTCTGCGTCCCATGACCTGCCCGTTCCAGTATCAGGTTTACCTGAACCGGGCCCGTTCCTACCGGGATCTGCCCATGCGTTTGGGTGAGACCTCCACCTTGTTCCGTAACGAGGATTCCGGCGAAATGCACGGCCTGATCCGGGTCCGTCAGTTCACCATTTCCGAAGGCCACATCGTCCTGCGTCCGGAGCAGCTGGAAGAGGAGTTCAAGAACTGCCTGGATCTGGCAAAGTACTGCCTGGACACCGTGGGTATGCTGGAAAACTGCACCTTCCGCTTCTCCCAGTGGGACCCCGCCCGGGCTGGCATCAAGTACGAAGGCACCGCCGAGCAGTGGGAAGAGGCCCAGCGGGTCATGGCGCAGATTCTGGACGATCTGGGCGTGGAGTACACCGTGGGCATTGACGAGGCCGCCTTCTACGGCCCCAAGCTGGACATTCAGTACAAGAACGTCTTCGGCAAGGAAGATACCATCGTCACCATCCAGATCGACATGCTCCTGGCCCAGAAGTTCGGCATGGAATACACCGACGTGGACGGCCAGAAGAAGACCCCCTATATCATCCACCGCACCTCTCTGGGCTGCTACGAGCGGACTCTGGCCTACCTGATCGAAAAGTACGCCGGCGCTCTGCCTCTGTGGATGATGCCCACCCAGGTCAAGGTACTGCCCGTCACCGACCGTGCCCATGACTACGCCAAGGATCTGGTTTCCCAGATGCTCCGTGCCGGCATCCAGGCCGAGGGCGACTACCGCAGCGAGAAGCTGGGCTACAAGATCCGGGAAGCTCAGATGCAGAAGATCCCCTACATGCTGGTGGTCGGCGACCGGGACGTGGAAAACAACACCGTCTCCGTCCGTACCCGTACCGGCGAGGATCTGGGCGCCATGACCATGGCCGACTTCATCGCCAAGTGCCGCGAGGAAATCGACACCAAGAAGAAGGAAGTTTAAGATTCTCTTACAATCCAAGCCGCCCCACCCGGGGCGGCTTGTTTTTTGGAGTAGAGTGTGGTAAAATGGCAACAATTCTTCTATACATTTCCATAAAGGAGCGGTTTTTGTGAGAAAATATATGACCATCATACTGGCCGCGCTGGTAACTCTGGTACTTTGCGGATGCGGCAATGCCGCCGCAAAGGACAGCTCTCTATATACCCAAGGTTTGGATGTGGCCAACCTTGTGGTACAGGCTGCCCAAAGTGATGCCTATCTGGATCAGCTTTCCGGCAATGCTTCATTGCGGGAAATTCTGGATGATGCCGCCCAAGGGGACTATTCCACTCCCAAGGCCGTCTATGAACTGCGCTTTTCTTCCCTTCCGGCAGTAAGCGATACTCTGCCGGAACCGTTGGCAAAGGCCTTGTATCAGTGGCAGCTGCCAACGCTGATCTCTCAGCTCAACGCCGCAGCAGGCGCGGAAGCCCTGGCTGCTGCCAGCGTCTGCACCATGACAAAAACCTTTGTTTCTTCCGACGCTACCGATGATACGCTGTACCTGTACCAATACGAAGCAGGCTTCCCCATTGCCGTCATCTTTACTCCCGGAGAAGGCGGTGCCGTCAGTGCCAGCGGCTGCTTCCTGCTCTGCCCGGATGTTCCCCGGCAGGGTACGGCAGAGGAGATTGCCGACAGTTTCGCCCAGATTCTGGGCATCTCTGCGCCCCAGGTCACTGCGGTTTCCCCCTGAGGAATTTTATCTGAATTTTGCGAGGTTTCCCTATGAAAGAAAACACCCCGTTTCGTCCCCTGCCCTGGCTGGTCTGCGCCGGGCTGGCGGTGGCTGCCTTTATTTTGCGGTTTGTGCTGTGGGGCTATAGTTTTTCCGCCCTGGTGTGCTGCTGCCTGATTGGCATTATCGCCTTTTACGACATCACCCGGATGCTCCGGGGCAAATACCCCAAGCCCGTGAAGATTCTTCGCCGGATTTTTACGGTGTGCCTGGTCATTGGCCTGCTGGTGGTGGGTTCTACCGAAGCCGTTATCATTCACGCCAGCTTCGGAAGCCCCGAGCAGCCTGTAGACTATGTGGTGGTTCTGGGCGCAAAAGTCCGGGTCACCGGCCCTTCCGCTTCCTTGTGGGATCGGATTCACGGTGCTTACAATTACCTGGAAGCGCACCCGGATGCCATCGCCATTGTCTCCGGCGGTCAGGGTGAGGATGAGCCGATCACGGAAGCCCAGTCCATGTATGACGAACTGATTAACCTGGGCATTGATCCGGAGCGGATCTGGATGGAAGACAAAGCCACCTCCACCTGGGAGAATCTGAATTTCACCCTGGATCTGATTGAAGAAAAAACCGGCCAGCGGCCCCAGAAACTGGGTGTGGTTTCCAGCGAATACCACCTGTTCCGGGCCAGCCTGTTTGCGAAAAAATGCGGCGTGGAGTTTGTAGGCATTCCCGCCCGGACATCCCGCCCCGGACAGATGATCAACCACTTCATGCGGGAAGTGGCTGGCGTCTGGCACTATTTATTATTAGGAGGACAATATGATTGATCGTAACTATGCAGAATATGCCTGGGAGCAGACTGCCGCTCTGCTGGCCATTGACTCCCCCTCCGGCTTTACCGGAAGCGCTGCCATTTGGGTAAAGGAAGCCTTCCAGAAACTGGGCTTTGCAGCGGAAATCACCACCAAGGGCGGCGTGCTGGCAAACCTGGGCGGCAAGGCAGAAAATGACGGCCTTTTGCTGGAAGCCCACTGCGATACCCTGGGCGGCATGGTCAGCCAGATCAAGGGCAACGGCCGGCTTCAGCTGACTGCCATCGGCGGCATGCGGGCAGAAAATGGTGAGGCGGAAAACGTCACCGTCTACACCCGCTCCGGCAAAACCATTGAAGGTACCTTCCAGCTGTGCAACGCTTCTGTGCATGTGAACGGTTCTTACGGCGATACCAAGCGGGAGTACGCCGCCATGGAAGTGGTACTGGACGAGGATGTTTCCTCTGCCGAAGACACCCGGAAACTGGGCATCGAGGTGGGCGACTACGTCTGCTTTGACCCCCGCACCCGGCGCACTGCCTCCGGTTATCTCAAGAGCCGGTTCCTGGACGATAAGCTGTCTGTGGGCATTCTGCTGGGCTTTGCCAAGTATCTTTCCGACAACCACATCACCCCCGCCCGGAAAACCTACGCCCACATCACCGTTTACGAGGAAGTGGGTCACGGCGGCTCTGCCTCCGTCCCCACCGGGGTCACGGAAGCCATTTCCGTGGACATGGGCTGCGTGGGCGAGGGCCTGAGCTGCACCGAGCGGCAGGTGAGCATCTGCGCCAAGGATTCCGGCGGCCCCTACAGCTACGAAGTGGTAGGAAAGCTCATTGACGCCGCCAAGAAAACCGGCGCTGACTACGCAGTAGACGTGTACCCTCACTACGGCTCCGACGTGGAAGCCACATTGCGCTCCGGTCACGATCTGCGCCACGGCCTGATCGGTGCCGGTGTCTACGCCAGCCATGGCTACGAGCGCAGCCACATGGATGGGGTCTACAGCACCCTGAAAGTCCTCCAGGGCTATCTGGAGGTGTGAGTATGGCTTGGGATCGGGACAAAGAACGGAAGGCCGGGAATGCACCAATATGAAAAAAATGATTTATTTTGTTCCTGCAATGATTGCGCTGCTCCTGTATATCATATTGGGATTTACAGGCAGTTTTGGTGCAATCAACCCTGTTGTCTGGTTATGGATTGCTATTATGTTTGTATCTGCTGTTGTTATGCTTAAGAGCAAGTGGTACGGATGCGCAGGTGGCTTTGTTGTTGGGTGCATGTTAATTTATATGAGTACGCAATACACCGGACAAGCGATCGATATTGAGAGGCCTTTGGGGATAATACTTTGTACCTATTACCTGATATGTGGTTTGGTCATTTACAAAGAGAATCAGAAATAAATTCTGCTTTTCTTGTGAAGATTGCAAAACCATTCAACACTCAGGACAGACGACGCATAGAATAACGATTGCCCGGACAGCTTACGCTGTCCGGGCATTTTTTGCGCATCTCAGGAGATGGGAACATAGGTATAAACCGGGGCATCTTGTTCCCAGCCGCTGCGGAACTTAATGGATTCCACCTGGCTCAGGTCTACAATGCCGTCATACATATAGGAAGTCACTCTGCAAATAAGGTCATCGAAATCTCGATAGTCCTCTTTTGTCGTTGCGCACTGGATCTCCGTTCCGTCCTTCATCCGGATCGCAACAGGGCCTTGGGGGAAGGGTTCCAGGGTTTTCCATCCGTCCCAATAGGTTCCCAGCTGGAATGCCGTTTCCAGGGTTTTCTGTCCGATGGTTGCTTCCATCAGTACCACGCCGCTGTCTCCAATCTCTGCGTTAGGGGTAATGGTGATGCTGTCGGCATCGAGGTCCGCACCCTCCAGGGTCCACCGCAGTTCCCAGTTTCCTTCCACCAGGGTTTCCATCACTCCCGCCTCTTCCGCCCTTCCCAAGGACTGCACGCCAAAACCGGTGAACTTCACCACAATTTCTTTCCCCAGCCAGGCGCCGGAGGTGTCCATAAAGTCAAAGTTGAAGATATACTCCAGGCTCCCATCCTTGGCCACAGGTTTGTAGATAACGGTTCCGGTTTCATCAAACTCCACCGGCTCCCCCGTTTCGGCATACACCCACTCTCCCTTTTCATTCCGTGTGGTGCCATCGAAAAACCATCCGGTCCCGGAAGAATCGAAGTGCTCATCGCCGCCAACGGTCACCGTAGGCCGGGGCCAGGCCTCCGGGTACTGATCCTGGGGGAAGTCAAAACCTTCAATCCGGAAGGTAATCTCACCGCCTACATTGTCCACAAGGCTCTGCACCGCAGTAACGGTAATGCCCTGGTCGGTTACGGACAGAACTTCTCCGGATTCGGTCTGCTGGGGCTTCTGTGTTTGCCCCGCCTTGTCCTCCAGAACCACCGATAAGCCGGATTTTTCCGCCTGCTCCTTCACCTGCTGGGAGGGACTGTACTGGCTCTCCGCCATCCGGGACCACCGGGTAAATGCCGCCGCTCCGGTAAGGGTTGCCACAACCAGGGCTGCCGCCAGGGCAATCATCAGCAATTTCCGGGAAGAGTGTTTTTTCTGATACATGGTTTGCTCCTTTCCTTGGGCGGACAACCGCCGCACCATGGCGGCTTTCGCCTGAGGAGAAAAGGAAATGGCATCCATGGACTGTTTCAATTCCTGCCGCATATTTCGTCTCATTGTGTCAGTCCTCCTCTGTCAGATATGTCCGCAGCTTCCGCCGTCCCCGGGAAAGGTACTGATTGATGGTGGCTTCGTTTTTGCCCAGCATTGTCCCGATTTCTCTGGCGGAATATCCTTCATAGTAATACAGGTAGATGCTGATGCGGTAATTCCGAGGCAGCCGCTTCATTGCCGCCAGCAGATCCGTATCCGGCACCTGTACCGGAGCCGCCGCTATGGCCTCTGCTTCTTCCAGGGGTGCGGTGCGCCGGAAAAAGGCACTTTTCAGATGGTCCTTACAGGCATTGATGGTTGTACGGATGATCCAGGCTTTTTCATGCTCCGGACTTTGAAAGCGGAGATTGGCGGTCAGATATTTCTCAAACACGCTCTGGCAGATATCCTCGGCGTCGCAGGTCTGCTTCAGATACTGGTAACTGATGCGAAGAATCATGTCTGCATACTGGCTGACCAATCGACTGGCTTGCATCTGATCCACGATGTATCACCTTCCTTACTGTTTTGAGGCCTCTATCCCCAATACGACCCGGTTCACCTGGTTCTGACACTTTGATTATAAAAATTTTTTTGCTTTCCCGCAAGGCGCAAAAAGGCCGCCGGAACTGCCGGCGGCCATGGCTTATTCGTATTTCTTTCCAAGTACATACATAGGAACAAACAGTCCGCCCAGGGTCAGTGCCAGCACTGACCAGAGCACCACCATTTCGCTCCCCTCCGGAATCAGCATCCCCAACGCCAAATTCACCAGCGGCATCACCACCATAACGGCGCAGCTCCATACCCGACCCACAGTAACGATATAGGGCCAATTTCCGTTGTGAAAGCGCAGCCCCGGCAAATTCATCCGGAAAAAGCCGTCATAGACCAAGCTCAAGGAATACTTGTCGTATAGCTCCGGCAGCTTTATACGGGCAAAAAAGCAGAAGTAAGCGCCGAACACCGCTCCCAGACACACCGGCGTGGGTACCACAGCCATGCTCATCCCCATCGCCCAATTCCCCCACAGCCCGGCAAGACCTGCCAGCAGGCAAATGGGATACCAGAAAAACCAGCGGCTCTTTCTCCGGTAGGCCCGCTCCGGTTTCTCCTGAGGGTACTGAATGGCGGTTTTCACCACCGCTTCCACGGTGCCGCTGTCCAGCTTCTCATCCTCCTCTTGTCGGCGGCACAGCAGCAGCTCCGTCACCGTCACCCCCAGAATCTCCGCCAGGGGAACCAGCAGGGCGGTATCCGGGATGCTCACTCCCGTTTCCCACTTGCTCACCGCCTTGTCCGACAAGTGCAGCTGCTGGGCCAGGTCTTTCTGGGTATATCCTTTTTCTTTCCGCAGCCGGGCCACAAAGGCGCCGAATTGCTGCCGATCCAGTTCATACATGGCATTCACCTCTGCCCCAGCATAGCAGATTCGCCCCCATTTGGCAACCGAATGGTATTCGAGTGGGCCATGTGGGCAGAAAAATCCCTTCTCCTGCCAATCGAATCGGAGAAAGCGCAGGAAATAGATGTTGACATCTCAATATCTATTGCGTATAATTGGGCAATCTGGCCAATTATACCAGTGCTACATTGTATAACACTACCAGCATCCTTCCCTTTAAAAACACCCCGATTTGTGATATAGTACAAAGAAGCAGGGAGCGCAGCTGGTTTCTGGCCGGAAATCTCTTTTTTATTGTAAGGAGTTCCCATGAAACAGTTGAAAAAAGTCCTGCTTTGGATTGTGTCCATTGTGGCTGCCCTGGCCGTGGTGCTGGGCATTGCGGTATTTGCCTTGTGGCACAACGAAATCGCCGCTGTGGCCAGTTTCCAGCAGGTTCGCACCAGAAACGACGACCACCTGGACGGCTCCGTCTACACCATGGAGGTCAAGGGCGGATTCTATCTGGACGACTTCATCGCCCAGGGCGGCGCCAAAAGCGACGCAGAACTGATTGACTTCATCACCGGCAAGATCGCCAAGGGTCTGCTGGAAATGGAAATCAGCGAAAGCGAAATTGCCTGCTCCGCTTTCACCGCCCAGACCCAGGATGGTGACCGGCTCTTCGGCCGCAACTATGACTTTTCCAAAACCAACGCCTGCATCGTCTTTACCGAGGCTACGGAAGGCCGCCACGCCACCATTTCCACGGTGGACCTGCAGTTTCTGGGCATGGATGTAGACCAGGACGTGGAAGGTCTGATGAACAAAGTTACCTGTCTGGCCGCTCCCTACGCTCCTCTGGACGGCGTGAACGACGCCGGCGTCAGCTGCGGCATCTTCATGAGCTACCAGGGCGAGGAAACCATTGTTCCCACCGACCTGAATACCGACAAGCCTGACATCACCTCCACCACCTTGCTGCGGCTGATTCTGGACTACGCCGACAACGTGGAAGAAGCCGTGGAAATCGCCTCTACATACGATCTTCACGACTCCGCCGCCACCTCCTACCATTATATGGTAGCCGATGCCACCGGCGCCAGCGTGATTCTGGAATGGGTCAACGGCACCGACGCCACCGACCTGGACGGTTCTGCCCGCCAGCTGGTGGTGACCTACAACGATGACGATGCCCACATCGGTGAAGCGGAAGGCCAGTCCGACTATCAGTGGATCACCAACTTCATCATCCAGCCCGGCTACTACGATGATCCCGCCGACCAGAAGGGCCTGGATCGGTACCAGAAACTCTACGAGCAGCTGAGCCAGACCGATGGCATCGTTGCTGACGAGGAAGCCGCCATGGATATTCTCGCCAGCGTAGGCCGCCGGAACTGGAGCAACGACGACAAGAACACCTGTACTGTCCACAGCGCAGTTTACAACCTGACGGACAAGTCTGTCCTGTGGGTTTCCAACGAAAATTACCAGGACGAAACCGCCATCTTCCGTTTCAGCCTGGAAAAATAACCCGGCAGATACCCGGAAATACAAAACAAGAAAGGATTGGTTTGGATGGACGCCAAATACGAAGCTCTGTTTACCCCCTGGAAAATCGGCAATGTGGAAATCAAAAACCGCATCGTCCTGTGTCCCATGGGCGGCACCTCCCTGTTCGGCTGGATGGAGCCCAATCATTTTGACAAGGAAGCGGCAAACTTCTTCCTGGAGCGGGCGCAGAACAACGTGGGCCTGATTATCCCCGGCATCGCTCCTATCCGGGACACCATCGGCGGCCGGTGGCTGTACCAGAACAAGAAGATGTTCCTCCAGCTCAAAGATTATATGGAGCAGATTCACGCCACCGGGGCAAAGCTGTTCATTCAGCTCACCGCCGGCATGGGCCGCTCCTGGGGCATCTCTGACGAAGTGACCCATCTGCACAAAAACCCCGTGCTGCGGGTACTGGCAAAGCCCATTCTGGACACCAACTACCAGATGGCCAGCCCCAGTCCCCTGCCCTCTCGTTGGGCGGAGGACATCACCTGCCCGGAAATGACCCTGGAGCAGATTCAGGAAATCATCGACGCCTTTGCCAAAACCGCCGCACTGTGCAAGGAGGCCGGGGTTGACGGTGTGGAAGTCCATGCCGTTCACGAAGGGTATCTTCTGGATCAGTTCGCCATGAAGTACACCAACCACCGCAGCGACCGCTACGGCGGCAGCTTTGAAAACCGCTACCGCTTTGCAGCGGAAATCGTCAAGGCCATCAAGGACACCTGCGGCAGCGATTACCCGGTATCCCTGCGCTACAGCGTCATTTCC
The DNA here is from genome assembly GCA_944387145.1 of uncultured Oscillospiraceae bacterium. Classification (GTDB taxonomy): domain Bacteria; phylum Bacillota; class Clostridia; order Oscillospirales; family Oscillospiraceae; genus Faecousia. The sequence continues at coordinate 20,948 of CALXDU010000021.1, read as the reverse complement.
AAGGTCAAGGATTTCTGCTATGGCGCTCTGCCGGGAGAAAACTACCAGGAAATCGGCCGGGACATGGAAGAAAGCGAGAAAGCCGCCAAGTATCTGCAGGATGCCGGCTACGACATGCTCAACGCCGACAACGGCACCTACGATTCCTGGTACTGGGCCCATCCGCCAATGTACATGCCCCAGAACTGCAACCTGGATGATGTTGCCCACATCAAGCAGTTTGTGGACATCCCCGTGGTCTGCGCCGGACGGATGGAACCGGACGTGGGCGCTCAGGCAGTAAAAGAAGGCCGCATTGACGGCGTAGGCGTTGCCCGGCAGTTCCTGGCCGACGGGGAATGGGTCACCAAGCTGATGGAGGATCGGCTGGAGGATATCCGTCCCTGCATCTGCTGCCACAACGGCTGCTTCAACCTGTGCCACTACAAAGGCCACGCCAACGCCCAGTCCTTCTTTGACACCCGGGGCATGGCCCGGTGCGCCATCAATCCCAAGACCATGCAGTCGAAAAAATATCGGGTGGAGCCTGCTGCCAAGGCAAAGAAAATTGCCATTATCGGCGGCGGCATCGGCGGCATGGAGTCCGCCATCGTCTGTGCCCAGCGGGGCCACAGCGTCACCCTGTACGAAAAGTCCGACCGACTTGGCGGCGTGTTCCAGGCTGCGGCTGCTCCCTCTTTCAAGGAAAAAGACCGGGATTTGCTGGCCTGGTACGCAAGAGAACTTGCCAAGTACCCCAACCTGACGGTGAAGCTGAACACGGAAGTGAAAGATGTGGCTTCCCTGAACGCCGACGAAGTGATCATTGCCACCGGCGCTACCGCCAACCGCCTTCCCGTTCCCGGCGGGGACAAGGGCATTCAGGCCATTGATTACCTGCTGGGCAAGAAGGCCGTGGGCGACAAGGTCACCATCATCGGCGGCGGTCTGACCGGCTGCGAAATCGCCTACGACCTGTACCTGCAGGGCAAGCAGCCCACCATTGTGGAGATGAAGGACGATCTGATTGCTGTTACCGGTGTCTGTCTGGCCAATTCCAGCTACCTGCGAGACTTCTTCAAAACCAATCAGGTACCGGTGTACCTGGAAACCGCTCTGAAGGAAATCAAAGACGGCTCCGTGGTGGTCACCCGGAAAGACGGCACCCAGGAGGAAATTCCGGCAGACTCCGTAATTCTCTCGGTGGGCTACCGTCCCGCCCCTCTGGCAGATAAGGGCAAGCACATTCACATCGTCGGCGACGCCGCCAAGGTGGGCAATCTGCGCACCGTTATCTGGCGGGCCTGGGATGTGTGCATGAAGCTGTAAGGAGGCAGGTAAATGAATTTAACAGCGGAACAACAAGCCATTCTGGACGGCGCCAAAGGCGAAACCATGGCCAAGGTTATGAAAACCCTGGTAATGTACGGCCAGATTTTCGGCGCAGAGAAAATGGTGCCCGTCACCTCCCAATATAACCATCTGGTCACCTCCTTCGGTCTGAAGGCTCTGGGGCCGGTATATGATCTGATGAACCAGCTGATTGACGCCGGTGCGGTTTCCGGGCAGAAATTCTCTGTGGACCCCCGGCCCCTGGACCCCAAGGTGCCTGCCAATTTCCTGCAGAATCTGGTGTTCAAGAAGTTCATGTACAGCAAGCAGGACTTCTACGAAGGCCAGCTGCGGCAGCTGGGTCTGAAAGATGAGGACGCCTTCAGCTGCGCCTGCTATCTGGACGAGCAGGGCAACCGTCCGAAGAAGGGCGAGGTGCTGAGCTGGGCGGAATCCTCCGCCGTGGTCTACGCCAACTCGGTGCTGGGTGCCCGGTGCAACCGCAACTCCGGCATTATGGACCTGATGGGCTCCATCGCAGGATTTGTCCCCTATTTCGGCCTGCTCACCGACGAAGGCCGGAAGGCCACCTGGATCATCCGGGTAGAAACCACCAAGAAGCCAGAGGCCCAGCTGCTGGGCTCCGCCATCGGCATGAAGGTCATGGAAGATGTGCCCTATGTGATGGGCATGACAAAGTGGCTGGGTACCGAGCTGGATGAGGCCGCCTGCGCCTATCTGAAGGACTTCGGCGCCGCCACCGCCTCCAACGGTGCGGTGGGTCTTTACCACATTGACGGTCTGACCCCGGAGGCCAAGGAACAGGGCACTTCCCTGATTGCTCCCGACGCCCAGGTCTACGTCATTGATGATGCCGAGCTGCAGCGGGTGAAGGACAATTACCCGCTGGTGTGGAAAAATCCCAACGCCAAGCCCAAGCTGTGCTTTGTGGGCTGTCCTCACCTGAGTCTGCAGCAGCTTCAGGACTGGACCGAGCGGCTGGAGCAGAGCCTGAAAGCTGCCGGTCGGCAGAAGGTCTGCATCCCCACGGTCTTCACCACCGCCCCCGGGGTGAAGAAAGCTTTTGAAAACAGCCCCTACGGTGCACGATTGGCGGCAACCGGGGTGATTCTGTCCTGCATCTGCCCGCTGATGTACATGAATAATCCCCTGTGCGGCCCCATGCCGGTAATCACCTGCTCCAACAAGCTGCGCACCTACACCACCGCCCGGTACTATACCGAGGAGGAGATTCTGATGAAGATTACGAAAGGAGGCAATCCCCAATGAGAGAATTTCATGGACGTGTGATTGCTCCCGGCTGCGCAACTGCCCCGGCGCTGGTATCCCACGGCGGACTGAACACCCTGGCCTCCTTCCAGAAGGCGCTGCAGTTCGGCGACAAGCAGGCCACCTGCGGCGACCAGAATAACCCCGACCTGTATGGCAAGCAGATGGCAGGCAAGGCCCTGTGCCTGCCCCAGACCATCGGCTCCACCACCGGCGGTCTGGTGCTCTACTGCGCCTGCTCCATGAACCGGCAGCCTGCCTGTCTGCTGTTCTCCAATCCCATTGACTCCCTGGCTGCCGCCGGTTCCGTACTGGCAGCGGTCTGGCTGGACAATGTGCAGATGCCGGTGGTGGACTGCCTGGGGGACGAATTTTTGTCCTATGTCCAGGATGGCATGACCATCACCATCGGAGAAAACGGTCTTGTCCGGGTGGAATAATCTGTTTCCTGTTTGAATTGACTCCCGCCGCAGCGAACTGCGGCGGGAGTTTTTCTGTCCCGACTACAGTTCGTTCTAAATCCGAACGATTAAAAAATCACTTTTAGCGAAGTGTTTTATTTTGCAACACTTTTCCGACGTTTATTCACACATTTTTACATTACGTTCTATATTGAAACGTTTTTTCCGTTTCCCTACTGGGAAAACCCAGGAAAGACTGGTAAAATAACCATAAACAATAGCACCAAAGAGGAGAGATTTGGATGATCCAGCTATTGATGATTGCAGACGACTTTACCGGCGCACTAGATGCCGGTGTTCAATTTGCCTCTCACGGGGCCAAAACCATCGTAATTACCGATACCGTCTCCCAATGGAGCCAGGATGTTCAAAATGTGGACATTCTGGTGGTGGATGCCGAAACCCGGCACATGCCCGCCCAGCTGGCCTACGATACCGTGCATCGGATCGTCACCCAGGGCGTCCAGGCAGGAATCCCCCATATTTACAAAAAGACAGACTCCGCCCTGCGAGGCAACATCGGCGCAGAACTCAGCGCCCTGCTCCACGCCAGCGGCGAAAAACAGCTCCCCTTCCTCCCCGCTTTTCCCCAGATCGGCCGCTGCACCAAGCAGGGTGTCCACTACATCCAGGACCTGCCGGTGGCCCAGAGCGTATTCGGCAAGGACCCCTTTGAGCCGGTGAAGGAATCCCGGGTGGACAAGCTGATTGCCAGCCAGACCCAGGACCCTGTCACCGTGCTGCCTCCCCTGGATTACGGCGATCCTCTGCCGGAGCAGGAAGGCATTCTGGTATTCGATTCCCTGAGCGAACAGGACCTGTCCATCACCGCCCACCGGCTGATGGAGGGAAAGAAGCTGGCCATCATGGCAGGCTGCGCCGGTTTTGCCGCCATGCTGCCTCAGCTGCTGGGCACCAACGCCCTGCACCATGAGCCCGTCCTTCCCAAACTGGATTCCCGGCTGCTGGTGCTGTGCGGCAGCGTCAATCCCATTACCCAAACCCAGTTGGATCACGCCCAGGCCGCCGGTTTCCTGCGGCTGCGGATGGAGCCCCGGCAGAAGCTGGAGCCGGATTACTGGGGCAGCGACCAAGGTCAGCAGCAGTTGGCCCAATGGCTGCCGCTGCTGCAGCAGGGAAAGCACACCATCATCGACAGCAACGACCCCGGTTCCAACCAGCCCACTGCCGACTACGCCAAGGCCCAGGGCCTGACCCTGGAGGACGTACGGCTGCGGATTTCCGGTTCTCTGGGACAGATTCTCAAGGCCATCAGCCAGGAGAACCTGCCGGGCACCCTGCTGGTCACCGGCGGCGATACCCTGATGCAGTGCATGAACTGCATGGGCATCCACGAAATTGAGCCCTTGTGCGAGGTAGAAGCCGGCGTGGTTCTCTCCCGCTTCCAATATCAGGGCGTAAGCCGCTATGTGATTTCCAAGTCCGGCGGATTTGGAAAAGCGGACCTTCTCATCAGTTTGTCATGTATGCTGTCTGAGCAAGTCAGCGCATAAAGCAAAATCAATATTATGGAGGTAATCAATATGCAATATCCGATTCTTCCCGGTTTGACCATGGACGGTCAGGTCTACTGCAACCGCGAAATGGGCACCGTAGAAGCCATTATCCCTCCCGGCCCCTGGCGCACCTGCCACGGCCCCGGAATGGTGGAGCTTCCCAACGGCGACCTGCTGTGCTGCTGGTTTGCCGGCACCTTTGAAGGCGACGCCGACATTCACATTGTATGTGCCCGGCTGCCCAAGGGCGCGGACAAATGGGAAGAACCGGTAAACGTCTCCGGCGATCCCACTCGCTCCGAGCAGAATCCTTCCCTGTTCCTGGGCCCCGACGGCGCCGTCTGGTGCATGTACACCGCCCAGCTGGATCGGGTTCCCGGCAAGGACAACATGCAGTTTACCTCTCAGATTCGCTGCCAGAAGTCCTTCGACGGCGGCAAAACCTGGAGCGATTATGAAACCATCTTCCCCGAAGAAGGCACCTTCGGCCGTCAGAGCATTCAGGTTCTGAAAAACGGCCGCTGGATTTACGGCACCTGGATCTGTACCGACGCCGTGGACGGCCTGGCCGGTGACCCCTCCGCTTTCCGGATCTCCGACGATCAGGGCAAGACCTGGCGTCAGGTGATGATGCCCCGTTCCAACGGCCGGGTACACCCCACGGTGGTAGAGCTGGACGATGGACATCTGGTTGCCTTCATGCGCAGCCGGGAGGCAGACAACATCTACCGCAGCGAATCCTTCGACTGGGGCGACAGCTGGTCGGAACCCAAGCCCACGGTGCTGCCCAACAACAACTCTTCCATCAGCGCCATCCGCACTCAGTCCGGACGGATCGCCATTGCCTACAACCCCACCTGCGTCTCCGAGGATATGCGCAGCAAGTGCGCATGGCCCGGCCTGCGCTGCCCGGTGGCTGTGGCATTGTCCGAAGACGGCGGTCTGACCTTCCCCATGATCCGCTGGATGGAGCGGGGCGAAGGCTTCATCGGTGACGAAAACAAGACCAACAACAAGCAGTATGAGTATCCGTCCATCATGCAGGGTGCCGACGGTCGGATGCACCTGGCCTACGCTGCCTTCACCCGGAAGGCTGTGAAGTATGTCAGCTTCACCGAAGCCGACGTTATGGGTGCCAAGCGGGAGCGCTACGGCGTGTACAACCCCACCTCCGGTGAGGGTGCCCGGGACGCCAAATAATTTTTGAATATTCTAATTTTGGATAGGAGTGGTTCTGTATGCTGACAACCTACAACCTGAAAATGCCCCATGCTGTCTACGGCGGCGAAAACGCCATGGACAACATTGCCGCTATCATCAAGACCCTGAACGCCAAGAAGGTGGCCATGTTCACCGACAAGGGTCTGCGCAGCCTGGGTCTGTTCACCCTGGCAGAAGACGTGGTCAAGACCACCGGCGTTTCCTACTATGTGCTGGATGATCTGCCCCCCGAGCCTTCCTACATGGCCGTGCAGAAGATTGTGGACCAGTTCAAGGAAAGCGGCGCCGACCTGATCGTGGCCTGCGGCGGCGGCAGCGTGATGGATGCAGCGAAGCTGGCCAGCGTGCTGGTTACCGACGAGTACGGTGTCAAGGAACTGCTGGACAACCCCGGCATGGCCAAAAAATGCGTGCCCATCGTGCTGATTCCCACCACTGCCGGTACCGGCGCTGAGGTAACCCCCAACGCCATCGTGGGTGTGCCGGAGAAGGAACTGAAGATCGGCATCGTCAACGAGAACATGATTGCCGACTACGTGATTCTGGATGCCCGTCTGATCAAGAACCTGCCCCGGAAGATCGCTGCCGCCACCGGCGTGGACGCTTTGGCCCACTGCATTGAGTGCTTTACCTCCAACAAGGCCAATCCTTTCAGCGATATGTACGCTCTGGAAGGCTGCGACCTGATTCTGAACAACATTGAGCGCGCCTGCGACGATCCCGAAGCCATGGAAGAGAAGAACCGGATGCAGATGGCTGCCTACTACGGCGGTCTGGCCATCACCGCTTCCGGCACCACCGCAGTCCATGCTCTGAGCTATCCTCTGGGCGGCAAGTACCACATTGCCCACGGCGTTTCCAATGCCATTTTGCTGGCTCCTGTGATGCGCTTCAACGCTCAGGACCCCGCCTTCCGGGAGCGTCTGGCTCTGGCCTATGACCGCTGCTGCCATGAGAAGGTCAAATGTGAAACCGTAGACGAAAAGAGCGCCTGGATGATTGCCAAGATGGAAGGCATCGTCAAGCACCTGGAGATTCCCACCAGCCTGAAGGAGTTTGGCGTTCCCGCCAGCGACCTGGAGGGTCTGGTTGCAGCCGGTATGCAGGTGCAGCGTCTGCTGGTGAACAATATGCGTCATGTCACCGCTGAGGACGCAAGAAAGCTGTATCTGGAAATTATGTAAGGAGGTATTCCATTATGAAATCCGTGGAAATCAAAGGCATCATCCCCCCCATTGTCACCCCCATGAACGCCGATGAGAGCGTCAACATTGCCGAGCTGCGCAACCAGGTAGAGCGTCAGATTGCAGGCGGTGTCCATGGCATTTTCCCCTTCGGCACCAACGGCGAAGGCTACATCCTGAGCATGAAGGAAAAGGAAGAGATTCTGGAAGCCGTTATCGATCAGGTCAAGGGCCGCATCCCCGTCTATGCAGGCACCGGCTGCATCTCCACCCAGGATACCGTGTACATGAGCAAGCGGGCTGAGGAACTGGGCGCCGACGTGCTGTCCATCATCACCCCCAGCTTCGCCGTGGCCAGCCAGAAGGAACTGTATGACCACTATGTGGAAGTTGCCAAGCATGTGAATATCCCCATCGTGCTGTACAACATCCCGCCCCGTACCGGCAACAAGCTGCTGCCCGAAACCGTGGCGAAGCTGGCTAAGGACGTAGATGTCATCATGGGCGCCAAGGATTCCTCCGGCGACCGTGACAACCTGAAGGCCTACATCGACCAGACCAAGGAACTGGACAAGGACTTCTCCGTGCTGGCAGGCAACGACGGCAACATCTTCTTTTGCCTGCAGAACGGCGGCAAGGGCGGCATCGCCGGCCGTGCCAACCTGTGGCCCGAAACCGTGGCTTCCATCTACAACTACTTCGTAGCCGGTGACTTGGAGAAGGCCGAGGCTGCCCAGGCTGAGATTGCCAAGATTCAGCCCGTCTTTAAGTTCGGCAACCCCAACACCATCATCAAGAAGGCCGTCAACCTGCTGGGCTATCCTGTAGGCGACTGCCGCCGTCCCTTCAACTACCTGTGCGACGAGGGTGTGGAAGCCCTGAAGGCTGTCCTGAAAGACACCGAAAACCTGCACTAATCCACAATAAATCCACCCAATAAGACCTGCTAATAAAAGTCAAGTAGAAATATCAGAAAATTTGCAGTGCAAAATGGGTGCACCAATCTAAGCCGCTTCGCATCTCTTTTTTGAAACGGCGGCCAGCCAGTAACATATGCACAGGATTATGCTGCTTCCAAAGCGTTGAGGTATGCCTTCACTGTGGCATAATAGATGCGCAGGAACTTATTTGCAGAAGCCATCATGTAAACCCTGTAGGGCTTGCCTTCGGCTCGCTTTCTGTCCATGAACTGGTACACCGGCTCGTCTACAGGAGCTTTCTGGAGGAACACACCCATAATCAGGAATAGCGTTCTGCGAAGTGCGGGTGACCCGATTTTACTCATAGCCTTGTGGTTGCCAGCGATCTGTCCGGAATCGTTTGGTGGAGCGTCAATACCGGCAAAAGCAACCAGCGCTTTCTTTGAGTGGAATCGCCGCACATCGCCAATCTCGGCCATGAGCTGCGGTCCCAGTGTCGGCCCGACACCGTACATCTTCTGCACGATTGGGTATTCTGGCAGGGACTTAGCTAAACGCATCATCTCCTTCTTAAGCTCTGCCAGAGCTGCAGAAGTAGCTCTCAGCTGCAAAACAGCTCGGGTAATCAACAGCTGTGTTGTTTCTGTTCTCGGCATCACCCCAACGGCTCCGCAGGCAGCGGTATAAATTTCCAGCGCCTTGGCTTCACGGAAGTAGTAGCCGTGTTTGAGACACCATTTCTGGTATTTCTTTTCAAACACCTTCTGAGACAGCTCGCTGACGCATTCACAATGCCAGAAAGTTCCAACGAAATCTACCCACTTTTCGCTGCCATCCCCTCTTACAGGGCTGGAAAACAGGTAGTTTACTCCTGGAAACACAGTATCCAGCAGAGAAATAAAATTGTTTCTCTGCATGGTCTGAATCTTGGAATACTGCTGGTACTGCCGATAGCAGGTTTTCAACTGCATCCGGATTTTCTCCTCCGGCGAAAACCTCGGGAGATTCAGCCAGCGGTCAAGACCATAGTTTGCCAGCTTAATAGCATCCTTTTTATCGGTTTTGGCGTGGCGCAATGTGTTGTTCCCGTAGTCATGCACCAGCATAGCGTTGACTACAGAAACATAGATCCCCGCTTCGTGGAGCGCAATTGCGATGGGTAAATGGTAATTGCCTGTTGCCTCCATGACCACGCGGGTCTCGCCGTCCAGGCTTTTGAGCATCTTTGCCAGATTGCTCAGTTCACTGGGCGAGTGAGATACTACAAACGGAGAGCAGACCACCTCTCCAAAGGGGCGCATGACGGCAATCATGCTTTTCCCTTTTGAGACATCAATGCCGACAGAGTTCATTCTCATTCCTCCAATAAATCATCCGCAACCGGAATCCATCTTTTTCTCATTGCCGATTCAATCTATTGGGTGACACGAACTCTATGGCTCAACCTGCTCAAATCGAACGCTGCAATAAGAGGATAGCTGACAGTCTTTCTGGCGGGCATGAAAGCCCAAGGAGTCAAGGGTCAGCCAGTTGCTCCTCTTATTGTAGCTTAGGCACGAGATGGAAAGGAAGCCGGACTGGCTGCCCGGCTTCCTTGTCCAAATATATTGTAATAGGAGATAACAAATATGTTCAAACCCATTCTGGGCATTTCCATGGGCGATCCCTTTGGCAACGGCCCTGAAATTACCGTCCGTGCTCTTTCTGATGCTGCCGTATACGAGCGCTGCAAGCCCCTGGTTGTGGGCGATGAAACCGCCATGCGCTATGCGCTGAAGGTTGCCGAGAAGGTCAACGGCATCAAGCTGAACCTGAACGTGGTTTCCTCCCCCGCCGAAGGCAAGTACACCTACGGCACCATCGACCTGATGGACCTGAAGCTGGTTCCCGCTGACTCCATTCCCGACACTTCCGACCTGGCCGAGCCCAAGCCCTTCGGCGTTGGTGCCTGCGCCATCGGCGGCGAAGCTTCCTTCCAGTACGTCAAGAAGGTCATCGAGCTGGCCATGGCCGGTGAGATTGACGCCACCGTTACCAACGCCCTGAGCAAGGAAGCCATCAACATGGCAGGCCACCACTACTCCGGCCACACCGAAATCTACGCTCACTACACCGGCACCGATAAGTACACCATGATGCTGGCCCATGACAACCTGCGGGTTGTCCACGTCTCCACCCACGTTTCCCTGCGGGAAGCCTGCGACCGGGTGAAGAAGGCTCGTGTGCTGGAGTGCATCCGCATCGCCAACGAGGGCTGCAAGGCCCTGGGCATCAAGGAGCCCAAGATCGGCGTTGCCGGTCTGAACCCTCACTGCGGCGAAAACGGCATGTTCGGCCGGGAAGAGATTGAGGAAATCCAGCCCGCCATCGACGAAGCCATGGCAGAAGGCATCTGCATCCCCGAGAAGAAGCCCACTCCTCCCGACACCGTGTTCTCCAAGGCACTGGGCGGCTGGTATGATATCGTGGTGGTGATGTACCACGACCAGGGCCACATCCCCCTGAAGGTCAAGGGCTTTGTCTACAACCGGGAAGAAAAGCACTGGGAAGCAGTTGCCGGCGTGAACGTCACTCTGGGCCTGCCCATCATCCGGGCTTCCGTAGACCACGGCACCGGCTTCGGCCATGCCGGTTCCGGCCACGCCAATGAGCTGAGCCTGGTCAACGCCATGGACTACGCCATTGTCATGGCCAACGCCAAGAAGCAGTAAATCGGGATTCGGTCATGGGGAAAATCCCCATGACCCCCACAAATGAGGAGGAAATGCATTATGACCAACAAGTTTGCACTGGAACATGTGGGCATCAACTGCGCCAACCCGGAAGCGGCTTCGGATCTTGCCCAGCTGCTGAGCCTGCTGTTCAACCTGACTCCCCGTCACGGCCAGAAGTCGGAATTCGGCGGCGATTACTTTGAGTGCATGAAGACCCCCTTCCTGGGCACCAACGGCCACATTGCCATGCGTACCGACGACCTGGACGCCGCCGTTGCCGAGCTGAAGGAAAAGGGATATTCCTTCCGCATGGACACCGCTGCCTACACCGATGACGGCAAGCTCAAGAACATCTACCTGGACGGTGAATTCGGCGGCTTTGCCATCCACATTCTGAACAAGCCTGTCTGATTCTACGGAAAACCTGCGGCAAAGGCGCTGCTTCTTGGGGATCTGCCCGGAAGCCGTCGCCGCCTGATTGGTTGTTTTTAAGCAGGGGAAGCTTAAAACCATATAAAAATTCCCACATTACAGAGAGGAGAACTACATAATGACAATCCCCATGATTATCGCTCTGGCCGTCACGGCTTTCATGGTCTACCTGATCATGACTGAAAAGGTCCCCTTCGGTGCGCCCCCCATCATTGCCTGTGCGCTGATGGTTCTGTTCGGTGTTACCGACATCCAGACCGCATTCCGCGGTTTCTCCAACCCCAGCATTCTGATGCTGGCCTCCTTCATGGTGATCATCGCCGGTTTGCAGAAAACCAGCTTCATCGCCGCATTCAAGTCTGCCGTTGTGAAGATGGCAAACAAGGGCGGCTTTAAGGCCTATGTTCTGATGCTGCTGGTGGTCATGCTGGGCACCAGCATGTTCGGCACCGGCTCCACCGCTTACTATGTTATGACCCTGGGCCTGCTGTCCACCATCCCCTCTTCCAAGAACCTGCCCGGCTCCAAGTTCCTGATGCCCGCCGGTTTTGCCTGCAACCATCCCCTGATTCCTGTAAACACTGCCCTGCAGTTTGGCTATGTGCTGGCTGTTCTGGAAGCCGGCGGCGCTGCCATGAACGTGTCCCTGCCCAGATTTGCCATTGCCAACTTCATCCTGTCCGCCGGCTTCTTTGCCTGGTGTCTGATTGCTTACAAGTTCCTGCCCAGCCATGACATTGCTTCCGCCACCGACGAGGCCAAGGCTGCTGCCTAAGGCGGCCAGCTGCCCAAGTGGAAAGAAGTTGTGGTCTACATCTGCTTCGTTGTTGGCATCATCGGCATGATCCTGTACAGCTTCATCGGCGATCCCGGCTACGCTCTGTGCGCTGTTTCCGCTTCCGTGCTGCTGTTTGTCGGCGTTCTGGACTTCAAGGAAGTTCGTGACAGCATGGGCGCTCCCATCATCCTGATGTCCGCCGGTGTTATCGGTGTTGCCGAGGCTCTGGGCGTGACCGGCCTGACCAACCTGGTTGGCGAGACTGTTGCCGGTATGCTGGGCGGCAGCGTCAACCCCTTCATCCTGATCTTCGTATTCTGCGTTCTGACTTCCGTGCTGGCTACCATGACCGGTTCCACCATCGGCACCGTTCTGGTGTTCGCTCCCATGGCAGTTGCTACCTGCGTCAACCTGGGCCTGAACCCCACCGCCGCCGCTGCCGCTATCGTGGTCTCCGGCTGGAACGGTCACTTCCTGCCCATTGACGGCCTGCCCGCAATGTGCATGGGCATCGGCAACTACTCCCTGAAGGAGTTCTGGAAGTTCACCATCCCCCAGTACTTCATCCGTCTGCTGGCTCTGACCGCCGGCTGCATGCTGATGTTCCCCGTCGCCTGATCGGCGCTTTTCAAACGTACCATAGCAGAACCCCCGGTGCCGTAACCGGGGGTTCACCCTATTATTCACGCAATTGCCCCCGGTGCGCCAGAGAGCGCACCGGGGCTGTTTGTTTATTCTTCTTTTTTCCCCAGATACCGCCACAATGTGGTGCGGCTGATGCCCAGCTGCCGGGCAGCTGCGGTCTGGTTTCCGCCATGGTCTGCCACGGCCTGGCGGATTACCTGCCGGGTAATCTCTTCCAGAGTTCCCTCTGCGCCAATTCTGGGAGCTTCCGGCGCCACGCTGTGAGTCAGTCCCGATTCTTTTGCCAACACCTCCGCCACCAGGGACGAGCGGATGTACACGGAATCGCACAGGGTTGCCAGTTCATACAGCACCTGCTTGAACTGGGTATTGTTGTTAGGCCACTTGTACCGGCGCAGCTGGTCAATGGCGTTGGGATCAAAGCCGGAAATCTGTTTGCCCAGCTCCTGGTTCAGGTTGTTCAGATACAGACTCGCCAGAGAGGGAATTTCATCCGACCGGGTCCGCAGGGCGGGCAGCCGCAGGCTCAGACACCCCAGATCCAGGGTAAACTGCCGCACCGGTTCCGTCAGCGCCCCGCCTTCCCGGCAGGTGCAGGAGAAGATCAGCTTCTGCCGCTTCGCAAGCCCCGTTTCCTGAATCATGGCCTGCAGCTGGGCCAGCCGGATTTCCGGAAGGGTTTCCAGGTATTGGAAATACAAGGTATTGTGGTTGTCGTTAAAGGGAGAATTGGGATGATTCAGCAGAAAATCCCAGCTTTTTTCCGTGAGAATCTTGCAGTTGAACACCACAAAGGGCATGTTGGTGTGGGAGCTTCGCAGATACAGCGCCCGGGCAATCTGCTCCTTGCCCGTTCCTTCCTCTCCCACAATCAGCACGCTTTGCCGGGACAGAGCCAAAGACGAAACCGTGGCATCCAGTTCCCCCATAGCACCGGACAAGCTGTAAAAGCTGTTCATAAACAGATGCTCGCACTCCGCCTGTCCGTAGCTGCGCAGCCCCAGCTTGCTGCCCCGCAGGGGAATCTGCCCTGGCCGGCAGGAGAAGGCGATACAGCTGGTATCCAGAATCTGCATCTGCTTGGCGGTGATGCCATATAAGGTGTTGTAGCTTTTGTGGTAAAAGGACAGAGTTTTCCCCGGCTGCACCTCTTTGATATGAGACCGCAGCGCCGCCAGCAGTTCCCCGGAAGGCTCCGAGGGACTGAAATACCGGACCGTCCCCTGCCGGTCCAGCACCACAATGGACACATCGCCCCGGTTCATACTGCGAAGAATCCGGTTTTCCTGACGCAGGCGGCGGAAGGCTTTGCTGAAAGAAACCGCCTGATCCAATGCAGTCCGCAATCCTTCTGCACCGGAGGTAATCAGATAGGCATCCATTCCCATCTGCCGGGCCACGGTGTGGGTGACCATGTCGCTGACCACCATCCGATAGCCTTCACTGTGCAGCCGGTTCAACGTCCGCACCACTTCATCATTGCTGTGGATGGTGTGAATATCCACCTCGTAGCGCAGCAGGTCACACAGAATGTGGGCAGGCTCGGTGATGCTGGGAAATCCCACAATGGCATATCGTCCGCCATAGTTCTCCGCCAATTTCATGGAACGCAGCACATCATAAACCGACAGTTTGATGTCCACCACCGGAATGGTGCTGACCTGGCGAATCCGCTCCGCCGTGCCGCCCCGGGAGATGATGCAGTCATAGGCATCCTGATGGGTTTTCTGGACAATGGCCACGCCTTCCTCCAGGTCGCCGATGGCCACATCCAGCCGCACATTGGGATACTCCTCCGCCGCCCGTTCCATTACGGTTTTCATACCCTCATAGGGTGCAATCCCCAGAATGTGAATCCGGCTTTCTTCCATAAGCTGTCCCTCCCTTTTCCAATCCATTCTGTTTCAGAATAAAACAGTGGGCAATATCTTTCTTTTTTATCATAGCATATGCTGTTAAAAAAAGAAACCCTTTCTCACGCAAGCCCCGGCGGATTTTGCCTGCCTGGGCAGCACCCGGGATTCGCCTTGACAGAGGGGATATTCTGTGCTAATTTAGTTTCAGATGCAACGAAATGAACAGGAGGCAGCGCCATGGCACGGATTATGAAGAAAATTACCGCCCTGTCCCGATGCAGCTTTTGCTATCGGGAAGAGATGCTCAGGCCCTATGGACTGAGGGGAAAAGATGCCAGCTTCCTGGTGGAGCTGTGCGCCTGCCCGGGGTTATCCCAGGAACAACTGGCCCGGAGGGTCTGCACCAACAAAAGCAACGTCACCCGGGTAGTTGCCGTGCTGGAGGAAGCCGGTTTTCTCACCCGCTGCTGCCAGCCGGAGGACAAACGGGCCATGATGCTCTTCCCCACCCAGAAGACCCTGGACCTGCTGCCCCGAATCCGGGAGATTCTGTGCTCCTGGTCGGATTATATGACCCAGGACCTGACCCCCCAGGAGCGGGAAACCCTGGATATCCTGCTGGCCAAAATGATGGTGCGGGCGGATGAATGGATGGAGGAACGCTGATGGGACGACTGGAAGCCTACCTGAAACCCTACTTCGGCTACATCGCCCTGACGGTGACCATCAAGTTCCTCTCCGCCGTGGCAGAACTGCTGATTCCCTATCTGATGGAAATCATTCTGGACGAAAAAGTGCCTGCCGGAGATCTGGTGCAGATCTATATCGCCGGGGGATGGATGCTGCTGTGCGCCGTCATCTGCCTGGTGCTGAACATTGTGGCCAACCGGATGTCCGCCATTTCCTCCGGCAAAATCACCCGGGCCATCCGGCACGACCTGTTTTTCAAGCTGGAAACCCTGTCCGCCCGGCAGTTGGATCATCTGACGGTATCCTCCGCCGTGTCCCGGCTCACCAGCGACACCTACAATATCAACCAGTTCATGGCCCGGATTCAGCGGCTGGGCATTCGGGCACCCATTCTGCTCATCGGCGGCATTGCCATGATGGTCAGCATGGACCCGGTGCTGTCGCTGGTGCTCATTGCCCTGCTTCCCATCATTGCTTTGGTTGTGTACTACGTCACCAAAACCAGCGTTCCCCTGTACACCCAGCAGCAAGGAGTTCTGGATAACATGGTGCGCACCATTCAGGAAAACATCACCGGCATCCGGGTCATCAAGGCCCTGAGCAAAACCGACTACGAAAAACGCCGCTTCCAATCCGTCAACCAGGAACTGACCCAGGTGGACGAAAAGGCGGGCTTTGTCACCGCCCTGACCAACCCTTCCTCTACCCTGGTTCTAAATCTGGGACTGACGTTGGTGGTGGTTGTGGGTGCTTTCCGTGTCAACAGCGGCGCCATTCTCAGCGGCGTGATTGTGGCATTTTTGCAGTATTTTATTATGATTCTCAACGCCATGCTGGGCATTACCCGGATTTTTGTCATGTATTCCAAGGGTCAGGCCAGCGCCAACCGGGTGGCAGATGTGCTGGAACTGGAAAAAGACCTGACGGTTCTCCCCGCCCAGCCAGCCCAGGCGGATGCACCCCATATTGAATTTCGGAACGTATCTTTTTCCTACACCGGCAAGGGCGCTGTGCTGCATGACCTTTCCTTTACTCTGAATCATGGGCAGACCTTGGGCATCATCGGCCCCACCGGCTGCGGCAAAACCACCATTGTCAATCTGCTGCTGCGGCTGTACGATCCGGATCAGGGAGAAATCCGCATCGACGGTCAGGACATCCGTACCATCACCCCGGAGGTGCTGCGCAGCAAATTCGGCGTGGTGTTTCAGAACGATTTTGTCACCGAAGGAACGATTTCCGACAACCTGCGCTTTTTCCGCCCCCTGTCCGATGAGGCCATAGCTGCCGGAGCAGCCTTTGCCCAGGCGGACTTCGTCCGGGAAAAGGGGATGGATGCGCCGGTTCAGGTCCGGGGCAACAACCTTTCCGGCGGTCAGAAGCAGCGGCTGCTCATCGGCAGAGCCTTGGCTGGCAGTCCGGAAATCCTCATTCTCGACGACGCTTCCTCCGCCCTGGACTACCGCACCGATGCCCAGCTGCGAAAGGCTCTGTATCAGAACTTCCAGAATACCACCACCGTGGTGGTGGCCCAGCGGGTCAGTTCCCTGCGCCATGCGGACCTGATTCTGGTGCTTTCCGACGGCGCCCTGCTGGGTGCGGGAACCCACGAAGAGCTGATGCGCAGCTGTGAAGAATACCGCCTCATCGCCCAGACCCAGATGGGTGACGGAAAGGAGGGAGCCTGATGGCCCAAAATCCCAACGTAATCGGCAGCAGCCGGCTTACCCGGATGGAAGCCTCGGGGGACCGGCGGTCTTTCCAGGGAAAGGTAAGGGCCGGTTCGGTGCTGAAACGGCTCTGGCAATACCTGGGCCGGAACCGATTCTTGCTGGTGCTGGCGATTGTGCTTTCCATCAGTTCCAGTCTGCTGGGGCTGTATGGCCCGAAGCTGTCCGGTCAGGCCATCAATGCGATCGATGTTCCCGCCGGACAGGTTGACTTTCCCACCGTCTTTCGCTGTGCCGGGCTAATGGTGGTTTTCTATCTTGCCTCCGGGGTACTGACCTACGGACTGAACATTGTGATGATTTACCTGTCCCGGCGGGTTGCCCGGCAGATGCGCCACGATGTATTTGAAAACCTCACTGCCCTGCCGGTAAAATTCTTCGACGATTACCAGACCGGCGACATCATCAGCGTCATCACCTACGATGTGGACACGGTGAACCAGTCCCTGTCCACGGACCTGCTGCAGCTGCTGCAAAGCGTGGTTACGGTGGTGGTATCCTTCTTTATGATGCTGAGCATTGCCCCGAAGCTGGTGAGCATCTTCCTGTTCACCATCCCCCTGACCATTCTGTTTACCCGATGGCTGACCCGGCGGGTGCGGCCGCTGTTTCGCCGCCGCAGCGCCAAGCTGGGCCTGCTCAATGGCTTTGTGGAGGAAATGCTCTCCGGTCAGAAGACCATCCGGGTCTACGGCCGGGAGGAAGCAGTGCTGGAAAAGTTTGATGAAAAGAACCAGGAAGCCGTGGACGCCTACACCATCGCCGAGGCCAACGGCACCATCACCGGACCATCGGTAAACTTTATCAACAACGTTTCTCTGGCCCTGGTGTGCATCTTCGGTTCCATGCTGTTTCTGCGGGGCCAGGTGCGGCTGGGAGACCTGAGCAGCTTCGTCCAGTACTCCCGGAAATTCTCCGGCCCCATCAACGAAATGGCCAACATCATCGCCGAACTGCAAAGCGCCTTTGCTGCCATGGAGCGGGTATTCTCCCTGATCGACGCAGAGCCGGAACCTGCTGACCTGCCCCAGGCGGAAGTTTTGGATCATGTACAAGGAGATGTGCGGCTGGAAAATGTGAGTTTTTCCTACAACCCCGGTCAGCCCATCATTACGAACCTGAGCTTTCACGCCAAGCCCGGCAGCCTGACCGCCATTGTCGGCCCCACCGGCGCGGGAAAAACCACCATTATCAACCTTTTGATGCGCTTTTACGACGTGGACAGCGGGGCCGTTCTGGTAGACGGCAAGGACATCCGCACCCTGACCCGGGATTCCCTGCGGCGGGCCTATTCCATGGTGCTGCAGGACACCTGGCTGTTTCACGGCACGATTTTCGACAATCTGGCCTACGGCAAACCCGGCGCCACGTTAGAGCAGGTCATTGCCGCCGCCAAATCCGCCCACATCCACGGCTACATTTCCCGGCTTCCCCAGGGCTATGACACAGTGCTGTCGGACAACGGCACCTCCATTTCCAAGGGTCAGAAGCAGCTGCTGACCATCGCCCGGGCCATGCTGCTGGATGCCCAGATGCTGATTCTGGACGAAGCCACCTCCAACGTAGACACCCGGACAGAGCAGCGGATTCAGGCCGCCATGCGCCGCCTGATGGAGGGCAAAACCTGTTTCGTCATTGCCCACCGGCTGTCCACCATCCGCTCAGCAGACCACATTCTGGTGCTGAACCAGGGCCAGGTGGTGGAGCAGGGCACCCACGAGGAATTGATGGCAAAGCGGGGTTTTTACTGGGAGCTGTATCAATCCCAGTTTGAAAATCAGGCCGGCTGAATATGGAAAATCCCCTGGAATACGCTTGGCAGCCCGGAAAGCGTTTGCTTTCCGGGCTGCCGTTTGTGTTTTTCGTTACCGGAGCATCTGCACGCCGGTCTGGGCAGGAGTATCGTAGTAGGCGTAGTAAATTTGCGTACCTTCCTCGATGCCGGAGAGGATCTGGACATACTCCCATCCGATACTCCGGTGGTCACCGTCACCGGATTGGTCAAAGTACCGGCGTTTTCGTCGTAGTGGGTATAGACAATGGTTTCCCCATTGGATTCTTCCAACGCCGCTGCAGGAACGCACAGTACCTGCTCCTGGGTCTGCAAGCCGATATAGGCGCAGGCCGTCATTCCCGGCAGCATATCGCCGCTTTTTTCCAGGGTCAGGGTTACGGTGAATTTGCTGTTGCCGCCTTCATTTTCTCCGGATGAGGCAATCTGACTCACCTTGGCGTCAAAGGCTTCCCCGCCCAGAGCGTCCACCGTGATTTTGGCTTCCTGCCCCAGAGACAGCTGGGAAATATCCAGTTCGTCCACGGCAATCTCCACAGACATATGGTTTTGGGATGTGACGCTGGCAACGGTTACAGTGTCCAGGCTGTAAGGCTCAAAGGCAGGGCTTTGGGAACCGGAGCTTCCCCCGCTCATCCCGCCCATACTGCCGGAGATGCCGCCCATGTTTCCCATACCGCCGTCGGGCTGCCCCGTTTCCGGATTTTCCGGAAGGGGTGACAGGGCAACCAGATTCTCTTTTTCATCCACAACCAGCAGGAAAATCTGCCCCGGGGTGATTTCGTCTGCGGATACCAGGGATGTACTGTACATCTGCTCCTGGGTCAGATCATCGGTATTGACCCCCACCTCAGGCAGTTTGTTCAGATCGGTGATGGCGTAGGAATAGGGGGTCTGCATCACCTTTACTGCGCCATCCGTTATCCCCACCACCCGGGCCACGAAACCCCGGTATACCGGCCCTTGGGCATCGGCAATGGTCAGACTATAGCTTCTTTCCGCACTGCCAAGGTCGCAGGTGAAGCTGACCTTTACCGTATATTCCCCCGCTGCCACAGGCGTTCCTTCCAGAACTCCAGTTCCGGCATTCAGGGAAATGCCCTCCGGCAGTCCTTCTGCTGTCCAGGTGCCGGTGAGAACATTGGTCCCGTCCCAAGCCTTCAGGGTCATGTGGTAGCTCTGCCCCACAACGCCTCCAGCCAAGGACTCGGTGCGGATGACCACCTGCACGGGTTCAGACGGCTCGGTGGGTTGGGAAGGCTGGGATGGGTCGGTAGGTTGGGAGGGTTCTGACGATTCCGGCGGCACCGGCTCCGAGGATTCCGTAGGCAGCGGCTGCGAAGGCTCAGACGGTTCCTCCAATACCGATGGTTCCGGCACTTCCAGAGCAGGCTCCTGCACCTGGGGCTGGGTTACCGCACTGAGCAGCGTCACCCGGACAGAAGATCCGGCGCTGCCCAGCTGCACCGGGGCAGCGGAAGAAACCTCCTTGGTACCTGCAGAAAGCAGATTCAGCGTCACGCCGCCGGACTGACTTGCCAGCAGCCAGGCACCGTCCGTATCCACCCCGGTTACAATGCCGTCGCAGGGGGCTGTAATGGTCTGGGTCTGGTACATCTGAAACAGCTGCTGCATCATCTGCTCATATTCCCGGCGCTGGTCAATCAGCTGCTGGTATTCCGGGGTGGTGCCCGTATCTTCCAGATTCAGCAGAGTTTGTCCCTGGGAAACCGATTGTCCTTCCTGCACCGGAATCTGGGACACCACGCCGGAGTAGGCCATGGCATTCCAGGGGCTGTGGACATACAGCTGTCCCTCGCCCAGGTCGCTTCCGTCCTCCGTGGTCAAGGTCACGGTTTCTCCCACCGGGTAATCATTATCCTCCACTGTCACCGTCAGGATGCCCTGGACATTGGATTTTACGCTGCCGGTTACCTGAGTGCCGTCGGAGAATGTCACCTGTACCGGCTCTCCCACGGTCAGGTTCGTCTGGCTTTGCACCTGCACCGCCATCTTGTCATCCAGCGACAGCACCGCCAGTGCGCCGTGCTCCAGCATCACATCCGCCACATTATCCCCTTCCTGGGCATAGAGAACCTTCACCACGCCGGAGGAAAGAGCCGTCACCGTCTGGGAAGCCGTTTCGTCGCTGGCAACAGCAATCTGCTCCGACAGGTAATCCAGGGTTTCCTGGACCTGGGTAATGGCACTCATCACGCTGACCGTGTCCACCTGGGCAATGGCATCTCCCTGGGACACCACGTCCCCGTTTTTCACCAGGTACCGGGTCAGCTTCACATCCTGGGGAATAGTCAGCGACACCGCCCCTTCCCCGGACAGCTGTCCGCCGCCGATGATCTGGGTCTGAATATCCTGCCGTCCCACCTGGGCCGAAAGGATGCTGGCC
>CALXDU010000020.1 GCA_944387145.1 uncultured Oscillospiraceae bacterium | reverse complement strand
TGTGGCTCTGTGCCGTGACGGTGTGGCTATAAGCCCGTGACACCGTGGCTAAAAGTCCGTGCAAGTGTGGCTGTGTGGGCGGAATTTACAAACGGGATCAAAATTCTCCGGAGAAGATTGTCAATTCATTTTCAATCAAAAAGTTCGAAAAATTCAGTTTATCAATTTCTCAATTTTGCTTCAAAATAACTGCTTCAAAAAAATAACGCCAAATTAACGCCAAGCAAAAAACAGGGGCTTTTGCAAGCCCTGAAAAAGTTAGAAAAACCGCCGTTTTCAAGTAGAAAACGGCGGTTTTCTTGGAGCTAGTGACCTGACTCGAACAGGCGACCTTCTCATTACGAGTGAGATGCACTACCGACTGTGCTACACTAGCATTGCTTTAGCCCGATTATTATATCGGTTATCGGGCTGAAAGTCAACAACTTTTTATACCTTTGCCCCGACTTCTTTGATTTTTTCCCGCAGAGAAATCAAATCGTCAAAGGTTTCCGGGCGTTTGGACACATCCCGCAGCAGTGCGGACGGGTGGTAGATTGCCGTCATCCAAATGCCGCCCTTTTCTACCCACTGACCGTGCTGCCGGGTTATCCGGTAATCCGGATCAATCAGCCGCTTGGCTGCGATGCGGCCAAGACAGACGATGATCTTTGGCTTGACCAGCATGGTCTGATTGCGAAGATACCCGATGCAGGCCTCCTGCTCCGTTTCCAGCGGGTCACGGTTACGAGGCGGGCGGCATTTGACAATGTTTGCGATGTAGCAGTTGCTGTTCCGGTCCAGGTCAATAATGGTAAGCATATCATCCAGCAGTTTACCCGCCGGCCCAACAAAGGGGATACCCGTCAGATCCTCTTGTTCTCCGGGACCTTCTCCCACAAACATGACATCTGCCTGCTCATTGCCTACACCAAATACCACATTGTGCCGGGTTTCACACAAGCCGCAGCGGGTACATGCTGCACTCATCTGTTTCAGCGCATCCCATTGCAGCATCAGCGAATCCTCTTGCGGTTGGCTCTGCGGCGACGGCGACGGGCGCGAAGACGGGAGCGCATATACGCATTAAACGCCAGGTAGGCAGCCGCCAGGCCCAGAACAATCACGCAGATCGTCCCGATAATAGAGAAAATTCCCGACTCATTCAAGCCATTGCGAGCTACTGCCGAATGAATCTCTATACTCTTATCGTCAGCCGCCTTGACGTTGCCCATGGAATAAATTTCTGCTTCCGCCATACAGGAATTGCGGTACCAGATTTCCACAACACCGATCTGTTCTCCAGCCTTTATTGGAGCAGAAAGTCCTTCATCTTTTGGCTTAATGGTAATCGTCAGGTTCTTTACCTGGGCTTTGGCCGGTACAACAGAATCGATATCGACCTGTGTCTGGGCAACTGCGTTACACTCGCCTCCGGCCACCGCAATTTGGCTCAACGTCATGCCATCATAGACAATTCGGTTCACTTTGAAATTGTCAAATCCCAGTTTGAGGAGTTCAATCATCTCTTCAAAGTTACCATACGTTGTAGGTCTCCAGGTGTCCTCTGCATCCATTACACGCGTACATCCCAAAACGACACCAATGTAGTTCATGTCATTATAATTTGCTGTTACAGCCAAACAGGCGCCAGAACTGGTTTCGTAACTCTGGATGCCTCCTGTAACTCTTCTGTCATAAAACTGAGGAAGCACGGCATCGTAGCGCATGTAGTTGGTAGTGGTAAGATCCCGTTGTTCCGATTTATTGGTTGCCGGGATATCATAGGTTTCTTTTCCGAAAAACTCCACGAAGTCTTCATTTTTGGTAGCTTCCCGGATAATTTTGACCATATCCCGAGCAGTGGTGCTGGACAAGCCGCCATCAACACCATGCACAGTGCCAAATTCCGTATTGGTGCATCCAATCTGTTGAACCCACTGGTTCATCAGCGGGACAAAACCCTGACGGTTACCGGAAATATGCTCTGCCAGTACCACCGCAGAATCGTTTGCAGAAGTCATCAGAAGTGCGTACAACAAATCCCGAACAGAAATCTGCTCTTCACTGGTCAAACCGATGGTCAGCGGGCTGACAGGAAGCCGCGCCTTGATACCGCTCTCTACCGTAACCACATCGTCCAAATTGCAATACTGCAAAGCAACGATAGCCGTAACGATTTTCGTCAAGCTGCCGCAAGCCAGCTTCTGATCCGGATTATAGGAATACACCACCGTATCCGTATTGACTTCATACAAAAAAGCACCCAAGGCAGTATCCAATACCCGCTCTGTACCCGCCAGCGGCACCATACCCTCGATGGTACGGCAGCCGTTGAGCACAGAGACAGTGCCGAATTCCGCCTCGGTAGTCGTCGGCATCACAACCGGTTGCGTAGCCTGGGTTGTCTGGGGGACCGTGGTCTGCACAGTGGCTTCCGTGGCAGATGCCGGCAACAGGATAACCTGCAGCAGCAAACATGCACACAGCAATATCAGAGAAAGTCGTTTGCTTTTTTTCATATTTCTCCCTCAATATTCGGATGCCGGACTTGTCCGACGGTGAAAAATCGTGTATAATGTGTGTGCATTATAGCATTTTTTTACGCACTAGTCAATGCAGGAGGCGGTTTCCCATGAAAAAACCACATATCTCCCTGTTTCTGACCATTACAGCAATGTTTTTCTCTTTTACCCTGGGCTTCTTTCTGGGCAGGAATCCTGCCGCCGGTACGATCAGCGTATCTGTGCCGTCGGCTCTGCAAACCATACCCACAGAAAGCACCGCCCCGTCTGCACAAACATCTGCCCCAACCCAAGGGATTTCGTTTCCCATTGATATCAACACCGCCACGGAAGAAGATTTCCAGGCTTTGCCGGGAATCGGCGAAGTCCTGGCCCAGAGAATTGTTGCCTACCGTCAGGAGCATGGTACTTTCCGCGCGGTGGAAGAACTGATGAACGTGGAAGGCATTGGAGAAAAGCGAATTACGCAGATATTGGATTTGATTACAATAGGAGGATAAGGCCATGAAAATATTGGTAGTGGATGACGAAGCCCTGCTTGTAAAGGGAATTCGGTTTAATTTGCAAAATGAAGGCTACGATGTAATCACCGGCAGCGACGGTCTGGAGGCCATCCGTCTGGTGCAGGAGCAGCAGCCGGATTTGGTGGTGCTGGATGTGATGATGCCCAATATGGACGGACTCACCGCCTGCAGCAAAATCCGGGAATTTTCCGATATTCCCATTATTCTGCTGACAGCCAAGGCAGATGACATGGACAAGCTGATGGGGTTTGACCATGGTGCAGATGATTATCTGACCAAGCCCTTTAACATCCTGGAACTGAAAGCCAGAATCCGTGCCCTTCTGCGGCGAGCCGGGGGTTCTCAGCAGCAAACCGCCAATAATCAGCTGACCATCGGCTCCATCACCCTGGATCTGGATGCCCGAAACGCATATCACAGCGGGCAGCTGGCTGACCTGACTGCCAAGGAATTTGATGTCATTGAGTTTTTGATGCGCAATCCCAACCGGGTCTATTCCCGGGAGGCACTGCTGGACACCATCTGGGCTTACGAATACCGCAGCGACATCCGTACCGTTGATGTGCATATCCGGCGCCTGCGGGAAAAGCTGGAGGAAAATCCGGCAGAACCGAAATATATTTTGACGAAGTGGGGCGTTGGTTATTATTTCCGAAAGTAAAAAGGCCGCTTACCGCGGCTACAGCAAAACCCAGTTTCGATACGGAATGACCTATGTGGTCATTACCTTTGTGGTGATGCTGGTACTGAATATCTACTGTTCCAAAACCTGTCAGCAGCTGTTCTATGAAAGCAAAAAGGCTTCCCTGGTGGAAAAATGCCTGCTGGCATCCACAGAAATGAGTACCCTGGATGTGCTCAATACCACCGCCGTAACCGGAATTGTCAATCAGATGGACAGTCTGAAAGTTACCCGGCTGGTTGTTACTGACCAATCCGGAAATGCACTGTACGACAGCAGCGGTTCCGATGCCGGGACCTACACCCTTTTCCCGGAAATTCTGGCTGCCATCCAAGGAAATGACGCCTGCTCCTGGAATTATCACGACGGCGTGATTGACGCCCGGGCCGCCACACCCATTGTCTACTATGGCACCGTAGTGGGATGCGTGTACATGACGGAGTATGACCCGGTTCAGGGTGGACTGATTCAGTCCATGCAAAATAACGTGCTGCGAATTACGCTACTGCTGGAAATTATTGTGATCTTGTTCTCTTTGCTGTTCTCTGCCAACTTCTCCCGCCGGCTGAACAAGATTATGACCTCCATGCGCATTATCCAGGAGGGTGACTATACCCACAAAGTTGACATGGGCGGCAATGATGAGCTGACCATTCTGGGCAACGAGTTCAATGATTTGACAGAGCGTTTGAAAAACTCTGAAGAAAAACGCAGTCGTTTCGTTTCCGATGCTTCCCACGAACTGAAAACCCCCTTGGCTTCCATCAAGCTGCTGGCGGATTCCATTTTGCAGTACGACATGGATTTGGAAACAGTCCGGGAGTTTGTAGGCGATATCGGCGATGAAGCGGAACGGCTGAATCGAATGACTGCCAAGCTGTTGTCTCTGACCAGGGCAGAAGGCCGTTCCAGCGAAGAAAGCGAGATTATCTATATGGCACCCACCGTGCAGCGTGTGGCCCGGATGCTGCGCCAGAATGCATTGCAATCTGACATTACCTTTCAGCTGGATCTGGAGCATGACTGCCCGGTGCTGATTCTGGAAGATGACCTGTATCAGGTGGTATTCAATCTGATGGAAAATGGCATCAAGTACAATACCCCCGGCGGGACTCTGACCGTACGCCTGGGCCGGGAAGAAGATAACGCCATTTTGGAAGTCAGCGACACTGGTATGGGTATCCCGGAAGATGCCATCGATCACATTTTTGAACGGTTTTATCGGGTGGACAAGGCCCGCTCCCGTGCTACCGGCGGCAGCGGACTGGGACTTTCTATTGTTCGCACCATCGTCCAGCGCAACCGGGGAGAAATCCAATTTTCCAGCACCTTGGGGAAAGGCAGCACGTTTACCGTGACCTTCCCTGTCTTTGATACGGAGGTGGATAAGGCATGAAACGATATCTGCCCGCAGCTCTGGTATTTTGCCTGCTGATTTGCGGCTGTGACGCTGCATCCGTCCGTCTGAAAGAACCTGTGACGTTCTATTATGTTCAGTCGGACTATACAACCGACCTTTCTTCCCCACTGGGCACTGAGCAGCGGGAAGCTGCCGGTCACAGGGATGACCTTTCCTATCTGCTGGCGCTGTATCTGATGGGGCCTTCTCAGGAAAATCTGATCAGTCCCCTTCCTGCCGGAACCCAAATTTCCTCTGTGCAGGAAACAGAGCCTGGAATCCGCATTACGCTGTCTGATACCACCAATCAATTAACGGATGGAGAGTTTTCCCTGGCCTGTGCCTGTCTGACCCTGACCTGTCTGAATATGACGGATGCGGAGGTCATCACCATCACCAGCGGAAAGCGCAGCGTATCCATGAGCCGGAACAACCTTGTATTATTTGACAGCGGTACTCCCGCTGCTACGGAGGAAACCACATGAAATTTATTTCCTGGAACGTAAACGGACTGCGAGCCTGTGTCGGAAAAGGCTTTCAGGAGTTCTTCAATGAAAGCGACGCCGACTTTTTCTGTCTGCAGGAAACCAAGCTTCAGCAGGGGCAGATTGATCTTCCCCTGCCTGGGTATTGTCAGTACTGGAATTATGCCCAGAAGAAAGGATATTCCGGCACCGCTATTTTTGCCAAGGAAGAGCCGATTTCTGTTGTCTACGGTGTGGGTACCGAGGAGCTGGACACCGAAGGCAGACTGATCACCTTGGAGTACCCTGACTTTTATCTGGTTACCTGTTACACCCCCAACGCCCAGCCGGAGCTGGCCCGGATTGATCATCGGCTGCAATGGGATGCGGCTTTCCGCAGACACCTTCAGGAACTGGATCAGAAGAAACCGGTCATCGCCTGCGGCGATCTGAACGTGGCCCATCAGGAAATCGACCTGAAAAATCCTGCCTCCAATCGGGGAAACGCCGGTTTCTCCGACCAGGAGCGGGAAAGCTTTGGAAAGCTACTGGAAGCCGGATTTACGGATACTTTCCGCTACCGCAATCCCGATGTTACCGGCGCTTACCGCTGGTGGAGCTTCCGCTTCAATGCCAGAAAGAACAACGCCGGCTGGCGTATTGACTATTTCCTGGTATCCAACCGGCTGGCTCCCCAGATTTCCGCCACGCCGATTTATTCAGATGTGTTTGGCTCTGACCACTGTCCTGTGGGTTTGGAACTATCCCTGTAACGAAGCATGTCCGCCGTCATTTGACGGCGGACATATTGCTGTGATTACTCCGGTAAAACAATGCCTACCTGCTCCCCTTTTCTGGCCAGAAACCCTTCCTTTAGCCGCTCTATGTAGGCAAAGGGTTCTTCCGGGATGATGGGTACGAACATGCCCTGGGTAATTTCGTGCTTGGGAAGCAGAAAAAATTTTAGTTCTCCTTCCCCCAGATGTTTTACCGGCACTTTGGTATCCAAGCCGAAACCGCCATCCATGGGCACTACGACGCCTAAGTTTTCCCGCTGATCGGAGCAGGTTGCCACCAGCCTGCACACCACATCTCCGCTGAGTTTGCATCGGCAGATAAACCGATAGTAAAGCCCTTGGCGCAGCACCTGAACCTTTCCTGCCGGGCGAGTCCCGAAATAGACCGGATAACTTTGTTCCAATGATAACGCCCCCCTGCGCAATCCTATGCGCCAGAGGGGCGAAAAATTCATGTGGTTCTGCCGCCGCCCGGAAGTCCGAAGCTAACCGCAATGGCATCATCCACCAGTGCCATCTGCTTTTCATCCAGGTGTCCCATATGCTCACGCAGACGGCGCTTGTCAATGGTTCGGATTTGCTCCAGCAGGATGATAGAGTCCTTGCTCAGCCCTACGCTGCCGCCGGCAATGTTGATATGGGTAGGCAAGCGGGCTTTGCCTGTCTGGCTGGTAATGGCTGCCGCAATTACCGTGGGAGAATGGCGATTTCCTGTATCATTCTGAACAATCAGGACAGGCCGGGTTCCTCCCTGCTCGCTGCCCACCACCGGGGACAAATCCGCATAAAATATGTCGCCCCGTTTGACTGATCCTTCTGTCATATTCTTCACGCTCCGTGCAATTTCTCCTGCGCTACCCTATGGACCCATATGTAACGCGGTAACCATATTCTCCCACGCCCATATGGATTTTATACGGTTCTACGCTCAAAATATCCTATGCACAGATTCCCGAAAAAGCTACACAATTGTAAAGTTTTTGACGGTCAATGACAAAATGCGTCGGTCATCGTAGAAGATATCCGCCCGGGATGGGAGGCTCTCTTCATCCAGCCATATGTCCAAATGCAGCGCATCCTCTTCATAGCGATCGTCAATACTCAGCCGCACCGCTCCTTCTTCCGTACAGGCTGACGTCAGATAGCCGCCCAGCAAGGTCTTGACCAAAATCCAGGGGGCCGTAACCGGTGTTACCTGGTCTTCAGCCAATGTGTCAAACTGCAGCGCCGTATCCTCGAAGGTAAGCTTGCCTCCTTCCTGAGACACAGTTCCGGTAATGCCGGAAATCGTCTCTGGCGCGGTAACCGTAAATGTCAGATTCCCCAGAGAATCGGACTGACAGGCCATGGAGAAATTATGCACGGTTTGTCCATAGTCCGCCGTAATGTCCGCATCAAAGGTAATGGAAGAGGCCTGCGAAAGCTTGCTGCGCAGTGCCATTCCCTGCCGAAGCTCCGAAGATCCCTGGGAGCAGCCGGTAAGCACAAGCAGGAGAACAAAAATGACCCCAGCTTTTTTCAAATTATCCCCGCCCTATTTTAAAAGTCGCGGAAGACGAAGCAGCATGTCCGTTGGAAGCATTCCGTACTGTCCCAGCTCTTTGGCACACAGATCCCCTGCCGCCCCATGCAGCCACGCACCGCAGGCGGCTGCTTCCAGAGGCGCAATTCCCTGACCCAGCAGGGCTGTTATGATTCCGGCCAGCACATCGCCGCTGCCGCCCACTGCCATTCCCGGATTGCCTGTGGAATTTATGTATCCGGCTTGTCCGTCTGTGATGCAGGTTTCATGGCCTTTAAGCAAAACAATGCTGCTCCAGTCGGCAGCCAACCGGGCGGCGCTTTCCATGCGGTCCTTTCCTACCGGGCCGCCCAAACGGGCAAACTCGCCGTCATGGGGTGTGAGGATGGTGGCCTGCTGTCTTCTGCGCAGTATATCCCTATGCCTGGACAGAAGATTTATGCCGTCGGCATCCACAACCACCGGACAGGATGCAGTTTCCAGCACCCCTTTGACCACCGCAAAGGTTCCCGCAGACTGTCCCAATCCGCAGCCGATCAAAACGACATCCATCTGGGGCAGCCGCCGGGAAATATCCGCAAGGGCCTGCTCGCTGAGTTTTCCGTCCTCCTCCGGCAAAGGGAATACCACCGGCTCGTTGAGCTTCACCGCTTCAATGGCGTAAATACTTTCCGGAACCCCCAGAAAGACCAGCCCCGCACCGGAGCGCAGCGCTCCCATTGCCGCCAAATAGGCAGCCCCTGTAAAGCCCCTGCTGCCGCACAGCAACAGAATTTTCCCAAAGGTTCCTTTATGCCCCCAAGGATCACGCTCCGGCAGCAGGGCCTGGACGCTCTTCTCGTTCAGCTTTTTGATTTCCATATGCTCCCATCCTTCCTACCTTTTTTAACACCATACCATGTCAGAAATTCCCCGTCAAGGCAGGCAAAAATTTTCCGTACAAAATTTTTCAAAAATCGCAAAAAAGCTATTGACAAATTCTTGCAGATGATGTATTATAATCGGGCTGGCAACGAAGCCGATCACATGGAGAAGTCGCGTAGCTGGCCGAGCGCGCACGATTGGAAATCGTGTATACCCCAAAAGGGTATCGAGGGTTCAAATCCCTCCTTCTCCGCCATAATAAAACACCGTCTGGAATTATCCGGACGGTGTTTTATTGTGCTTTTTAGTTATTTTTCATTAAATTCCGAACGTTTTGGTTTCCTTTTTGGAAATTAAATTTTCATAAAATGAATTATATTCTAGTCCGGGAAATTAAAAATGGCAATGAAAATGGCAATGAATTTATGTGTTACCCTTCACATCATCAGAGCAATTCGGGCCAACATAATCGCCAGCCTTAATGGGAAGCTGCTGTTCGGTCGTTTTGTTGAAGACATCGTTCATCTCTTTAACAGCCGCCTCGATGATGTACATCATTTCCTCCGCATCGAAGTCGATTCCTTTCTTTTTCAGCAGGAGCTCTGCAGTCTCCAGAGCCTTTGCCAGCTTGTCCGCACCATGAAGAGTGTTCCAGCACTGTTCAACGAACCGAACGGCAGTCATGGCAATGGTCCACTTGGTTTCATCATCCAGGAAACGCTGGCAGATCTGCTTGGCCGCATAGCCAAGGCAACCGAAGACAGACAGGATCAGCAGGCCGATGATCTCGCTGCCGTAGGTGGTCACAAAAAATTCAAACATGGTTTTTCCTCCTCTTACTCATCAACAATTTTTCTGTTGCTGTACTTGGCGTAGAAATCCTCATACAGCTCCTGCTTGTCGCCGTTGTAGGTGTACTCCACATAAACGCCGTCACCGGACACCGTGGTGGACAGCAGTGCCTTGTAGTTCTGCAGGGTCTTGCAGGCCCAGACCACAAACACATTGCTCAGGTCAATTGGGTGCGGCTGGGGATCTCCGCTTCTGTAGAGCAACGGACTGCTGTTGTACTTCTCGACCAGTTTCCGTTTGCACACGCTCTGGAAGTGGTCCATGCCAGTGATAATCATGGGTGATTCCTCCTAAGTAATAATTTCCCACGAAGTGACATCTTCATGGATTTCATCAATGAAGGAGTTTCCCTTCATTGCTTTGTACGCTTCATAGAGAGCCAAGAAATTCTGCATCTCATACTGGCGAATCTGCTTGGTGTCCTTGTGCCGATAGTATGTATGCAACATCTGGCTACGCATCAGGCATTTAAGACCATTGATCAATGTGACCGCAACGGATATCAGAGTAATAAGTGCAGCTATCGATCCGCCG
The DNA here is from genome assembly GCA_944387145.1 of uncultured Oscillospiraceae bacterium. Classification (GTDB taxonomy): domain Bacteria; phylum Bacillota; class Clostridia; order Oscillospirales; family Oscillospiraceae; genus Faecousia. Next base: position 20,610 of record CALXDU010000020.1, on the reverse strand, counting down.
ATGACGGTCACATTTTTGATTATTTCTACGATTTCTTCCATTTTCCCTCCGTCATCCGTTGAACCGGTTAACAAATCCCCGGTCCCAGACACCGGCATGAACTCCCCAGGGATAAAGTCCGATCTCGCCATCGGTTATGATCTTTTCACATACTGCCAGCAGTCTTGTTTTGTCCCCTACATGCAGGTCAAACGCATCGCCGGTCAGATGCAGGCTTTTACTGGAGCCTCCAACATACGCATTATGGAATGGGCAACGGAATCCGGAGCCTCCGTCACTGGTTATCTCGATTGGACCGCCATATTCATCCCGGATTGCCTGGAAGGTTTCGACCATCCGCTTGCTGATGATAGATTCCTCACAGCATCCGTTTCCTTGGCACATAACTTCGTTAGACCAGAGATTTTTTGACAACTGGACATTTACGCCCCGGGGAATGTGGTAGTACCCATCTGCTTTCAGATACTGAGTGTCGTAATCGGATGATTCATCAGAACCGCTTGTTGGATTCTTGTTAGAATCTTGTTTGAATCTGCCATTTTCAACGGCATCAAGCAACGCCGCCTGGGTGAGTGTGCCTGGATCACCATCAACATTCAGCCCCTCAGCTTTCTGGAAGCGCCTCGTTGCCTGATCCGATCCATGGCCCCAGATTCCGTCTACGGTAATGGTGTAGTACCCAAGGTACGCAAGTAAGCACTGAATTTGTAAAATCGTCATTTGTCAACATCCCTCCCTGTGGCACAAATAGCCGCAACAAAAAATCCCAGTAACAGGCAAAGTGGGACAATCCAAAACAAATGTAATGCTGATATCATTGTAATCGCTCCTTTAAGTGAATTTTACTGCACGGAAATCAACAGTACCAACATTAGTAACTGACCAGTTATAAACAACTTGTACAGTAAATCCTGTGGATGTCCGTTTCCAAATTAAATAAACTAAAACGTTGCCATTTATAAGCATATTCGTAATTATATTTTCATCATTACCCTCTGCATATGGAAAACAGATAGCAGTTGAAGTGTAGAAATTTGTCCCATCAACTATTATTGATTCACCACCGCAATAAACAACATCGGGAGCAAAACCTAGGTTCACTGTCGCTTGTCCTGATTCATTTGTTGTAAAACTTCCCTCATGCTCTTGCACGATTGTTCCAGTTTGTATGCCGGAAATTGCGACTGCCATCTGATCCGGCCGCAGCTGCGAGTGTGTCCCGGTTTTTTCCCGGATTGCCTCCGCAATATCTGAATAATGCTGGTTGTCTGTTGTCACAATGGCCATCAGTAGCTCACCTCGTCTCCGTTCGGCAGAGCATCCAGAACCGCCTGCACAATCGCTTGCTGGTCGGAAGTTGTCCAGTAATCTACCCCCCGCTGGGGGGTGTACCCGTCTGCGCCATTTGCACCTGCAGGCCCTTGTGGCCCCTGCGGACCAAGTTCGCCCTGGGGGCCTTCCGGGCCTTGAGGGCCGGCCTCCCCGGGTACGCCCTGTGGCCCTTGAGGTCCTGGATCACCCTTTGGACCCTGTTGACCAGGATCTCCCTGTTCTCCTTGCGGTCCCTGTTCTCCTTTTGGGCCTGGATCACCCTGCGGACCTTGCACACCATTAGCACCTACTGGTCCCTGAGGCCCAGCTGGACCCTGAGGACCGACAGGTCCCTGCAATTTTCCTACAGAAGTGTAGTCATTTGCAGATTCAGACCATATATAAATCACGTTATTTTCTTCGGAACCAACAGCATAAGCATCTCCAACATTGGCAACAGGTATTGCATTTTTTAATTCCTCAAGTGTATCGTATCTGTCTCTTACCGTAAAAGAAGAACCATCTGCTCCAGGTTCCCCCTGCGGGCCCTGCTTTCCCTGTTCTCCCTGAGGACCTTGTTCCCCCTGTGGCCCCTGCTCTCCCTGCGGCCCTGGATCACCCTTCGGCCCTTGCGGCCCTGGATCACCCTTCGGCCCCTGCGGCCCTGGATCACCATGTGGCCCCTGTGGTCCTGGATCACCCTGTGAACCTTGTGGTCCTGGATCACCCTGCGGACCCTGCGGCCCTGGATCACCCTTCGGCCCCTGTGGGCCTGGTTCTCCCTGTTGACCTACAGGTCCTTCAGGTCCTTGAGGTCCAATAGGAAGAATCAATTTCTCAATTGGAACATCCGTCATATATTCGTTGCTCTTTTCATACGAAAATTCAACGATTGTTTCATCAACCTGAGAAACGCTTGGTGTGTAATATCCACCAGTTGGAGCATCAACAGGCTCTACCTTTACGGCAGTCCCATCCTCGTTGACTTCAGAGATCCGAAAATACTGGCCAACCTTGCAGTCATGCGGAGCCATCAGCACCCTGGTTGGCCGGACAGGGGTCTCCACTTCCTGGTCAGTGTCATAGACGGTATCATCAACGAGAATCCCGAAGGTCGGCCCGGTGATGTAATGCCCATCGACACCGAACAGCTTGATTTCGCAGTCCATTGCGCCGGATTCCTGCGTGATGCTCTGGGTGACTTCATAGATCAGCGTGTATCCGTCAACCTGGCACTCTTCATACGAAAAGTTTCCATTCGGTTTTTTCACAATGAAAGCGGCACTGTATGCATCTCCAACCTGAAATGGAATGCCGCCATCAAACAAAGCGATATGTACCTGGCGGCCTGTGTCTTCCCGCTTCAGACTTACAATCGACTTCGAGCTGATGTCATGCAGATCCATGGACAGGCGGATGATGGAATCGCTCATCGTCTTTACCTCCTATCTGTAATGCCATAACCATAACACAACTGAGGGAGTGTAAGCCACCCCCCCAGTCATGGTTCGTATTATCGCCAAGGTGCTTCATTGATGGTGGATTCTGCCCATCCTTCCGCATAGTACATGGCATCCTTTTGGTAATCGCTGATGGGAAGGGAGTCAATGATGGCCATCCGCCGTTCCTTCTTCCCTTCGCCGGTTATGTCTCGAACAATGTCCCGGTATTCCATGTAGGTATCAATCGGGATGCCATAGTCTGCGATGTTCTTGTTGTACGCATCGAACCAGGAATCGTCTGCATACACATCCGGATACCGAACCGTAAAGTCCCAGTATTGGACATCCGCCTCCGCATCCTCTTTGCTTTCGCCACAGTATGTGACAAGAGCGTTCACAACCTGGCTGGAGCCAATGTTTCCGGATACGAACTGATCCTTCAGCACAGACTTTGCAGACCTGGAGAAGCTGTCAGCTGCATCCTCTTCCGTCTTTCCGTTCAGTTCCGATACCCGGATGATCTCTTTGCGGATCGCATTGGCCATCGCCTGATCGCCCTGGATGATCGCCGTAGCGAAATCATCTGTGTCGTACAGGCTCTGTGATTTCGGAGCGGAGGAAGAGGTGGTGGTGTCGGTGCTCATCGCATTGATCTCAGCATTGATTGCCATCACGACCGTGTCCTGGTCGAAGTTGCCTTCTCCGATGATCTCATAGGCGATCCGGGAGTATTCGTCCAGATCACCGGTCTGCCGGGCAACAGCCGCATCCCTGATTCTGGAATCGTTGGCACGGAGAGCCTCACGAATTGCGGATCGGTAGGAGGCATCGTCTGCATAGCTTCCTTTCAGGCGTTCCACATACTCCTCATCGCCATTGACGATGGCCGTGTACAGGCGGTTCCGTCGGGATACAACCCCGCCGCCGATAATACCCGGGAGATTCTCCTGGATGGCATATCTCGTTCCGGTCCAGGTGGAATTCTTTCCATTAAGGAAAGAGTTGATGGTATTGTAGATGCCTCTGGCATCCCGCATGATGTTCTTCACAGGGAGTCCGAAAATCATTGCAATACTGCCAACAAAATTCTCAACCTTTCGATACGGAGACAAAGTACTATTGCTAAGTTTTTTCCAGGAATTGAAGATGTCACTTGCGATAGACATATCGCTTCTCTCGACATCATACCCCTGTGCAATCGAGATGATATCCCTGATGAATGGGATGTAATTGCCAGGATTTAGACCTTCAACGATTCCGCTGCTCATGTGACCCAGATACTTCTCCAGGTAGGTCTTTTCCTCATCGTCATCTCTGGCCGCATAAACAAATGCAACCAGGATGCTGTTCAGGATCTGAGAGGCAATTACGCTTCCGATTTCTCTCCGGGCAAAGGTCTTGTCACCGTTCTTTCCCTTGATCAGCGCATCCTCCACCATGTTGATGCTGGTGGTCGATTCTGCCATGAACGATGTCGCCATCTTTACGCCGGTGTCCTTGGACCGCATCAGGGCAGACCTTGATAGCACGGAGTCGTATACCTGAGTTTTTACAATCACATCCGTGAACCGCTCTCCGCATTTCTTCAAGAATGCATCGCTCCGGACATCCATAGATTTGTTATTCGCAGCCGTCTCCCGCTTGACTGCTTCCCAGATTCCGCACCAGGCAAGTTCATCGGCCAGAGCCGGAGCCTTGGACAGGATCTCATCCCGGTAGTTGCTGTCGGACACAGCTGCTTTCATCTTCTCTTTGAATCCCGAATACTCCTTGCTTGTGATGAAGTCGTAGGTGGACATTCCCATGTTGGTGTCGAAGTATCCCATCTCTTTGATGATTGCAATGGGTGCGTATTTCTTCACCTCAGCCCACAGGGCAGCGTGTCGCTTGGGATCTACCTTTGGGCCGATAAAATACTTGGTGTCAATCAATGCGGCCGCTCTGGCGATTGCAGAGGGCTGCTGAACGACAACGGACAGAGAGGCAAAAACTGCGCCCTTCTTGAACATGCCGATTCCCTTGTTGATGATACCGGCAGAGGCATCAGCACGAACACCGCCGTTCAGATCACGGAGCAGCTGATCGATGTAGGCCGTGGCCGCCTTGCCGTGTGCATTCTGCAGAAGCATCTCGACAGACTTGATGGCGGTCTTCTCAGATGTCGGAGTCTTGAAGTTGTACACCCGGTAGAAGTCTTCCATCGGCAGGGTGAATGCGTGGTACATGCTCATATCATTGACATGGCCAGCCCAAACATTCATGAATGGGGTCAGGACGATGGGGTTGCTGGCCTTCCGGACAGTTTCCTTCGTGAATCCCTTGTTCTTGATTTTCGGATCAACCTGCTGCTGTTCCTTGGCCTTCGCCATGAACTGTGTGGCAGACCGTAGCGGGAAGTAGTTCTTTTCCTTGAACAGCTTGATTCCGTACAGTTCCAAGGAAACCTCGTTGCCCTTCGCACCCATTGTGGTGGACAGATATCCTTGCATAGCATCGGCAAATTCCTTCTGCTCGGTGGTCAGCGTGGAAACAATGTCGGCCAGGGTACCGTCCTTGATATTGTAGGAGGTTGCCTTGGTCGGGTTGAACTTCCGCTTGATGCCAAGCGCAGATTTCTTGGTAACCTCGGTGGTACTGTCAATCACGATACCGCCACGCCGCAGGTGATCCAGAGCCTGCTCACGCTTGGAGAACGCATACAGACTCATGATCTGCTGAAGACTCAGGGAGAACTCAGCGCCGGATGCAGACTCGAATGTGTGCGTTGCATCGAAGTCCCAGCTTTCGAAGTTGTACTTCTTCGCCTGTTCCCGGAAGAAGTCTCGTGCCTCGGTAACATCCACAGCCCAGGTATCCTCGCCGGATCGTACCCGGTTGAACAGTTTGGTAAATGTGGGGGAGCCGATCCGCTCGAAGGCATAGACAGGCTTCAGGTTGTTCCAGCGGAATCTGCTGATGCCCTCACCAACCTTCGTCTGCAGCTCCGGCTGGGACTTCTGGCTGCTCAGCTGGCTCATGACTTCTGATGAGAGCTGCGTGATAGTCTCTCCCTTCGCTGCCCGGAATGCTTTGTTGGCATTTCTGACAGTTGTGAGTACCATCAAGATTGTATCCATATTCGAGGAACTTTTCGGCAATACTGTCACCTGTAATTTGCTTGAGATCAGCAATTTCCATCAAAATCTCCCCAATGGAGTCCATGGTCATATACTTATTCTCATAACGGCTATGTGCCTTCAGTCCGTAAATTCTTTCCATCAGGTTGTACATGCGGTCACCAAGATTATCCGTTACAGACTCCGATTCTTCCTCGGAGAGATTTTGCAGTCGTCCCTCTGCTTTGTGAATGTCTGCAATGCTGGTAAACCGTTCCGCCATACCAGCACGAAGACTCTTAACGCCGACAAACGAACTGACATTCTTGCTTTTTCCGCCGTTCTCGCTGGCCATCACTTTTGTGATATTTTCCAGTGTGACAGGTACATGCGTCTGCTTAAATGTCCTGGCGTTTCCACTAGATGTGAATGTAGATCTCCCATTTCTGGCTCCTTTTTCACCTTCAACACCGGACAGAAGATCGTTCAGCCATAATTCATAGGAACGCTGATCGATGGAGTCATCAACCATCTTCTGCATTGCTTCAATATCAGCAACTGTTCTATAACTTCTGTCTGTTCTGGGATTCTCAAGCCAGGCTGCTGTCTGACGAAGAATGGAACTCATGCGAATAGCAGTTCTTGTCATACCAGGGAAGACTTTTTCAAGAGCTGAACCATAGTTTTCACGGATTTCCTTCAAGGGAATCTTCCGGATGGAATCCGGGTCATTAACGCCAAGAACTTCTGTGATGGCTCTGTACTTATCAATTCTCCCTTCCTGGAAGCCAAGATCATTTTCAACCTGCTTCTCAATTCTTTCGATATGGGTTCCATTCTCTTCCAAATATGCTGATTTGAGTCCATAATTATCACGGAGCATTGAGACCGCATGTCTGGAACCACCATCGGTTACATATTCACGGAAACTGCTTATTGCTTTGATAACAGAATCTCTGAATTCTCCGTCAACCTTCTCGCTGAGATCTCTCAGACGATTGGAAACGGAGGAAGCTGACTTTTCATTGATGTCATATTCAATGACAGGGAAAACAGGTGTCCAGGCATCTGCGGAGTAAACAGTATTCTTTCTGTTTGCCTTCGGATCAACTGTTTCTTTCTTCATGACCAAAGAGATTTCACCGAAGTTTGTGTGGGGAATATCCGATTTTGTAACAGCAATGCTCGGCATTGGGAATCCACCAAGATCCAGCGCTTTCAGAAGTTTTTCCTCTGTAAGATTATGGATTGCAACCAGGTTCTTAGTTTCCTCTACTTCGCTTCTCATTGAGAATTTAACGGCTGATTCAACAGGTCTCACATAAAGTCCATATTTGACATTCTGCATCTCAATGGGAGAATAGCCAAGATCCTGAATCATCTCACGGATTCCTTCTTCAAGATCAGTCCGGTCAAGATCCTCATATCCGTCCCAGGCACCATCGCTCAGCTGCTCAGCAAGACTCTCCAGGTCACTTCTCCTGTAATCTCCAAGACTGTCCAGGATCACATTCAGAGGGGTCTTCTTTGCGGCACGCCGTTCATTTGCGATGAGATTGCTCAGTTCATAGTTCAGCTTGGCCAGTTCACGGGACAGCTGCGTAGCCTCAGCTCCTTCTGCAAAATCAAGAGAATCTTCAAACTCTGCAATACGTTCACGAAGATCAGTGATTCTTCTTTCCATCTCATTTGCATTCATTGTTCCTCTGGATTGCAGTTTGGTGTTCCCGTCCGATGTATCTCGCATAGAGAACTTGGTTTTATCGGCTCTATTAGTCTTGTCAAGATTCCTGCCATAAAAATCACGAGCAGGATTGCTTTTTTCATTGACAATGACATCGCTCTTTCGTATAATGACATTAGAGCTGATTCCTTTCAACTGCTCAGCGAATTGTACGCTGCTGCTGATTGATAGGGATTGGCTCTTTTTTTGATCTACATACAGAAGTTTATTCCCTTTGATGCATCTTTCGAGGAACTTCGCAAATCGCTCTCTTCCATACATGGATGTAATAAAATTGCTGTCTACAAGAATTCCGTTGAATCTTCCGCTGCCATCAGCCTTGATGGATACAACAACAGGGCATCCATCTGGATCAACCTCATCTATTACAGCCAATACTGTGTTTGAACCAGACTTGAAGGAATCGATAAGCATGACAGGACTTTTCAGTTTATCGGGAATGGATTTCACCTGATCAACTGTCAGCCCATGCTGGTGCATTTGATCGTTCTTTGGTGCAATAGCATCCTTGATATGCTTCTGCGTAACCAGCATAGGAAGATTCCCATCAAATCCAATTTCAGCAAGAATGGAAGGTGTTTTCCCCACATACACAGCAGAATCGCTCGGGAATTTCCCATCGATAACTTCATCGATCTGATCCTGAAAACTCCGTTGCTGGTATTTCAGTTTTTCACCATCAATTGTAACCTCAATTCCAGAGGTTTTCGACTGATAGTTGGAGCTGGCATCCACCAAACCTTCAACGAACATATCCTGCAGTTTCTCAATGGCATCCTTCATCTGTGCCACATATCTGCCTTCTGCAGAGCCCGGGGACAGTCCTGAATACACCTTCTTGATCTTTGCGGCAAGGTCGTTGATGAAGTCCTTGATCTTCTGCCACAGGGACTTGTCCTGCGCCTTCAGCTTAGACAGCTTCTGGAGGACATTTCCATCAGATAGCATGGATTCCATGGAGTCTGCAATCAGCTCTTCGTATGCTTCCTCATAGGACAGTTCACGGCCAGATCGCTCAGCCTTCTCCATCTGCGCAGTAACCAGCTGATCAACGCTCACGCCACGCTGGCCATACTCCTTCATCAGGAAGTTTGCCAGGATCTTGAACTTCGCCGGGGACCACTGCTTGATGTAGTGGGTCAGCTCATGGGCGGCAGTGAACAGCATGGTGCCTTCTCCGTTCATACCGGCATAGAGGTCAATATGGATGCTTCCGTCCTTCGAATCATACCAGCCATTTGCACCGGTCCGCTTACCATTCTCATCCACGGAAGACTCGAAGAGATAGATCTGGACACCGAGCGTGTCTGCAACCGTTTCAAGGGCAGATATGCTGGTCTTCTGGATGTCGGTAAGTTTGCTTCGGTCACCATCAAACCGAACACGACCCTTGGATTCTGTAGACTTGGAACGACCTTTCCTGGCAATTGCCTGTTCCTTTGCGACCTGCTTTCCACCGAACATTTTGCCAAGCCTGTACGCTTGGTTCCGCTGCCGGTCGTTGAGCCGATCAGTCAGGGGAGAGGACATCAGATCTGCTTCCGGGATGCTAAGCTGCCCGAAGCGGTATGCGTTCTGAATCTGCTGGACATATTCATTTGCAGTAATACCCTGACCTGGGTCATAGTTATTCACCAGGATATTGGCGGCAGACGGATTGACTCCCATGTTGGAAATCGCCTCATACACCAGAGCCTCGCCTTCCGAGCCGAATGACACATCACTGGAATCAACGACACGGCCATCTTCCAGCCGGAGCTTCTGATTGCCATTGCCATTGGCCACAATCTCCTGAATTGTGACCTCTTCGCCGGTGCTGGAAAGAATCGTCCTTCCTTTATCTGAGAACTCAGCTGATTCACTCTCGAAGCCAACAGCAGCTCTCTGATCGCTTTCATTTTCAGATGGAATATTGCCCTCTTCGCTCCGGATATCGGAATCGGAGACGGGGGCGGACTCCTGGGAGGCAGAAACTCCTGCACGTTCATTCGCCAGTGACTTCAGGATCTCATTGTATCCCTGGCTGCGCTGGTAAACGGTAGAGTTAGGGTTGATGACCACATCCTGAACCACCTGTGAGAGAACATCATTCGCCTCAATTGCTGCAGACTGCGCTTCCGTAAGTTCCGCACCGGCAACGACATCTGCAAATCCATTTGCCAGGATGGCGGCATCCCGCTGCGCAACGCCTCTGGAAACCAGCGCATTCTGAATGTCGCTCTGGTTTTGGGCAGTGATTTCTGCTCCGATTTCCTGGAACATGCGGCCCATTGTATAGGCTCCGGTATTCGCATCGACTTTTCCGGCAAGACGGTATGCAACGGAATCTGCGCTCATCGTGCTTCCGATCTCTGCCAGGCGGTTAGCCGTCACACCTGCCTTCTGAAGCTGCCGGCCGGTGTTGTAGGTATTGACCTCTCCAGCTACCGTGCTGGGGCCTTCCATGACACCTGCAGTGACAGCGCCAAGCAGGAAGGAATAGGCCGCATCGCTCCAGTTCACATCCTCATCAATTCCAAGTGTGAGACTCTCAAACCACGGAGTAAGAACTTCCTGTAGACCTTCTTCAAAGCCTTCAGAGAACATGTTCCCGCCGATCTTCGCAGCGGTGCGCAGAATTCCGTTGTCTATGCCATTGAGCATCTTCGTGACAGCCGGGCCGGTAATCTTTCCGCCCAATTTGCTGATGCCGCCCAGAAGGTACTGAAGACCGGCTTCAGATGCGCCGATCAGGGCAGAATATGCTCTTGCTTGACTCTGATCATATCCCTGATTCAGTGCCTCCTGGTATGCGTTACCGGCAGCCGATGCCCCAAGAAGACCAGCACCTACTACGGAACCGGCAGCTGGATTGATCAGGCCAACAGCCATGGATGTCAGAATAGACGGAGCCATGTTGACAGATGTGGTAATGGTATCGTATGCCATCTGTCCAAGAGATGCACCGCCAAGCCACTGTGGCAGAGACGGTCCTGCATTCTCCAGATCTTCACGAACCATTCCGGAAAGGATCTGACTATAGCTCTGAGGGATGTATTTATCATCTGTGTTCAACAGACTATCTACACCAGAACTGAATTGATCCAGTCCAGCAGAAATGCCAAAGACCAACTCCTGGCCAATTTCCCCTTCGATCTGTTTGAAATCAGAAGATGCTCTCCGATAATTCAACGATTCTCGGATAGAGTCAAGATACTGCTCAGCCTTTTCTTTTCCGTTCTTTGCATAGTAGTAGTTGTAGATACCGATTTCATCCTCTGTCATCTGATCATAAACCTTCATATCAAGATAAGATTCCGAATCAGACAACATATTCTCTTTTCACGATCCATGCGTTGAACCAGTTCCTTTTGTTTTTTCAAGCTCTCACCTCCTGACTTCTTGGATTTTCGGATTGATCACGCATCAACTCTGCGTTTGCAAAGTATCTTATCAAGATACTTTTTCGTCAAAAAAAATGAGATCAACCTGCGCCGGATCTAACTGGAGCAGGTATTTGAGCGCACGAACCTCGCCCAAAGAGAACTCTGCACCGCCACAGCCATTGAGTTTTGCGTTAAATCTCGACAGACTAATCCCTATTTTTTCGGCAACATCGCCCTGGGTCATGGACTTTTCCCGGATCTTTCCCTTCAGCAGATCGCAATTCATAGTTATCACCTCAATTCACCTTTTCAAGATACCTAGATTATAGCACAGAATATCTCTTTGTCAAGATACTTTTTGTTGACTTTAATAAAAAATGTGTTATTATTGAGATACCGGAGAAAATAAAGGAGATTTAGTTATGGGAGTAGGAGATAAGATAAAATCGTTGCGAAAGGCAATGGGATTAACACAGACAGAACTCGGTGAGCGTGTCGGCGTAAAAAAGAATGCAGTAAGCAAGTGGGAATGCGGTCGTGTTGAGGACATCCCAACATCTACAATAAAGGCACTGGCCAATCTATTCTCCGTATCGCCTTCTTACCTGATTGACGATGAAGGGAAAAGCATCCCATCTAACTTTAGCCCCATGCCAGAGATGAAAAAAATCCCCCGGGTCGGTCGGATTGCATGTGGAGATCCGATTACCGCAGAGGAAAACATAGAAGATTATGACGAAACGCCTGCAGGCTGGAAAGCTGACTTCTCCTTGCTGTGCGTGGGCGATTCCATGTCGCCGAAGATTGAGGACGGTGACATCGTGGCCATCCGTTGCCAGCAGCAGGTAAACAACGGCGAGATCGCAGCTGTCCGCATTGGAGACGAAGCCACCCTGAAGATGGTTTTTGTACATCCGGATTACATCGAGCTGCGACCTGTGAACCCAGCATATCCCTCCATCATCCGGAGGCTTGATGAGATGGAAGAAATCCGCATTGAAGGCAAGGCCGTCGGCCTCTGCCGTGACCTGTAGACAGCAAAAAAAGAAACCGCCCGTCGCCGGGCGGATCTGCTATCGCTTTTTGTATTGGATGTTGCAAATGTCTTTGTACCATTGTGGTATCTCTGCTATTACGCCATGCATTTTGCAACATCTTGCACACGGCTGGCGTTTCTCAAGTATATCGAATAGATGTACTATCTTTTTTCCGTACCCATTACCACAGTGTCCTTTCATATGGTAGACTCTCCCTTGTTCATAGATAAATGCAGTATAATCCCCATATGGTTTTTCCACAGTCTGTTCGCCCAATATTGGATATCCGTCAATTGCGAATGTTACATTCTCCGGAATATGAATAGGGGAAGATGTCCCGATTGGCAAAGATCCTCTATCCACCCAAACCAATGGAATCAAGTTATCAGAAACACAGGCATTTGGATTTTGTGACACCGCCAAAGAATCAAAATGCTTTTTATAATTATAAGCCCATAGCTGAATTTTTCGTAAAGCATCGTCCATTGCCATCTTAGAAGACTCTGCAAGGTTTTCTGCCTTGATTTCCGCTGCGAAAATTTTTTCTCTTGCCTCCTTGTGTGCATCATCAACAGCACGGTTTGCAGAATCTACTTCAGCAGTAAGCATTTGTATAGTAGTAGCATCTTTATCACTCAGATCTTTTTCTGTTTTCTCCTGATTTTTTCTGAGTTGTTTGATATCTGATCGGAGAGAACGATTCACAAAAAACAGGATTACGATGACCGCCAGGGAAAGAAACAGTGGCCAACGAGGAGTTTGCTTGTCTGCCCCCTCCTGAAATCCTTTCTCATATCCAGCTGCGTTGCCATCATCATATCCTGCGTCGTAGCCGTAGTTGTACCCTTCGTTGTACGAACTAACAGAGGAGAGATAATCGTCGTTGCTGGAAGTATAGCTGTATCCGGAGTTACTTCCTGTTTTGTCGCGGAAATCATAAGGGCAGTCAATAATTCCATCCCCATCATCGTCATTGTGATCGTGAGCAGGGTATCCATGATGATAGTGGTATTCTCCAATAGCCCAGTCGTAATGTCCACCATTAGAATCCGTTTTTCCTGGATGAGCATATGCAGTCACAGAAATGCTGCATATCATAAACGCAGCTAGTGCGGATAAAACAAATACTCGTTTCATACCAATCACCCCTCCTTTTGATTCTAACTGTAAGACACATGAAATTCAACAAAAAAATACAAACAACTCAACCAGGGAGGATATTCCATGAGCTTAACATATAACGACATCGTGGTCCAGTTTCCTGGTCGAAAGCTCGACATGGAGAAATTCAACCGGATCGGAAACATCGGACCGGTAAGTCATTCAATTTACAGCGGAACCTGGATGGAAGATCCGGAGTACAGGAACCTGTTCGGCTTGACAGACAAACTCCATGAGCGATGGCTGTACTCTGGAATCGAGTTCAACATCTATCTGAACATGGACGGAGATACCATACAGCGATGTATCGTAGATAAGTTCAGGGCATCCGAAGCTCCGAGGCCGGACACGAAGGTTCTGGAGCCAACCCAGCAGGAGCTGCGCATCGCAAGGAGGATATTGTCGTACATCACAGAATAAAAAACGCTCCCTGGTACCAGCAGGGAGCGTGAACAAGAAATATAGACAAAACCGAATCAGATGTCTACCGGTACATGGTAGCACATCCCAGGCAAAATTGCAAGGGAGGGTATATGAAGACACCGAAAGCCAGACGGCTCCCGTCAGGCCAATGGTTTTGCCGTGTCCGGATTGATGGCCAGGACATAGGAATAACCAAGCCGACAGAAAAGGAGGCCGTAGCGGAGGCGATGGCCGTCAAGGCCGGGATAAAAAAGGCTTCCAAGAAGACAGGGAAGACAGTCACCCAGGCGATAGACGATTACATCGAGTCGAAGAGCAATGTCCTTTCTCCATCAACGATCCGGGGATACCGGATCGTTCAGAGAAACAGATTCCGATCAGTCATGAATCGGAAGATCTCCGACTTATCAGAAGCCCAGTGGCAGCGATTCGTCAACGATGAGGCCCGGCTGTGTTCCGCAAAAACTCTGTCCAATGCCTGGGGGCTGATGAACACCGTGATAAAGCTGGAGACGGGAATGTACCTGAATATCCGTCTTCCGCAGGTCATACCGAACGAACATGAATTCCTGGATGTTGACCAGGTGCAGATTTTCCTGGAGGTGATCCGAGGTAATCCTGCTGAGATTCCGGCGCTTCTGGCCCTGTCCAGTCTCCGGGCATCAGAGATCCTGGCTTTGACCTGGGACAATGTAGATCTGAAAAAGGGATGGATCTATGTTAGAGGCTCAACCGTTCCTGATGAGAACGGCAAGCTGGTCAAGAAGAAGGAGAACAAGACCAGAAACTCTCGCCGGGATGTCCCAATCATTCCGCCTTTGCGCACTGCTCTGGAGGCCGTAGAATGCCGCAGGGGACTTGTTTATCCTAAGACGGAACAGAATGCCAGGAAGCGCATAAACCTGGCATGCTCCCGGGCTGGGCTACCGCAGGTTGGGCTTCATGGCCTCCGGCACAGCTTTGCATCGCTGTGCGTGTATCTCGGAATTCAGCCGGACTACGCCATGAAGATTGGTGGATGGTCAGATTACCACACCATGAAGAAGATCTACACCCATGTGTCAAACCGGGACCTGGAACAGGCGGCAATACCTCTGATGAACTTCTTTCAGGTTGAAAATGGCAATGAAAATGGCAATGAAAAATAAAAAGTGATTGTGCCGCAACGGTTTTATGGATTTTATACGAGGGTTCAAATCCCTCCTTCTCCGCCATAAACTTCCGATATCCTGCTGGATATCGGAAGTTTTTTTGCAAAAATTGATTACTCCCCTTCTCGATAATCGATCTATCAATGCTTTCGTCTGCTTGACGGTTCGAGTGTTTGACCCTATAATGGGCATATATCCAATGTGCCTTATGCCGCACAAAATGGAGGATTCTATGGATCATTACCGAAAAAGCCTGCTGTCCCTTCACGGTGCCGTAATGCTTATGGGGCTGTCTGCGGTTCTGGGGCGGTTTCTTTCTGTTCCCGCAATCTCCATCGCCGCTGGGCGGGTTGTGTGTTCCTCTGCTCTGCTGCTTCTTCTGGCACTGATTAGCAAGCAAAATCTGCACCTGAACCGGAAGCGGGATTATGGAATCGGGATTCTGGCAGGGCTGGTACTGGCTGTACACTGGAGCACCTTTTTCCTGTCCATTCAAAAATCCTCAGTTGCCATGGGAACCATCACCTTTTCTGCTTTCCCTCTGTTTCTGACGATTTTGGAACCGTTGGTATTCCGGGAACTTCTCATCAGAAAAAGCATTGTCTGCGCCTGTATCCTGGTAGTTGGCGTTCTGATTACCATTCCGGAGTTCTCAGGAGAGAACCAGATCACCGCAGGCGCTCTCTGGGGATTGGTTTCCAGTTTTTCCTACGCTATTCTCAGTCTGTTCAATCGATATCTGTCCGGGAAATACAATGCTCTGGTGGTTTGTTTGTATGAACAGGCTACTGCTGCGGTGGTGCTGTTTCCCGCCTTTTTCCTCCTGCCCTGTCGGTGGGATGCTGTGAATATCGCAGGTATTGCGGTACTTGGATTTGTGTGCACTGCTCTTGCCCACTACCTGTATGTACACGCACAAAAGCACGTAAAAGCCCAGACTGCCGGGATTGTCTCTGGCATGGAAACTGTTTACGGAATCCTGTATGCCATGCTGCTTCTGGGAGAATATCCTACCGCCCGGGAATGGCTGGGAGGCACTGTTATCTTGTTTGCTTCCCTGGCGCCCTGGATTGGGAGCCGGGAATAATACCCCATTCATTGAAAGGAGATCTGTATGAATTTTCTGGAAATTGCCCAAAAACGGCAATCTTGCCGCAGCTATGACGAAAACAAATCTGTAGAACAGGAAAAGCTGGATGCTGTTTTACAGGCAGCACAGCTGGCCCCTTCTGCCTGCAACGGTCAGCCCTATCATCTTACCGTCTGTCGTGGGGAAACCGCCAAAGCCGTGGCTAATGCCACTGCCAGTATGGGCCTGAATGGATTTGCCTCCCAGGCACCGATTCTCATTGTGATATCGGAAAAGCCTTACGTCAAATCCGCAGCCGTTGGTGCAAAACTGAAGAAAAACGACTACCGCTCCATTGATATCGGCATTGTTGCCGCATACCTGACCGCAGAAGCTGCGGCCCAGGGGTTGGGCAGCTGCATTCTGGGTTGGCTGGACGATGGAAAAATTCGTTCTATTCTGAATCTGGATCAGCCTGTGCGCTTGGTCATCACCCTGGGGTATGCCAAGGAAGGCGACAAGCTGCGCACCAAGAAGCGGAAAGATCTCAGCGAACTGGTTACAGAAGCCTGATTGCATTACCTGCTGACTGTAAAATGTCAGCAGGTATTTTTATGTGTTCTTTTACTTGACAGGAACCTGCCTCCTGTGCTACACTATATTTAACAATTAAGTTAATTGTTAAATATAGGAAAGGAGGATGCACATGGGCTTGCAGCAAACACTGAAGGCACTGGCCGACCCTACCCGACGAGAGATTCTGAATCTGCTGAAATCTGGAAAACGTTCCGCCGGGGAAATATCCGAACAGTTTGACATTTCTGCGGCGGCCATTTCCCGGCATCTGTCGGTGCTCAAAGAGGCAGACCTGATCAGCGATACCCGGGATGGAAAGTACATCTTTTACGAGCTGAATGCCACAGTTTTGGAAGAAATCCTGCTGTGGATCTCAGATTTGAAAGGAGAGGATCATCATGATTCCCAGTAGCACCTTTATCGCCTGTTTTATTACGCTGTTTCTTACCCTGATTCTTCCGCTTCTGGTTCTTATCATCATGGGCATCAAAAACAAAGGCAAGGGCATCTGGTCCGCCTGGTTCCTGGGCGCTGCCGGGTTCTTTGTTTCCCAGGTGGTGATCCGCATTCCCCTTCTGGGAATTGTGTCGGGTATGGCATCTGTGGTCGTATTTTCCCAGGAACACTTTTTCTTATATGTTTTGATACTGGCGTTTACCGCTGGTCTTTTCGAACTGGCAGGTCGATTTGCTGCTGCCAAATGTCTGGGAAAAAAACGCACCTTCCGACGCTCTCTGGCAGCAGGTCTGGGCCACGGCGGTATCGAGTCCATCGTGCTGGTAGGTCTTACTTACATCAACAATCTGGTATACCTGTTTCTGATTCAGTCCGGTGCCTTTGATGCCATAATTGCCCAGACAGAAGCTATGGGCGCAGACCCTGCACAGCTGATTGCTGTTCGGGACACCTTACTTCAGGTCTCTGCTCCCCTGTTCCTGGCTGCCGGTGTGGAACGGGTGTTGACCATGGTTTCCCACGCCGCCATGTCCGTAATGGTCTGTTACGGCGTTGCCGCAAAGCGTCCCCTGCCCTGGATGCTGCTGTGTCTGGGTATGCACACGCTGCTGGATACAACCATCGCCGCAACCGGATTCTTTTCCCAAACCATTGCCTACGGCATCATTTACACCTGTATGACGGTAATGGCTGTGATTTCCATTTGGATTCTGCGCAAGCTCTCCCGGCGTTGGCCGGAGGCTGCCGCAGAACCCGCCCTCGCTGTAGAAGGAGGTAGCGTATGATTCGGAAAAATCGAAAAGTTTTGATTGTGTCTTCCCTGGTTACGTTGCTGCCGATTTTGGTCGGCTTGATTCTGTGGGATCGGCTGCCGGAAAAACTGGTCACCCATTGGGGTATTGACGGTCTGCCTGACGGATGGAGCGGCCTTCCCTTTGCCGTTTTCGGCATGCCGCTGACAATGCTGGCCGTCCAGTGGCTGCTGGTGCTGATTACCTCCTTCGATTCCAAAGCCCGGGAGCGAAACACCAAGCCTTTCCAGATGGTACTGTGGATTATGCCCGTTCTGTCCAATCTTAGCTGCATGACCATGTACGCTCTGGCGCTGGGTGTGGAATTTTCTATGTCCCGCCTGATGCTTATCTTTATGGGAGTGATCTTCCTGGTAATCGGCAACTACTTGCCCAAGTGCCGCCAGAATTACACCATTGGCATCCGGGTTCCCTGGACCTATGCCGATGAAGAAACCTGGAACGCCACCCATCGGTTCGGCGGACGGGTATGGGTTATTTGCAGTGCGGTTATGATTCTGTCTGTTTTCCTGCCTACTGCCTGGGGCATTACCGTATTCATCATCGCAACCATTGCTTTGGGCGTGGTTCCCATCGTCTATGCCTGGCTGTTCTACCGGAAAAAACAGCGCAGCGGCGCTGCCATGTCCTCTACCCTGCCGCCGCTGAAAAAAGGGAGCAAAGCATTGGCTGTTGGCGTGCTGGTTTTTGTACTGGTATTGACCGCTTTCATCGTATCCATGCTGTTCCTGGGAGATATTTCCGTGGAATATGGTCAGGATTCGTTTACTATCGTGGCCAGCTTCTATGACGATCTGACGGTCGACTACGATTCGGTGGAAGCCATCGAATACCGGGACGGCAATCTGCCGGGGATTCGGACCTGGGGGTATGGAAGCTTCCGGCTGCTGATGGGTTATTTTGAAAATGAAGAATTTGGCGGCTACACCCGCTACACCTACTACGACCCGGAATCCTGCGTGATTCTGACCGTGGACGGAAAAACTTTGGCCCTGAGCGGAGAAAATCCGGAGCAAACCAAGACAATCTACGAGACCCTGAAAAGCCATACCGGACTGTAACATCCGTTTCCCCGCCAAAATTCCAAATTGGGCGGAGAAAATTGGAAAATAGCCTTGACTGTAGGGTAAAATTCCTCTATAATATTCGGAGCTATGGATATTTTATCTGAGAAAGGATTTTAAAATATGGCTAAGGAATTTAAAATTACCAGCCTGCGTCTGGCAGATCTGGAAAAAGAACTGAACTATCTGAAGACGACCCGTGAGCGGGAAGTCGCTGCCATGATCGCAGAAGCCCGTTCCTACGGTGACTTGTCCGAAAACTCCGAATACGATGCCGCCAAAAACGAGCAGGCAAAGCTCTATGGCCGTATTGCTGAGATTGAGGATATCCTGTCGCACGCCGTCATCATTGAAGACGAGAACGAAGCCACCGGTCGTGTCGGCCTGGGCTGCACCGTTGTGGTAGAGGACGAGAAGGGCAACCAGACTGAGTATCGGATTACCGGTTCTCAGGAAGCCAACCCCATGGAGCGCAAGCTTTCCGACGACTCCCCCTTCGGTCGTGCCATCGTAGGCAAGGCCGCAGGCGAGCGCTTCACCGTCAATGCCCCTGCCGGTTCCTTCACCATGAAGGTTGTCCGTGTTTCTCGTGAGGGCTAAGCCATGGCAAAATTTGTACCCCAGTCTGAAATGCCCCTGTCCGATCAGGTAAAGGTCCGCCGGGAAAAGCTGGAGGCTCTCCTGGCAGAAGGCATTGATCCTTTCCTGGAAACTCGGTTCGAAGTGACTTCCACTTCCGCCATCATTAAGAGCCAGTTCGAAGCCATGGAAGGCCAGTCCGTCCGGCTGGCTGGTCGTCTGATGAGCAAGCGCGGCATGGGCAAGGTCTCCTTCTGCGATTTGCAGGATCGGGACGGCCGGATTCAGCTGTACGTCAAGTTCGATGAAATGGAAGAAGCCGCCTTCCAGCGGTTCAAGAAAAACGACATTGGTGACATCGTGGGCGTGGTCGGCGATGTGTTCAAGACTGAGCGGGGCGAGATTTCTGTTCGGGTTCACGAAGCCACCCTGCTGAGCAAGTCCCTGCTGCCCCTGCCGGAGAAGTTCCACGGACTGACCAATGTGGAAACCCGGTTCCGTCAGCGTTATGTGGATTTGATGGTCAATCCTGAAGTCAAACAGAATTTTGTGATCCGCTCCCGGTTCATCAAGTTCCTGCGCAACTATCTGGACGATCGGAACTACATCGAAGTGGAAACCCCGGTGCTGAACACCATCGCCGGCGGCGCCGCTGCCCGTCCGTTTATCACCCACCACAACACCCTGGACATTGACATGTACATGCGTATCGCCACGGAGCTTCCTCTGAAGCGGCTGATTGTGGGCGGCATGGATCGGGTGTATGAAGTGGGCCGGATCTTCCGTAACGAGGGCATGGATCCCAAGCACAACCCCGAGTTTACTACTGTTGAGCTGTATCAGGCTTACGCCGACTTCCACGACATGATGGACATTGCCGAAGGCATTATCTCCGGCGCTGCCAAGGAAATTCTTGGCACCTACGAAGTGGAATGGATGGGCGAAAAGATTGACCTGACCCCCGGCTGGCGCCGTCTGACCATGGTGGACGCTGTCAAGGAGTACGCCGGTGTTGACTTTGGCGCCATTACCGACGACGCCGAGGCTGTTGCCGCTGCCAAGGCCATTGGCGTGGAACTGGCCGACGCTGCCGAAAAGACCTGGGGCAACGCTCTGTATGCCTGCTTCGACCAGAAGGTGGAAGAGCATCTGATTCAGCCCACCTTCATTACCATGTATCCGGTGGAGGTTTCTCCGCTGACCAAGCGTTCTCCCCTGGATTCCCGGCTGACAGAGCGGTTTGAGTTGTTCGTCTGCCACAGTGAGCTGGCCAACGCCTACTCCGAGCTGAACGATCCCATGGATCAGCGGGACCGTTTCCAGAA
>CALXDU010000019.1 GCA_944387145.1 uncultured Oscillospiraceae bacterium | reverse complement strand
CATAGAAATAGCCCCCCTAGTCTAGTCTCGAAAACTTTTGCTTTTTCGAGTGTCTACTCTAAGGGGACTATATCACAAAACATCTGGGTATTTATTTTAACTTTTTATAGTTCTTTTGAAATTTCCTAACTTTTCTTGATTTATTTTTTATTCGCCTGCTTCATATTATAATCTTTTAGCTGTACCAATAATTTAATTTTGCTAATGAAATTGCTAACAGAATTCTTTTGTCACAGCTGCAATTGTATCGCAAAATTCTATATCTTTATAGCACAAAAATCCCACCCCGGAAAAGTCCGGGGTGGGATTTTTATTTACTTACTCGTGTGAATCTGATCAATCATCGCTCTGGTAGTGGGTAAAAATTACTCTTTGCCGATATAATCCCCGGCTTTGATAGGCAGCTGCTGTTTTTCCGTTTTCTGAAAGACTTCATTCATTTCCTGCACAGCTGCCTCAATCAATACCATCATTTCATCCGCATCGAAGGGAATACCCTTTTTCTTGAGCAATCCCTCTGCGGTCTCCAGCGCCTTTTTGAGCTTGTCCGCACCGTGGATTTCCTTCCAGACCTGTTCGACGAATCGGACAGCCGTCATGGCAATGGACCGTTTGGTATCATCGTCCAGATATGCCTTGCAGATCTGTTTTGCAGCATATCCCAGGCAGCCGAAAATGGAAATAATAATCAGGCCCAAAAGCTTATTGCCGTATGTAGTGACAAAAAATTCAAACATGATTCTTTCCTCCTTCATTTATTAGGAAACCGCAATGCAACGGTTTTCCCACTTCTTGTATGCGTCAAAGTACAGCTCCTTCTTATCGCCGTTGTAGGTGCACTCATAGTACATACCATCAAACAGAGTGGTGCTGAGAAGGGCTTTGTTGTTCTGGAGCGCCTTGCACTGCCATACCACAAAGACATCGGCCTCGGTGATCTGTTTGTGATCGGCCTTGTCCAGGTGGGCATTGGCGTAGTCAGCAACTGCTTTTTTGCAGAGCTTTACAAATTCTTGTTCATTCATACAGTTGTCCTCCTTCGCCCTTACTCCTCGTAGATGATCTCCAGCCCGTAGGCCTTGGCCGCTTCATGCTCAATCCGGCAACCTCGGGCATTCTCCCAACCCTTGCAGAAGTAGGCGGCGTGGCACAAGCTCATATTTTCCAGGGACTTCGCCAAGAAGCACAGCGGAATCTGCACAACTCCACGGGCGGCCATGCTCTCTTTGCTGTACCATTCATCGGTGAACAGGGTGTTCACGATCTCATAGCCCTGGGCTTTCAGGGCGTCGATTGCCTTCTCTCTGGTTGCGACGATTTCCTCCTGTGTCTTTCCAGCCATGGGCTGACTCAGCATTGCTTTTTTCATAGTGTTTCCTCCTAAGTAATAATTTCCCAAGAAGTTACCTCCTCGTGGATTTCATCAATAAACGAGTTTCCCCGCATCACCTTGTACGCCTCATAGAGCGCCAGAAAATTCTGCATCTCATATTGGCGGATTTCCCGCAAGGCCATGTCTGCTGACTCAGCTGCCGCCGCCGTGTCACCGCCCAAGCTCTGCAGCAAAGATGCGGAAAAGCTTGTTACCTGCTCCATATAGCTGTTTGCTGACATTCCGACTGTTTTATATGCCTGCTCTGCATTGGCAATCACAGTGGATGCGGAATCTTTGAACAGTGTTTCAATGCCTCCCAGGCTTTGCTGCAAGTCGGCACCTGCAGACAAAGATTCTCCGATTGCTTTTCCAATCCCGGCTGCGGCAATGATAGTCTTTACCTTTCCAATCAACGACGAGCCGAATGAGCCTCCGGCAGAATTTCCTTCCCCCTCGAAAACACTTTTTAGCTGCGTTGATATTCCCTTTGCAGATGGGATTACTTGCACATATGCTTTTGCAATCTCACTCAATGGCTCACCCCCGTTATCTCTTCCCAGGCATTGTCAAACTCTGCTCCTGTCTCGTATGCGGTCACACTGGTAGGACCACGTCCCTTGATTGCAGCAGAGCGGGATATTCACCGATACCGTATGTACTTTGGCGTCTACAATATTCGGCCAGGGGTTACGGGCCTGGCGCAGATCAATGGGCGTGACCAGCTCAGATCTGCGGAAAAACTCTGCTGGGATGTAGCATATATGGAAAACTATGGCCTGCTGCAGGATTTGCGGATCATGCTCAGTACGCTTCCGCTCATGGTTCACAAGCATCCCCATGGGGATGCACCAGAAAACAAAAGCCAAATACATGGCAGCATCGACAGAAAATAACATAGGTCTGTTATCAGGCTGCGTAGCAAGAAACAGCGTGTACTGAGGACCCGATTATGTGTGAAAAAGTATCCATTATCATGCCGACTTATAATTGCGGCAAATGCATTGCTCTGCGATTTTGCGGAGACTTACGGGATATATGACTTTGGCGGGTTGCCGGTTTTTACACTGGCAACACTTGCTGTCGGTTTGAGGGATAATTCCCGGATTAAAATGCACTTGAGCGGTGAAATGATATCCAGGACAGATACGCTGCTGGCAGCAGCTGTAGACCGCCTATCCTTGCTCATCTGGGCCAAAACAGAGAACGGGCAGAACAACGTAAACCGCCCAAAATCAATGCTATCTATCCTTCTGGGGAACACAGAAGAAAATCAAAACAGCACATCCACGGGCAGGGTGTCTGTGGTAGCACCTGTCATGTAGGAGTCGGCCCATGTGAGGCCACCGTCTTTGCTGAACTGCCACTGGTAGCGCAGTCCCTCTCCTTCGGCGATGACCTGGAAATAGGCAATACTTCCAATCGCTCCGCCTGTGTTCAGAGGGTTCTGGACAATGGTCACCGTTTCCGCCTTCTTGGAAAGGGTCACCACCACGCTCTCCTGGCAAACCGTGTTGCCGCTGTAAATCACGCACTTATACTGGTAGCCGCTGCGGTAAGCATACAGCCGCACCTTCAGCGTGGGCGTATTATCCTTCATTATAGGACATATTCCAGGTTTTTCCTGCATCCTGGGAGAAATACCACTGATAGGTCAAATTCACGCCCTGGGCAGCCACAGTAAATTCAGCGAGGTCATCCAGCGCACCTTCGTAGCTGACAGGCTGGCTGACAATGGAAATTTCTCCACTGTCCAGCACCATGGTCACTGCATTGGTCCACTGGGTATTCCCGTTTACGTCCGTAATCTGGCACTTGAACATTCTGCCAGAGTTATACGCCCGCAAAACCGGCTTCAGTGTTGCCGTGTCGTATCCTTCCGAATAGCTCAGCGCCCAAGTTTCACCGCCGGTGCTGGAATAGTACCAGCGATAACGCAGTCCCTCACCGGTTGCCTCTACTGTAAGCGCAGGCATATCCCATTCTGCACCTGCGTAGTCCACCGGTTGGGTCTGGATCTCAATGGTGCTCTCGGGCAGCCGCATGCTCACCGCATTGGACACCACTACAGTTCCCGCATCGTCCGTAATCTCGCAGCGGTAAAGCTGTCCCTGACGGGCAGCAGTCATCTGGATTGTCAGCGTATCCGTTGTGGCACCGCTGGCGCCGGATTTCGCCCAAGACTGTCCGTCATTGGAGTAGTACCACTGATAAGTCACGTTCTCCTTGTTCACGGCCACGGTAAATTCAGCCGTACTGCCTACCGCACCAACATGATCCACAGGCTGGGTTGTGATTGTTAAGGGCTGCTCTTCTTCCTCGCTGGACAGGTATACCGTGTAGGAACCGGAAACAGGCACCCCCTGCTCATCCCGCAGGCTCATATCAATGATATAGGAAACACCGCCGTCCAAGTCCAGCTGGATCTGATTTGCTGCTCCTTCCAGGATAGCCTCCTGCAGCAGCGTATTGCTTTCCTTATCAATACATCCGACCCACACGCCGCTGCCTTCGGTGAGTGTCAGGGTATAGATACCATCCTGGGGCGGTGTAAATTGATAGACGCTGAGTCCATCCTGATCTGTCTGCTGGATGGTAACCGCAGTGTTCAGCGGCAAGCTGGGAATCTCCCGCACCACAATCTGCACGGAATCTTCAAATCCGGTAGCAGGTTCACGCACCGTGATTGTGGTCTGGCCCACGCCGGTGGCGACGACCAGTTTGCTGTCATTTCCGCCTGCGTAAGGTTCCTCAATTTTCGCCACATTCGGATCTTCGCTGACCCATTCCAATTCGCCCAGGACACCATTGATGGGCGTGGGAGTCGCGCTGAGAACACTGATCCATCCCGTGTACATGTACATGGTTTCTCCCAGATCAAATCCTGTGGCAGCAACGCCTTTCTGCAGATGCAGTTTTACCGTTATCTGGCTCCAGGCCAGATTTCTGGCGTTCAGCAGATAATTCTGACCTGCCTCCAGATAAACGGCCAGCCGTCCACTGTCGGTAGCTGTGACATATTGATTGCCCTCAGCAAGGTACAAGGACAAATCCACACCGTCCGTGGCATATTCATTCCAGAAGACATACGTTGCGCTTTCCGTCGGGGTGAACAGATAGGATGCACTTTCGCTGGCTTCCAGCGCAGCTTCCTTTACATCACCCACATAAATCTCTTCGCGTTCCTTCACCTTGATCCGGCAGCTTGCGGTCAGATCTCCCAGACTCACCGTCAGCGTTGTCTCTCCGGGAGCAAGCAGATCTATCGAGATTCTGTCCGTCTCCTGGTAGACAATCTGCGCAACTGTCTCATCTTCGATGCTGCATGTCAGCTCATCAACCCCTGCGTTTATGGGTTCTGCCGACCATGTCACTGACTGATGCTCCCCAGGGTAGCCGATCAGACTCTGCTGCGACAGGCTGAGCGTTTCAGCGGGAACCGTCTTCTCAAGGTGAAGACGATACTCCCCTTCCCACATTTCATTCACCGAGATCCGATACTTCACCCCTGCCTGCGCATCAAACTGGACCTTGCCGCCGCCCGAGGCGATTGAAGGGGTATTGACTCCTTCCACATATTCCTGAACCGAAATAAAGGCAGACCCTCTGCATCATACCAGAACGTATAGTTTCCATTCTCTTCGGGGGTAAAGAAGTATCCTACACTGTCCCCCTCAGCCGCAGTCATCGTCCTGTCAAAGCCTGGCTTGATTTCCTCCGGCTCCAAAATCGTAATGGTGCAGGAATCGCTTACATCTCCGGCAGAGGCTGTAACCGTCACCGTGCCAGCTGCAAGGCAAGTCACGCTGCAGGTATCTGTCCAACTGCTGATACTGACAAGATCCGGTCTGTCCACCGTCCATGTGATGGCATCCTGCTGTGCATGGGCCGGCTCCACCTCTATCTGCAAGTAGCAGCTCATTCCCACTGTTCGCTTGATTTCATGGAAATTCAAACGAATGCTCTCCGGCGCAATGCTTTGTGCTACCCGGAAGCAGAACAGAGTATCATACCCGTTGCCATTGTAGCAGTGGAAGAAGTACGTCTGTCCCGCAACAGCGTCAAACGAAACCACATTGGGATTGGAATTGAGCAGCACGCCCTCCGCATCTCTGACTTCGATGCCTCCATAGCTCTCGGCTTCGTTCCAAATCGTATAATTGCCATCCTCAGGCGCTGTAAAGCTCAGCACCACCGGCACCGCCTCCGACTGGTCATAATACCAGGGGATCGTCACTTCATAAGGTGTGTCCAGCTCCATGACGATCTCATCGTTTACCGTGATCTGGCAGGATGCCTGCAGTCCGCTGTCTGTCTGTGCCGTGACGGTCACCACACCCGACTGCAAAGTCTGCAGAAGAATAAAGTCGTTTCCGCAGTCAGTCTGTTCCACAATGCCGTCATTGCCCTCAATGGTCCATGTCACATTCTCCAGGGGCGCAAATCCAGGTTTATAAACCAGGTCCAAACGGATTGTTTCTCCTGTCCATGCGGTCAGATCGTTTGCAGAAAGGGAAATATCGGAAACATTCACCTGCTGTGCAATGCAGTAGCAATATTCCCGTTCTTCATTGACTTGGCTGTAGAACTGGAACAGATATTGCCGCCCCTGTTCCATGTAAAATTCGACCAAGTCGTTTCCGGAGGCAATCATGTCGCCTGTATCCGAAATAACTTCAATAAAGCTTCCATTTTCGTTGCTGTCCCACAGTTTGCGGTAACCGGACTCCGGTGCTACATAGTAATACCCTACGAAGCTGTATCCCGGAATCTGGAATACTCCTTGCCCCTCCTGGGGGAACGGCTTGCTCTCCATCACCGTTACCTCGCAGCTGGCAGAAAATCCGCTTTGGGTTGTTGCAGTCACAGTGGTGGTGCCGGGGTTACCCAGGACAATCCGGCAGCTGTAATCCTCTCCGTATATCTTCACAATTTCCGGGTCCGCCACAGTCCATGTAACAGGCTCCTGGCATGCGCCTGCCGGCAAATACTCTACAGGCAAATAATACGATGCTCCTGAATACCCCATTACACTGGACATCGGTTCCAGCGTGATTCCCTCAGTAGCCGTCGCTTTCGTCATGCAATACTCGTATTCGATGGATTGATCCGTAAAGGAAATGAATTTTACGATATACGTTTCTCCCGCAACGGCCTCAAACTGAAGCTCATGCCAACCGCCGCACAGCCAACGGCCGCTTTCTTCCAAAATCTCAATATTCGGCATGGGCTGGGAAAAATCCTGGCTGGCCTCGGTGACATTATAGCGGCCGCTTTCCTGGGCAGTAAAGGAAAATGCCTCTGTACTTCCTCCCAGCGTAAAGTGCACAGGCACATCCAGTTCCATCGTGCTGCTGGTACTGCGGGATGTAATGGTAAAGCTGATTTCAATTCCGTCACTGCCGGTTGCCGTGATTGTGGCAGTGCCAGGTTGTTTCAGCTGAATACCGCACATTTCCGCGGATGTGTACATGGGCTCTGCCACATTGGGATCAGAACTTTCCCAGGTTTTTTCCGCACGCCAGGCATTGGCCGGGAAGTGCTGCAAATTGGCATACTGGGTCTCCCCGCTGAATCCCTCTATCGGTTGGGACTCTATCAGGCTGATGCTCTGGGTCGGAACCGCCTGATCCAGCTGAATCAGGCTCTGGGTTGTCTGAGAATTGATATTTTCAATTTTAATCAGATAAGATTCTCCAGCAGTCGCCTCAAACTGGACAAACCCCTGGGTCTGGGACAGGAAGTCGCCTGTGGCACGGTAGACTTCCATCACCAACAAATGGCTCTCCTCTTCCCACAGAATATATTTACCGTCTTGCGGCGCAGTGAAGTTGTATGCCACTGTTTCTCCGGATGCCAGAGACAACTGCTTGATCTGCCCCTGTTCCCAGGTCTGTGTGCCTTCCACCGTCACAGTGCACGAAGCAGTCAGACCGTTTTCCGAAGTAGCTGTCAGGGTTGCGCTGCCCACCTTCTTCAGCTTCAGCGTCACACTCTCCGTCCAACCGCCCAGCACCTCCACGACTTCTGTGTCGGAGGAAGTATACGTAATCTGCTGATATTCGCCGTTTCCAGGCTCATACTCCAAGAAATTGAAGATTATCTCTCCCGGATAGCCGCTGCATTCCGTCTGGAGGAAGTGGATACCGGTAGCCGTTGTGACTGTCTCTGCCCGCACAGACACTTCCTGTGTAAATTCTCCCGCAGGTGTCAGTACAACGGAATAACTTACTCCGGCCTCCAAATAGCCCTGCACCGCATTTTTGCCGGTGTAGTTGACATCTGTCCCCCGAATCTCCAATATCGTATCTGCGCTGTCTACTTTCCAGATCGCATATACGCCGCTCTGCTGCGGAGTAAAGGTAAGGGTTTTCTGCCACTGTCCGCCGTAGTTTACCGTGATGGTCTCACCCTCCACCAACACCTCGGTATCCAGAGACTGCAGTGCGTCACTCTCATCTTCCGGTGCTACCGTTTCCGCAGTGGTTTCGGGAACGGTTTCTTCCGTTGTCTCCGGGACGGTTTCCTCCGTTGTCTCAGGAACGGTTTCCTCCGTTGTCTCAGGAACGGTTTCCTCCGTTGTCTCCGGGACAGTTTCTTCCGTTGTCACCGGGACGGTTTCCTCTGTTGTCACCGGGACGGTTTGCAAGGCAGACTCCGTGTTCGTCGCCTCTGTTGCGGTTTCAGAAAGTACCGCGGCACTCTGCTCCGGATCAGCGCTTTCTGAAGCCCACGCTTGCGCAGGCATAGCAGAAAGTACCAGAGCAAGTGCCAGCACCCAGGACAAGCTTCGCCTTAACATTGTAAATCCTCCTTCATTTCAGCGTCTGCGCTTTCGGATGAGCAGGTTATAAGCGCAACTACGCATTGTGAGAATTCACATTATACAAGCGTGTAAACTAAAATTCAATATTTTTTTACAATTATTGAAGCTTTTGTCATACGTTATATGGAGGCTGTCTTTCCTGTTTTCCGCCGGCACAATACCGGCACCCGCCATGGCCCGTTATCGCCGTTTTTTTCCAACCAATTCCGGGCACACATACCCAATCCCCAGGGAAATGCACATGCTGACAGTGCAAGTCAAGATACAATACACAATGGACCGAAAAAAGAGCTGGCCGTTGATGGGCATGACGGAAGTGAACACGATTGACAGGCCGTATTGCACCCAGCTGTGGGTTAAATACACCACCAACGTTTCCCGTCCCAGCACCTGCCAGGGAGCAGCAGCCATTGGCCAGTGCAATCTCTGTGCAATTCCCACACAGATCCAAAGCTCCGAAACGGTTAACACCAAGAAAAGGAACGGATTGTCATAATCGACTAAGTGAAAATCCATCGCTCCTCCGGGATACCGCAGTATACACAGCAGCAATGCCCCCAAATAGATTACACCCGCAGCTGCGATCTCCCGCAAAGGAATCCCCCTGCTGCTTTTTTTCAGCACCGCTCCCATGCACATATACAGCATCCCGGTCAGTGCAGTATTGACACACCAAATATCCATCCATGGCACGTCAGCCGCAGCTACGCCCAAGGCAAAGCACACCCCGCCAGCTGCCAACAGCACAAGGCGATTGGCTTCCAGCCGTGACAGCAGGTAAAACAGCATCTGGGTAACCAGAAAACTGGGAAGAAACCAAAAGATTCTTCCGCTGAAGAAATCCTTCCAGTATTCCACCAAGCCAGAAAGGTCCCCGTTTAAAAGCAGCAGCATCGATTTTAGAGGCAGCAGGGAAAAGATCAGATAGGGAACATACAGCCGAAAAAACAATCCTTTCAGGAACGCTCCCAGCGGCTTTCCTTCATGAAACACATAGCCTGCCAGGAAATAGAACATAGGCATGGCAATCAGCGTACAAAACGGAAATATCAGGGGAAATCCCTTATAAAGATGTCCCAATACCACAAGAAATACAGCCAGGCCTCTCAGTCCATCCACCCATCCCAGTCGTTTGTGCTCCATAATCTTGCATCTCCCGCTCTTTCTGAAATCCGGTGCTCTACCGGTTGCATACCATTATATCATATATTACTCTACCGGCAATTCCCAATTTGGGTTGCAGCTGGATCAGTTGACAGAAATCCAATTTATGTGATAGAATTTTTTATCATTAACTACAGTCGGGGGAAGCTGCATTGGTGTTCTGCCCGGCACACGGAAGGGAGCCGCTGGACTGGCCTATGAAGAAACGGATTCTGCTTGTCTCCTGCAACGGGTTGGGAATTGGAGGCGTACCCCGTGTCATGCTGAACATTGTCCGGGAGCTACGGGGCGAATGTGATTTTGATCTTTTGGTTTTTACAAAAGGTCCGGATTTCTATGACGACGTTTTTCAGTCCATGGGATGCCGAATCTTCCGCATTCCCCGCAAAGACCGCTTCTTCCGATGGAATGTGGACATGTATCTGCGCGGCCCCCGTGTCTTTTGGGGGACACTGGGCATTTTGCGAAAATATGGACCTTATGACGTGGTGCACTGCCACAATTATTTTGAAAGTGCCTACTGTCTGCTGGCGGCAAAGCTTGCGGCAATTCCCATTCGCATTGCACATTCTCACAACGATGCATCCTATCTGCCTGCCCGCCTGGTGCTCCAGGTTCGGAACGGGTTGCTTCGGCCCATTCAAAACGCCTGCGCAACCCATCGGATCGGCTGCTCCCAGGCAGCCTGTGATTACCTTTTCGGAAAAGGTGTTCCCTCCTCCGTCATCTTCAATGGGATTGATCTGACACTTTTTCAGAAAGCCCGCAGCAGCCCAGGCTATGAACCCGGCCGCAAACTACGACTTCTTCATGTAGGAAATTTTGGCAATCAGAAAAACCAGCTGTTTTTGCTGGAAATTCTCCGGCAGCTTCCTGGCAAAACAGATTTCCACCTTACCATGGTCGGAGGGGGAGATTCCCACTACCGCCAGCAGGTGGAAAGCAAGCTGCAGGCATACGGCCTGGAATCTTATGTATCTATCCTGCCAGCGGATACCTCCGTCCCCGAGGAAATGGCAAAAGCCGATCTTTTTGTTTTCCCCTCTCGCTTTGAGGGATTCAGCTTGGCCCTGTTAGAGGCTCAGGCATCTGGATTATACTGTCTTGCATCCTCCAACATTCCCCCCGATATCGATATGGGAAATATCCGCTTTCTTCCCATCCAAACCCCCTCTGTCTGGGCACAGGCTGTTGCGGATTTTGCCAGTGAAAAACGGGAGCGGAGATTTGTGGATATGCGTCGCTGCACTGTAGCAGCTGTGACAGAGGAATATCGTACACTGTATCAGCTCCCCCGATGCGGAAATGGAGAATCGGAAACATGAGCGCAAAATCTGTTAAAACAAACGCACTGCTGAACATGGCAAAAACTGTTATTTCTCTGGTTTTTCCCATGATCATCTTCCCCTATGTATCCAGATCCCTTCAGGTAGAAAACCTGGGAAAAGTAACTTTTATCCGTTCTTTTGTAAACTTCTTTTTGCTTTTTTCCACATTAGGTCTGAAAACCTACGGTATTCGGGAGGGTGCTGCCCTTGCCCGTGACAGGGAAAAATTCCAGGCCTTTTTTTCTCAGGTATTGACCATCACCTGCGTGAGCACTGCAATCTCTCTTGCCGCTTTGTTTGCCTGCGGATATTTGTTTGCTCAGTTACAGGAAAATTACGGCCTGCTGATGATTTTCAGCGTATCGGTGATTCTTCCCACCATCGGATGTGAATGGGTATGCGGCGTGTACGAAGATTATGGGTATCTATCTGTACGATCTGTATTGGTTCAGCTGATTTCCTTGGTTCTGATTTTCATTTTCGTTCGCCGCCCCGATGACTATTACCGTTATGGATGCATTCTGGTTTTTTCCTCCCAGGGAATCAATCTTTTCAGTTTGTGGCACATTCGCAAATATGTAAAGTTCTCCTTTTCCAGAACTGTCAATCTGCGCCGCCATCTCAAACCCATGCTCATTCTGCTGGCCTCCAGCCTGGCGACCACCATCTATGTCAGTTCTGATACCACAATTCTCGGCTTTCTCTCCGGCGACTACTATACGGGTCTATATACTGCAGCGTCGAAACTGTATGCAGTGGTCAAGAATTTAATCTCCGCAATGATTATTGTTTCCATTCCCAGATTTTCTTACTATTATACCCAGGGAAAGCTGGAACAGTACCAAGGGCTTCTGAACAAGCTCAGCAAGGCGCTGATCCTGCTGGCAGTGCCTGCGGCAACCGGTGTGTTCATGCTCAGCGAAGATATCATTCTGGCATTGTCCGGACAGGCCTATCTCTGCGCTGTACCCACCTTGCGAATTTTGTCAATTGCCATTGTTTTCGTTGCCGCCTCCTGGATACAATCCCAATGTATCCTGATCCCAATGAGAAAGGAACAATGGGTATTTGCTGTATCGGCAGCTTCCGCCGGGTTAAACGTGCTGCTCAATTTCCTGCTGGTTCCAAAATGGCAGCACAATGCTGCGGCAGCAACAACGGTGCTTTCTGAAGGCATTGTGGTATTGCTTTACGCTCTCCTGATCCGCGGAAAAGTCCAACTCCAGGATCTGCACAAACAGGTTGTGCACGCTGTCATGGGAAGCATGGTGATGCTGATCTGGCTGTTGTACCTACAGACATGGCAGACCAGTGTGTTTCTTCGCCTGCCAGCTGCAATTATCGGCGGTTCCCTGATTTATTTTTCCTGTCTGATGCTCTTGCGCAACAAAATCGCCCTGGAACTGGTTTCTACGGTGCTATCCCGGGTGGTCCGGGTGTTAAAACGGTAAGCCCCTGCCATGCGGAAATCCAATCTGCCCCGGTTGCCACAGCTGTTCTTCCTTTGTAAAGATATCCAGAGAATTCTTCTTGAATTGTTCATTTTCTATGGTATACTTTTCTTAGTGATGATAAAACGAACTGCAGAGGTATCCCCATGGACATTCACACCATTCGTCAGCAACTGAAAACCCGCCCTGTGTATGACGTTCCCCTGCGGGTGACCTTCTATGCCCGTGTGTCCTCGGAGTCGGATGAGCAGCTGAACTCTTTGGGCAACCAGATTGGCTACTATGAGGAACTGATTCAAAAAAACAAAGCCTGGACTTTCGTCCCTGGCTATATTGATGCTGATTGATAGCTGGCATAAATCAAACCTTTCCTGGATGATCCGTCATATGATCGTCTAGCTGTCTTACGAAGCCATCTGTCTACCTCGACCCAAGAATAGGTACGGCTGCAACGGCTGATCCAATCGGTAACAGACACAATACTTGCAGCAGAAAGGAAAGAACTTATGGATATTCATTTCTACAACCACAAGCGCATCCAACAAAAGACTGGAGAGACGCCGCTTGCACGACGCCTCTCCGCCTAAAACGCAATAATTCTTACCAGAGACTTTTTTGTGCTGTCCGCACAATCTGTGGCCGTTCATCTGCTGCCTGTCCCCAGATATCGTCCGCAGGAATGGTGTAGCAGCCTAGGTATTGCAGCAGATTCTGAATTTGTAACAGGGTTCTCTCCCCATCACGTTAGCTTAATATAGGCAGTATCCGTACCCCAGCCCACATCCGTTCCGTTGATATCAACAATGTGCTCGTAAGCGGCATACACATAGGTGGATACAACGATATACCGTGCCGTCGGATACTGGGACAGCAAATCAGATACGACAAGCGTTCCTTTTTTCCAACCAACCATGATATCATTTCCGGTTGGGCCTTTGTGCCAATGGTCTTTTTTTGTGGCATCATCAGAGGAAACAAGCCAAGTTTTATTTTCGTCAAACAACGCCCAACTCGCTGGGTCAGCGCTCAGAAATACATTGTATTCCAGTTCTGTTGCGCTGGAAAACGGTATGTAATCGGTGCGCAGGTAATTGGCAGATGTGGAAATTGTGCCGTTCAGTCGGATAAATCCCGCAATATCAGGTACATATGCATCATCACCAATGGGAGGTTCCTCCGGGTCATTGCTGTTGATAATCTCCGGTCTGTTCACATCTTCAATGGAAATCGTGTCGCCCTTTCCTCTGAAATGCTCCTTAATCGCATGAAGAACTTCCGGAACATAAAAGGCACGGTATCCCAGCTCATTGGGGTGCCATCCGTCGCTGTTCGTTGTATATAGTTCCTTGTACTCAGGCAGTGTGTAGAAATCCATGGTGGACGCCATCAGATCCACAACGGGAACCCCGTATTTTTTGCAGGCGGCAAATACAGCATCCCGGAAATACAGGTTGTTGGTTGTCCGATGGGGCAAGACATATAGAATGGTTTTGTTGCTCCACTTGTATACCGCTTGGCGGAGCATGTACTCCAGTCCTCCATAGAAGGTTCCTTTGTCCAGCTGGGTAGAAAAGTCCGCAGTCAGCTCCCCCAACGCCTCCCGGTCATGGTTCAGGTCTGTCTGATCGTTCACGCCTCCGCTAAGGAGAATGATGTCTGCATCAGAGCGCATAGATTCGATGCTGTCACAGATGCTGGGCCGATGTCCGCCGCATTCCGTGATGACCCCGGAGGCCACATTCCCTCCGCCCATAGCCACATTCTGATATTCCATGCCGCATTGCTGGGCAATGATGCTGGCATAGTTCACACTCTGGGCAGAAATGCTGTCACCGGTAACGGCAATCACTGCGCCCCGCAGTGCTGTGTTCTCTGCCGCCTCGCAGCCAACAGGAAGTGTAATAGAAACCGTCTCCACCGGCGGCATATCCTGCTGAGAAGGAGTAAACGCAATGGTGATGGTGCTCTCGTCTGTCTTGGTTGCCTCAGGGGTGTAGTATCCACCCTGGGGACCCGGATCGCCATCTTTTCCGTCGAATGCGCCGGCGTCGGCCTGCTGGCGTACACTGTCGGCGGCATCCACCGCCTCTCGGACCAACTGGGTCAGCTGAACGTATACCGACGGCGTGGGGTTTTCCGGCGTTTGGCCCTCGGTGTAACCGCTGGGGTATACCTGGAATGTCTCCGCAATTGCGGTATGCAAATTCCCGCAAAATGCGGACACGGTCACTTTCCCCGAATTTGCCAGTACTTCCCACGGTACCAGACACTGGTTGTCCTCATCCAGCACGACCGTGTAATCATCAAAGATAGCTGTAATCGGTGCTGTCCAGTCTTCGGTTAATATGTCAAACTTTGCCGTAACATAGTTTTGAGATCCGGATGCCAGCACATTGCAATCCGTTCGACGTATGATTTGATTTGACAGTTCAAATGTAATTGTCATTTTATCACTCCAACCTCCAAATAAATTTCAGCAGATAAGCGCCCACATATACACTGCCAAATACGGCGGCATATTATTGTGTGATTGGCTTCCACCAGTTTCCGATATCAGACTCCCATGATGATTCGCTTTATCGTACCCAATAAGCCAACAGTCCCCACGATTCGGATTGTCCCCACAGAAATTAATAGATGGTGACTTTATACCATGGTTATGAGACGGCATTTCCTCTACCGTCAAAATCTGTGTTTCTTCACCTCCTTCTTCATCAGCCTCCTCCCGTTCATTTGCCCGAAAAGGAACCGGTCTTTCCGCCGTCATCCCTGTGAAACCGCACCCGTTCCCCGGAATATTTCTGGATAAACTCACCTCGCTTTGTCTCCGCAAAATACCAGGCGCAGGCACTTCAACCTCCAGGCTGAAAATATCCAGCAGCAGGAACCCATACGCATCCTTTCCAGGGCCATCGTCAATCCTCCATGGCGGCTTTGCTTGCTTTATCCCACCAGCCCAGGAATTTGCGTACTGCCACTGGATTTTTGTAGATCATATGGATCACTCCCCTTTCCTAGCTACATAAAAATCACAATTTCTATTGACATATATTAGGGAATATTCTAAAATACAAGGGTCAACAGAATTTAGAAGCTTAAAATGCCCTTTGAATTTTAGAATTTTTCCTAATCGCATCCCTATTGTATAGGATTTTTTCTAATTTGTCAATATCATTTTAGGATTTTTTCTATTTCATGTAGGAGGGTATATGTTCAACAGCATCCATTACGTTCGGGATATTTGCCAGCAACGGAAAATTCCCATTTCCCAGCTTGAAAAAGACTGCGGCTTTTCAAATGGGTATCTAAATCCAAAAAAGGTAACGAAAATACCATATGATCGGGCCAAAGTCATTGCAGAGTATCTTGGAATCTCCGTAGACAGCATTCTAAATGGCCCGGACGCAAAAACAGCGTCCACCGAAACCGATGGGCGCCGTATCAAAAAAGAAGATATTATGTTTGCGCTCTCCCGTGGTCGGGAAGATGTGATCACGGATGAGATGTTCGAAGAAATTCAAAACTTTGCAGACTATGTCATTCAGCGGGAAGAAAACAAGAAAAAGGAAAAGATGGATTCCCTTTGAATCCATTCCTCATGCCTCTTTTTTCTGTCAAATGCGCCGACAAAGTCTCAGCGGAGAGCCACATGACAGATGAGATGATTTTCGATTGTCCACCGTTCCCTCTCGGATGGCTGCGCTGCCGCTTTGCTTTTGGAATCCCTTATGGATGGTAAACTTTCATACTCTTCACTTTGTAAATCATGATGGTTCGAATCGGACACAAACGAACTGCATACACACTTGAACGAACGTGATCGAAAATACTACTTGACGAATCGGCTGTATCCGGTGATATACTGGTACCAAAAAGGAGGAATCAGATATGGATACTTGTTTTGCCGGCATGGAACGAAACTTCGGCTTCGGTTTCATGCGGCTTCCCATGATTGGCGAGGAAGTTGATATTACACAGACCAAGAAAATGGTGGATCGGTTTCTGGAAAGTGGGTTCTGCTATTTTGATACCGCCCATGGATATCTGAACGGAAAAAGCGAATTGGCTATCCGGGAGTGTTTGACGTCCCGGTATCCCCGGGAACGATATATCCTGACGAACAAGCTGTCCGGTACTTATTTCAAAACCCAGGAAGACATCCGTCCCCTGTTCCAGACACAGCTGGAAGCCTGTGGTGTTTCCTATTTCGACTTCTATCTGATGCACGCTTTGAATCGTGCCAGATTCCAGGAGTTCCGACAGGCCCGAGCCTTTGAAACCGCTCTGGAATTGAAGCAGGAAGGGAAAATTAAGCATTTGGGTATTTCTTTCCACGATTCTC
Organism: uncultured Oscillospiraceae bacterium; assembly: GCA_944387145.1. Taxonomy (GTDB): domain Bacteria; phylum Bacillota; class Clostridia; order Oscillospirales; family Oscillospiraceae; genus Faecousia. The sequence continues at coordinate 14,579 of CALXDU010000019.1, read as the reverse complement.
CGGACGTACTGGAAGAAATTCTTCAGGAATATCCTCAGATTGAAGTAGTGCAGATTCAGTTTAATTATGTAGATTTCGAGGATGAAAAAGTTGCATCCCGGAAATGTTATGAAGTATGCAGAAAGTATCACAAGCCTGTGATCGTCATGGAACCCGTCAAGGGCGGTGCTCTGGTCAATCTCCCTGAAGCGGCACAGAAAATTTTCGATCGGCTCCACGGCGGCTCCAATGCCAGCTATGCCATCCGCTTTGCCGCGGGATTTGAGGGTATCCGAATGGTTCTGTCCGGCATGAGTACCTTGGAGCAGTTGGAAGACAACATCAGTTTCATGCAGGAATTTCAGCCGCTGACCCCTCAGGAACAGCAGACAGTCGAAGCCGTTTGTGCCATTTTTCGGAATCAGGAATTGATTCCCTGCACAAATTGCCGTTACTGCACAGAGGTTTGCCCTCAGGAAATTGCAATTCCAGATTGGTTCACCCACCTGAATGCCAAACGGCAGGGGCAGCCATACGCCATGGATACCATACCCGGAACAGTACCGTCAGCATGTCTCAAGTGCGGAAAGTGTGAAGAGATCTGCCCCCAGGGGCTGAATATCCGCCAGCTGCTTCTGGTGGCCAGCGAAGAACTAAGAAGATAAGAAATACGCCCCCGGCTTACCGCCGGGGGCGTATTGTCAAATGGTCTCAATTTTGATCGTGTTGGTATTGCCGGATTTTCCGTTAATCGGGCCGCCGGTCAGCAGGATGTTGTCACCGGGCTGCAGACCCAGTGTATCCACCGCCACCTTTTTGGCGTAGTAGAACATAACATCCATACTGGGGAACTGATCCGCCATAACCGGCGTAACACCCCAACTCATAGAAAGACGCCGCCAAATTTTCCGATCGGTAGTCATGCCAATGATGTCCACCGGGGTGCGGAAGCGGCTGACCAGCATAGCGGTCTTACCGGAAACCGAGCAAACCACAATGCCTTTGGCATTGACATCCAGCGCCATGGAACATACTGCGTGGGAAATGCAGTCCAGGTTATTCTCACCATCAAACTGGGTGGACAGGAAACGCTTCTTGTAACCGGTATGCTGCTCCGTATATTCCGCAATCTGCGCCATTGCCTGTACGGCCTCCACCGGATACTCACCGGCAGCAGATTCACCGGACAGCATAACGCAGGAGGTACCGTCATATACAGCATTGGCCACGTCGGAAATTTCCGCACGGGTAGGACGGGGATTGTGAATCATGGACTCCAGCATTTCGGTGGCGGTAATGACCCGTTTGCCCAGCATACGGCATTTCCGGGTCAGTTTTTTCTGTACAGAAGGCACTTCCACAAACGGGATTTCTACACCCAAGTCGCCTCTGGCAATCATAATGCCGCCGCAAGCGGAGCAGATTTCCTCTACATTGTCCACACCAGATTGATTTTCAATCTTGGCGACAATTTCAATGTCACTTCCGCCGTTTTCATCCAGCAGCTTCCGAATGTCCAAAACATCCTGTTTGCGGGAAACGAAAGATGCCGCAACGAAATCTACGCCATGGCGAATGCCAAACAGAATATCAGACTTATCCTGTTCGCTGAGGTAGGGACCGGACATGACCTTATTGGGGAAAGACATGCTCTTACGGTTGCTCAGCACGCCGCCAACCAGGCACTTGCACAAAATATCATTTCCGGTAATCTGCTGGACTTCAAACTTGACCAGGCCGTTATTGACGGACACAATGTTGCCCGGCTTCAATTCTTTGGCAAGATTCTTATAATTCACGCTGACCTTGGTCTCATCACCTTCCACTTCGTCGGTGGTGAAGGTGAACGGATCACCGGTGTGAATGGTTACTTTCCCGGATGCGAAGGTCCGAATCCGATATTCCGGGCCCTTGGTATCCAGCATAATGGCAATGGGCAGGCCCAGCTTCTGGCGAACACGCTTGATCAGCTCAATCTTTTTCTCATGCTCTTCATAGGTGCCATGGGAGAAGTTCAGTCTGGCAACATTCATGCCTGCCTGACACATCTGGGTCAATACTTCCTCATTTTCACTTGCAGGGCCGATGGTGCAGATAATCTTTGTTTTGCGCATTACAGTGCCTCCTGTTTTATCTTTAGAATTCCGTTTGGATTTATTTTAACATAGCCCCATCTATCCGTCAATCGCTAAAAACAGAATTCCACATGGTACTGCCGGAGCCAGAAATCCAACTGAAGCAGGTATGCCATAGTCTGAGGTTTGCGCATCAGCTGTCCGTACCAAGGCCAGGGTGTCTCTTCTGCCAGCATGTTCACCACCGCTTCCTTGTTCAGAAGATGCCACAAGGGTCCATCTTCTTCCAACACAGGAATCAATTTTGCGGAAATCTGCTTTTCATAAGCCGGGTCAAAGGTTTTGGGGTATGGACTCTTTTTCCGGTAGAGAACCTCCTGGGGCAAAAGCCCTTCCACGGCGCACCGAAGCAGCCCTTTCTCCCTCCCCTGGTAATCCTTGTATTCCCAGGGAACGCCATACAGATATTCCGCAATCCGATAGTCACAAAACGGGACACGAACTTCCAGAGCGCTATACATACTCATTCTGTCTTTTCTATCCAGCAGCGTCTGCATAAACCACCGAAAATTCAGGTTTACCATCTCTTTCATTCGCCGCTCCAACGGGGTTGTGCCCGGCAGAATATCGCTTTCCTGGCAGGTTTTCCGGTATGCATCCATTACAAAATCCGTAGGATTGATTCTGACTGCGGAGGTTAAAACTTCTGCGCGCTGCCGGGTATTTTGAGCCCAGGGAAATCCCTCCTGGGCGCGAACCTCCGGGTCCCGATACCAGGGATAGCCGCCAAAAATCTCGTCGGCACATTCCCCGGACAGGGCAACCTTGACTTCTTTGCGAATCTCCCGGCAGAAAGCCAGCAGGGAAAAATCCACATCTGCCATCCCCGGAAGATCCCGGGCTATGGTAGCATCCTCCAAAGCGCCGACCAGATCCTCCGGCGTCAGTACCGTCCAATGGTGGTCTGTTTTCCGGGCATTGACCATGGATCTTATATAGGAAGCATCCGAATTGGGCTGGAATTTGTTAGCCTGGAAGTAGCGGTCATTGTCTTGATAATCCACAGAAAATGTTTTCAAGATTTCCCCATTTTTTGCCTTTTCCCCGGCACAAACCGCCGTGATAATACTGGAATCCAGTCCGCCGGACAAGAAAGTTCCAATGGGCATATCCGATACCATCTGCCGCTTGATGGCATCTTCTACAAGGAATCGAACGTGCGCCACCGTATCTGCAAAGCTGTCACGATGAATCCGGTCCCGAAGCTTCCAGTATTGGTAAGTCGTTAGCTTTCCCTCCTGGAAAAATCCGCAGCACCCTGGCTCCAGTTCCAAAATATCCTTCAGCACGCCGCTCCCTGGCAGTCTGCCGGGACCAAGCATAACCAGCTGCGCCGCTCCGCTGTCATCCAGCTTTGCCTCCACGCCCGGGTAGGCTAATATGGTTTTGATCTCTGAGGCGAACAATAGCCCTCCCTGATGAATATGGTAGAAAAAGGGCTTGACGCCAATCCGGTCCCGCGCAATGAACAGTCGTTTGTTCTTTTCTTCCCATACCGCAAAGGAAAAAATTCCGTTAAAATGGTTCACGCAGTCTGCTCCAAACTGTGCGTAGGCGTGAAGGACCACTTCGGTATCGGAATGTCCGAGAAATTGATGCCCGGAGGCAGCCAATTCCCTGCGCAATTCCTGGGTATTATACAATTCCCCATTATACACCAGACAATAATGCTCGCCGGCAAAGTCCAGTTCCATGGGCTGTCGTCCACCGACTGGGTCAATGATTGCAAGTCTTGCGTGCAGAAGTGTTACATCCTCCTGCTGAAAAAAGCGGGCATCATCCGGGCCTCTGCGATGCATGGTTTTCAGCATTGCTTTGACCACAGTTTCCTCCGCCGGCAATCCGATGATTCCGGAAATTGCACACATAGAAATCACATCCCTTCCATTCTTCTATTGTATGTATGCCCAAAGCCAGAATGTGCATACTACTGGTGGTGATGTAATATGAAAAACAGCAAAGAACTTCTTTCCTCCCTGCTGAAAACCACACAGATGGGACAGATCGGTATTCGCAGTGTACTGGATTCCAGCATGCAGCCCGGTCTGCGGGACGCCCTGGAGTCGCAGCTGCGTGAATATGACTCCATTGAGACAGAAGCCCATCGAATTGCCATGCACAGAGGCTGGGAACTGCCGGAGCTGGACCCCGCCATTCGGTTCATGGCAGAAACAATGACACGGATGAAGCTTGCAGGGCGCAATTCCGATTCCAAAATCGCCGGGATGATGATTCAGGGAAACACCCGGGGTATGATTACCGGGCTAAAAAATCTGAACCAATTCTCTCAATCCGACGAACCCATACAAGTTCTTTCCCAGAAACTGTTGGATTGTGAAAATGCAAATATCCGGCAAATGCAGGACTTTCTCTGAGGTGGGCGCTGCCCACCTTTCTTTGTAACTTTCTTCCTGTACGCCGCATAGAATAAGGGAGAGCAGGAAAGGAGTGATTGTTTTGTCCGCAATCGGATACATCCAGGTGCGCGCATATGCCAGCAATGCCCAGCTGCCTTTGAAAGATACAGCAATTATTGTCACTGCCACGGATGGCACTGCCATTGCTATGCGCATTACAGATCGAAGCGGCCGCATCGTCCCCATTGAAATACCCGTACCGGATAAATCAGAAAGTCTGGCGCCAAATCCGCCGGAAGTCCCCTTTGCCACCGTAACCATCTATGCACATCGGCAGGGATATGAACAAATTGAAGCAGAGCATGTGCAGGTCTTTGCCGGAACAACAACGGTCCAGAATCTGGAAATGATTCCGCTGGCAGAAGTTCCCGGCGCTTGGAACGACACTATCATTTTCGACACCCCTCCCCAGAATCTATAGGAGGAATGCTATGGTTTCCGTAATACCTTACATACCCCAGAGAATCACGGTACATTTAGGCGTTCCCAGTGCCGACGCAGAAAATGTCACCGTTAGTTTTGTCGATTACGTCAAAAATGTGGCGAGCAGTGAAATATACCCCACCTGGGAAGAAGAGGCGCTGCGGGCCAATATCCTGGCCATTATTTCCTTCGCTTTGAACCGAGTCTACACAGAATTCTATCGCAGTCGAGGATACAATTTTGACATCACCAATTCCACAGCATATGACCAGTTTTTTGTCAATGGGCGAAGTTTCTTTGACAACATCTCCCGTTTGGTGGATGATATGTTCAATGACTATCTTCGCAGGCCCGGGTTTGTGGAGCCTCTGGCCGCAAAGTTTTGCAATGGTACTACCGTAACATGTGAAGGATTGAGCCAATGGGGCAGTCAGAATCTGGCAACCGACGGACTCAGTTATGAGCAAATTCTCACCAGCTACTATGGCAATGTAGAAATTGTGACCAATGCCCCGGTTCGCGGCGTCACGTCTTCCTATCCCTGCAATCCCCTGCGGCGGGGATACTCCGGCCCCAGTGTGGCGGTGATTCAGACAGAACTCAATCGGATCTCCCAAAGCTACCCTGCCATTCCCAAAATTTCTCCGGTGGACGGAATTTTCGGTGCCCAGACGGAAGCGGCGGTCAAAAAATTCCAGGAGGTCTTTGGTCTGACGGTAGACGGCATTGTGGGCCGGGCTACCTGGTATGCCTTGGTGCGATACTATACCGCCGTTACTTCCCTGTCCGAGCTGCGCAGCCAAGGACAAAAATTCTACTCCATTTCCTGGGCAAATACCAACCCCATCGACTTTGGCGACAGAGGGGTTCGGGTGGAGCACTTGCAGTATATGCTGAGTGTACTGGGCGCTTACATTCCCGAAATCCCTGACATTGCCGTGGACGGGATTTTTGGTCCCGCTACCCAAAACGCAGTTATAGCCGCCCAGCGCTGGTTGGGTATCCCCCAAACAGGCTCTGTCAACAATGAAACCTGGGAGAAAATTTATGAGCAGTTTGCCGGAATTGAAGGCACCAGCCTACGCAATCCGGAGAATTTCCCCTACACCAATGCATTGTTGAATCAAAGCAATCCCCGTACCCGTTATTCCAAAACCAGCACCATGACCCAATTCCCCGGTACTGCACTGCGTTCCGGGAATCAGGACCCGGTGCAGCAGGAGGTAATTCGATGAGACCGCCCGAAACGTTTATTGGTCAGCCTATCCGAAGCCTGCAAACCATGCTGCGAATCATTGCCCAGCGGGATTCCGACTATGGCAACATCATTCCCGATGGTATCTACGGCCCGCAAACCATGGGCGCAGTCTCCACCTTTCAAAGAAAGCACGGTCTTCCGGTCACAGGGATCACGGATCAGGCCACCTGGGATGCCGTGGTAGCAGAATTTGAACCAGCGCTGACAGAGCAAGTTCCGGCCCAGTCCATTTATGTCCCCCTGAAGCCCAGCCAAACCATCTGCAAAGGGGAAAGCTGTCCCCACTTGTATTTGGTTCAGAGTATGCTGTGCGTCATTTCTCAGCGGTATGGCTGCATGGGGCAGCCGCCCATTTCCGGTCTGTTGGATGATTGCACCGCCGATTGTATCTCTGCCTTCCAGCATATGTGTGGTCTTCCTATGACAGGGAACTTGGACCGGAACACCTGGAAGCATCTGGCGCTGCAGTATCCCCTGGCTACCATCAAACAACCCCTCTGATTTTTGCGAACAGAAATTTACCCGAAAATCCTTCACGAATATGTCCAGAATATAAACTTTTTCCGGATTTGAATCCTTACTCTTGATAATCTGCGTAAAAGCGTGCTATAATAACACTGCAATTTATAGCCATTTACGGAGGAAATATCCATGTTGATTAAAAACTGGAAAAAGGAAATATTTTCCATACCGAATTTACTCAGCTTCTTCCGACTGGCGCTGATTCCCGTGTATGCTTACATTTATCTGAATGCTACGCAAACGTACCAGTATGTCCTGGCCGGAACTATTATGGCTGTGTCCTGCTTGACGGATATGATTGACGGGAAAATCGCCCGTCACTTCAATATGATCACCACGGTAGGAAAAATTCTGGACCCCATTGCGGACAAAATGACCCAGTTTACCTTGACGCTGTGTCTGTCCCTGGAGTATCCTGTTCTGATGCCGGTACTGGCTCTGTTCGTGGTCAAAGAAGCCTTTCAGCTGATTGCGGGCGTCTTCTTCCTGCGCAAAGGAAGAATGCTCCCCGGCGCATTGATGACCGGAAAGGTGTGCACTACCGTTTTGTTCATCAGCCTGATTGCCTTGGTGCTCTTCCCCGAAATGAACCCGGCTGTGGTAAATGCGATTGCACTGACCGACGGTGTGTTTCTTGCAATTTCTTTCGTCAGCTACGTTCTGGCATATTTTGGCAAAAATCAAAAAGTCCAGGATCTGGAAGCAGAGTGATCTTCAATCGTCCGCCATTTTCCGGCGGACGATTTTATTATAAAAATTGCAGCGGCTCCTATGGAACCGCTGCTGCTTATGTCCTTTTTGCCGGGTACAGCGTGTCACAGGGCCGCCGTCGGGTTATCCGCAGATGTTTCCGCGGCATCGGCTTTCCTCACTGCATCCTGCACACTACAATTCATTATATCAAAGCTTCCTGTCGTTTTTGACTGCACTTTGTAATCCAATAAAAGAAAATGCTGCCGTTGTTTTCACGGCAGCAAATTATTTTCTTTATGCGGGATATACATTGCTGATCAGCAGCAGCAGCGGAAGCGCCAGGGTAAAAATGCTGATCGCCCAGGCATACATCGCTTTGCGGGCAAAGAACATGAGCAGCAGGCAGCCCAATGTCAGCCCCAGCGGCCCCATCACCGCCATATGACGGCTGATTGTCTGGGCAAACTCACCGGTTGCCTGCAAGTTAATGCCTACCTGCTCCGGCAAGTGACTGCTGTTATATGCCGCCAGCCGCAAAGCAAAGAACACAACAGGGGCAGCCATAACCGGCTTGCGCAGACGGAACAACCATACCCCAATGAGGTTAATGATGTGATTGGTCTTGGAAACTGTATTCTTAAACCGATCAAAACCATTCTGGACGGGTTTTACCGTTTCGATCTGTTCGTCTACAAATACACCGGAATCTTCCATACTCCACCTCCGGAACAAAATTTTCCTGATTATATCACATTTTCTTCTAATTTTCAAGCCATCGACATGGTATGCCGAAGAATTCAGAAAACATTCATATTTTCTGTCCCCTGCTCAATCTTTACCAGATATCCGGCAGGTCTTTCTCCTGAAGCAGACGGCAGGATACAATTCTTCCCTGGGAAATCTCAATCAGTCCTGCACTTCCTCCAAAATACCCACTGCTTCCAGGGTTCATTATCCACAGTCCGTCTTCCTCCTGATGGCAGTCCGCTTGATGGGTGTGACCATACAGAGCAATATCCACCTTGCAGGCCCGGGCATCCTTCAGTAGCGCACCCAAATAGGTTTTTACACTATGGCGGTGTCCGTGGGTCATATATATATTGACACCGCCAATTTTTTCGATCAGAATTTCCGGCTGACCAGGTCTGCACCGGAACCGATCACAGTTTCCCGGCACCTGGTACAGCGCAATATCCGAAAATTCTTCTTTCAATACGACGGCATCATCAAAATAGTCACCCAAATGCACAATGGCATCCGGTTTCACCGCCTGAACACACCTGCGCATAAAGCTCAGCGCCGCATGGGAATCAGAGAGTACAAGAATCTTCATGATCTTTGTTTCCTTCCAATTGTACGCATAAATCGACAGATTTATACATGAAAAATCCGTTTTCCAGTTCTTACCCCAACGATTGCAGGATCATCCCGTATTGTGGATATGGCGTAATAAAAAGTCAGGGACGTTTCCTGAAAAAACCTTTGAGATGGAAAAATTTCGTCGAAAAATCCATGTTTTCCTATGAATTTGATTATAACAGGTTTTAAGGCGGTGTCAAGCCAATGGGAAAAATTTAAGAAATCAGAACAAACAGGTATTTCCATCTGCAAGAAATATATCAGCATCCAGGTATGTTCCTTCTTCTGCAGCCAATTTCTAAAGTATGATTCATGCTACTCTTCCCCTAATACGGGTCTACCATTGTAAAACCAAAGTAGCGAAGTATTCCATAATAAATTCCTCTGGCAAATCCTTCTGGGTCATTTGCCAGCTTTTCAGCATCGGACGGATTGGTCAGGTAAGCCAGTTCTACCAACACCGCTGTCATAGCGGTTCGTCGCAAAACAAATAACGACGGATTCACCCGTACCCCATTGTCTCGTGTTCCAGCCTGCTCCACCAATCCAATTAAAATATGCTGTGCCAACCAGTACGCCTGGGTAATTGCCTGATAGACATACACTTCGCTGCCATTGATTGCCGGGTTGACATTGGCATTACAGTGAATGCTGATGAAATAATCCGCCGGCCAGGAATTGGCCATGTTTACCCGTGCTTGCAGACTTGTCAAATTATTGACCCCCAGCACAGTTTCTGGTGTTGGCCTGGAAACCATAACGCTAAATCTGGGATCCCGTTTCAGCATCTGCGCAAGATACATCCCCACCACATATGTAATATCCTGCTCCCGCAGTCCATTGCCTTCAGCTCCGGTGTTAGGGCCGCTGGGATTGTGTCCTTGGTCAATAAAAATACGAATTGGCATTTCATCATCTCCTACTTTCTTACTTTACCATTGTATTCACCAATTCTCTGTTTTGCTAAATCCTACAGTGATATTCAACAAAATTTCGCCGTAAGGAAAATACGCAGCATTTCCGTCTGGACTTATTCATACAGATTGTGTAGAATAAATTTGTACAGCAGTAACCAAAAAACAGAATCTGGAGGTGCAATGAAATGCGTTATGAAATAAAAGGCGGAAACTTTCCTGTAGTGGTCTGCGACCTGGAGAGCGGCGAGAAAATGATCACAGAAAAAGGTTCCATGGTTTGGATGAGCCCCAATATGCAAATGGAAACCCACGGCGGAGGACTGGGGAGAATGTTTTCCAAGGCTTTTTCCGGCGAGAGTATGTTCCAGAACACATACACTGCCAAGGGTGGGCCGGGAATGATTGCGTTTGGTTCCAGTTTCCCTGGACAGATTAAAGCCATCACCATTGCACCGGGCCAGGAAATGATCTTGCAGAAAAGTGCCTTTCTTGCGGCAGAGTCCGGTGTAACCCTCTCTATTCACTTCAACAAGAAATTGGGAACCGGTTTTTTCGGCGGTGAAGGCTTTATCATGCAGCGGCTTTCCGGAAGAGGTACGGCATTTGTGGAAATTGACGGTGAACTGGTAGAGTATGAACTGAAAGCCGGCCAGCAAATTGTTGTGGATACAGGCAATGTGGCAGGCTTCACACCGGAGGTCCAAATGGACATTCGGCAAGTTCCGGGGGTAAAAAATATGTTGCTGGGCGGCGAGGGATTGTTCAACACCGTTCTGACCGGACCTGGTCGTGTGTGGCTGCAAACCATGCCGATTTGCAACGTAGCTGCCTCTATTCGTCCCTTCATCCCCACCGGAAACGGTTGACAAAAGGCTGCTCCGCTTCAAACGCAATGACAAAGCTTTACGCGAAATTGCAAAGTCATTCAATTTTTCCAACAATTCCCATTTTTGAAACCCTCTTGACAAACCCTACTGCATATGCTATATTTCGCAGTAACCGCATAGAGTAATCTAGCGAGGAATACTGGGACCACTCCTTCCGGAGTTAAGGCCATACGGACAGCCGGGTCCACTGCCGATTGGCGGCTCTACCGCCTTATTGATTGAGTTAAAAGCTCAAATTTTATAAGTTGGTTACTTTATAACCGAAATGCGTCATGGCGCAGACTTGTGAAACGGTCAATAAAGAGTAGTAAAAGTATTTTGTTGCTATATAGACTCTATGTACCATATTCCCCTATTCCGGTGTTTCCCTTCTTATTGTACGGAACGTGTGCCGACTTTTCCTGGTGAATTGTCGAAATATCGGAGTTTATGGTTGTTGATTTTTTCGCAGACTGTGTTTTCGCAGTCTGCGTTTTTTATTTGCGAGGTGCTGGGTATGAACAAAACATATAAATTAGACCAGAGCAAAGCGCCCATTTTTGAAGCTCTGCAAACTTTTCGGCAGATGCGCGTGGTTCCTTTTGATGTTCCCGGACACAAACGAGGACGAGGAAACCCCGAGCTGACCGCCTTCCTGGGTCAGCAGTGCGTAAGCATTGATGTCAACAGCATGAAGCCGCTGGACAATCTCTGCCACCCCATTTCCGTAATCCGTCAGGCAGAGGAACTGGCTGCCGATGCGTTTGGCGCTGCCCACGCCTTTTTAATGGTGGGCGGAACCACCAGTTCCGTCCAGAGCATGGTATTATCCACCTGTAAGTATGGCGATAAAATCATTCTGCCCCGGAATGTCCATCGCAGCGTTATCAATGCACTGGTCCTGTGCGGTGCCGTTCCTGTGTATGTCAACCCAGAAGTGGATCATCATTTGGGTATTTCCCTGGGAATGAAGCGGGAGCAAGTAGCAAAGGCCATTACAGAGCATCCGGATGCGGTAGCGGTTTTGGTCAACAACCCCACCTACTACGGTATTTGCAGCGATCTGCGAGCCATTGTAAAAATGGCCCATGATGCCGGCATGTTCTGTCTGGCAGATGAAGCCCACGGAACCCATTTTTATTTTGGAGAAAATATGCCGGTTTCGGCCATGGCCGCCGGTGCGGATATGGCTTCGGTTTCCATGCACAAAAGCGGCGGAAGCCTCACCCAGTCCAGTCTGCTGCTCATCGGCCCCAATATCCAGGAGGGCCACGTGCGCAAAATCATTAACCTCACCCAAACCACCTCCGCCAGCTATCTGCTGATGTCCAGTCTGGATATCAGCCGCCGGAATCTGGCTTTGCGGGGCAAAGAGGTTTTCAAGCAAGTGGTAGACATGGCCGAATACAGCCGGGAGGAAATCAACGCTGTGGGTGGCTACTATGCCTTTGGCCGGGAACTGATTAACGGCGATTCCATCTACGACTTCGATCCTACCAAGCTCAGCGTTCATACCCGGGATATTGGTTTGGCAGGAATTGAGGTATATGACCTGCTTCGGGATGAGTACGACATTCAGATTGAATTCGGCGACATCGGCAACATTCTGGCTTACCTTTCCATTGGTGACCGTCCCCAGGAACTGGAACGCCTGGTCAGTGCCCTGGCAGAAATTCGCCGCCGGTTTCAAAAGGACAGCAGCGGCCTGATGAGTCAGGAATATATCGATCCGGAAGTGGTCACCAGCCCTCAGGAGGCATTCTACGCCGACAAGCTCAGTGTCCCTCTGGACGAAAGTGTGGGCAAAGTTTGCAGCGAATTCGTCATGTGCTATCCTCCCGGAATTCCCATTCTGGCACCAGGGGAACGAATCACTGCCGAAATTCTGGATTACATCCGGTATGCCAAAGCCAAAGGTTGCTCCATGACCGGCCCGGAAGACCCGGAAATTGAACATATCAACATAATAAAACAGGAGGTTATGTGATGGAATTATGGTTCAGTGAATTTCACGCTCCTGACGTCAAGCACAGCATCCGGGTAAACAGGCATCTGTATTCTCACAAAAGTGCTTATCAGCAAATTGACATATATGACACCCCGGAATTCGGTCGGGTACTGACCCTGGACGGCAATGTGATGCTGACAGAACGGGACGAATTTATCTACGACGAAATGATTACCCATGTCCCTATGGCCGTTCACCCCAATGTCCAGGATGTGCTGGTGATTGGCGCCGGTGACGGCGGTGTTGTCCGGGAACTTGCCCGGTACGACTGCATCCGCTCCATTGACTTGGTGGAGATGGATGCCCAGGTGGTGGAGGCCTGCCGACAGTATCTGCCGGAAAACGCCTGCCGGCTGGATGATGAACGGGTACATATTTACTTTGACAATGCCCTGCGTTTTATTCGCCGCCGGAAAGCCCAGTACGATTTGATTATTGTGGACTCTACCGACCCCTTTGGCCCTTCCGAAGGGTATTTTACCAAAGAATTCTACGGAATTTGCTACAATGCGTTGCGTGACGACGGCATTCTGGTGAATCAGCAAGGCAGTCCATTTTACCGCCACGACGCCGAAGCCATGCAGAGAAGCCACAAGCGCATCGTCAGCACCTTCCCCATCAGCCGGGTTTATCAGGCCCACATCCCTACCTACGCCGCCGGCTACTGGCTGTTTGGCTTTGCCAGCAAAAAATATCACCCCATCGATGACTTTGACCGGGAAAAATGGCTTTCTTTGCATCTGGAAACCCAGTACTACACCGTGCGGCTCCACTGCGGTGCCTTTTTCCTGCCCGCTTTCCTGGAAAAAATGCTGGAGGAGGTTGAATAACCATGCAACCCAACATCGAAACCTTTATTGGCTGCGACGGAACTTACGAAGAATCCCGTATTGTTCTGTTTGGCGCCCCCTTTGATTCCACTACCAGTTTCCGTCCCGGCGCCCGGTTTGGCTCTTCCGCCATGCGCCATGAAAGCTTTGGGCTGGAAACCTACAGCCCCTATCAGGACAAGGACCTGACAGATTATGCCATTTTTGACAGCGGCGACTTGGAGCTGTGTTTTGGAAGTGCCGAAATGGCCCTGGCTGACATCGAAAACCATGCCGCCCAGATCCTGGCTGATGGGAAGCTTCCCCTGCTGCTGGGCGGAGAGCACTTGGTAACATTAGGTTCCGTCCGGGCAGTACTGAAACACCACCCAGACCTGCACATCATCCACTTTGATGCCCATGCAGATCTGCGCAACGACTATCTGGGAGCGGAGTTAAGCCACGCCTGCGTCATCCGCCGGTGCCATGATCTGCTGGGAGATCACCGGATTCACCAGTTCTGCATCCGCAGCGGTGACCGTGAGGAATTCCGATTCGCCAAAGAACATACCGATTTTCACCCCTTTACCTTTGACGGTTTGGAAGAATTGGTCGATCGTCTTGGACAGGAAAAGACTCCGGTTTACCTGACCATTGACCTGGACTGTCTGGACCCCTCGTTGTTTCCGGGAACAGGAACTCCTGAGGCTGGAGGCGTAACCTTCCTTCCGCTTTTGAATGCCATTTTCATGGTCTGCCGGACTAATGTTGTGGCAGCCGATGTTAATGAACTGGCCCCCATGTTGGATACCAGCGGCGTTTCCACCGCCACCGCCTGCAAGGTGCTGCGGGAACTGCTGCTTGCTTTGCAGAATTAAAAAAGGAGAGAAGATTTATGAGTAAAGTATTGGTCATTGGCTGCGGCGGCGTTGCCTCCGTAGCAATCCGTAAGTGCTGTCAGGTCAGTGAGGTCTTCACCGAGCTGTGCATTGCCAGCCGCACCAAGGAAAAGTGCGATGCACTGGCAGCCGATCTGGCTGGAAAAACCGCTACAAAAATCACCACCGCTCAGGTTGATGCGGACGATGTGAACCAGGTGATTGACCTGATTCGTTCCTAACAGCCGGATCTGGTGATGAACATTGCCCTGCCCTATCAGGACCTGACCATCATGGACGCCTGCCTTGCCTGCG
>CALXDU010000018.1 GCA_944387145.1 uncultured Oscillospiraceae bacterium | reverse complement strand
TCTGCTCTTGATAATGTATTTCCAACCAATTCGGAATCCATAATTGAGCAGCAGATAAAATCCCCCGGTCATATAGCAAACCAACCGGGAATATTCCGCACCTGCCTTAATGGAGAACAAATACCATGTGGTTACCAGTGTAATCAATACCGCACTTTGACTGCACTTTACCAGTTCTTTCCAATAACCTCGGTAAACCACGCCCCGCAGGGACTCCATAAAAAACAGGATAATCAGATCCGTACAAAGCAGCACCAGACCGATCTGCTGATACTCCTGTCCCACATATGGATTGCTTATTCCATGCCGCACCCAGTACGCAATCACAAAGCTCAAGTGCAGAGCAATCAGATCCAGTAATACAAAATCCCAATGTTTCATCCAACCGGAGGATCTCTGCCGATACATGAAATTGCCCCTTTTCTCTAATTGTTCTTTCCGTATCAGTATACATCAGATTACAAAATGTGTCAACTTTTATATCACTATATTTTCCAAATACAACATTTTCCTCTCCAAAACATTCATTTTTATTTATAAAATAAGATTTTCACCATTATCTATTCTTTTCCCATCCCGCAATAACCAGCAAAAATACCGGCTGTCCAGGAACATCTGGACAGCCGGTTCTTCTTATCGACCGAATTTAGGGTTATAGTCCTTTTTTCTGCCTGCTTTGCTAATGAGAATTACCACCACCAGCACTACCACAGCGCCGGCGAAGAAGGAAATCCCCATCATCAAAAGCATCTTGCCCGGCTGCTCCGGAGGTGCTTCCGGCGTCTGCACCACTGTAGGTTCCGTTGCCATGGTGGCAGGCTGGGTAGCTTCCGTGGTGGGCGGAACCGTCACAACTGTGGTTTCCTCTACCACCTGCTGCTGGGGGAAGGCTGTCTGCGCATAGTACTGCCGGGCATATTGGAACAGCCATGCCGTCTTTTCGCAGCGCTCTATGTCATCTTCCCCGCCGAACAGAACCACCACCAGATCGTGGGTATCCCCATTTCCATCCGTCACCGGCAGGGCGCTGACCAGGTTGGCACCGGAGCGATTGGTAGTTCCGGTTTTCAGGCCCAGGCAATCCGGGAAATTATACAGCAGAGCATTGGTGGTTTTGGCATAGGCCACCTTGCCCTCCGGGGTTTGTCCGAAGCTGGGAAGGTCGGTTTTGGTCATTCGGGTAATGTTCGTCAGATGCTCCCGGTGATTGTTCAGCAGGTACTGGGTCAGACGGAACATATCTTCCGCACTCATCTCATTCTGGCGCTTGGACGCTGTGGGAGACTGGGTATAATCCGGCAGCCCGTGGGGGTTATAGAAAACCGCAGAAACCAGCCCCAATTCCTGGCCCCGCTGATTCATCAGCTGGGTAAAGGCTTCCTCCGACCCAGACACCATTTCTGCCAGTGCCGTGGCTGCTTCATTGGCAGACACCACCAGCATGGCCCGCAGCAAATCCCCCACCGTAACCTCAGCCCCCAAGGCCAGGGTTCCATATTTTCCCTTTTTCCGGTAGATGCCGTCTTCAGAATTTGCCAGACGGTAAACATCCTCGGATACGGTATATACGCTCTCTTCCGTGAGAGTTCCGGCATCAATGGCCTCTTTCACCAGAAGATAGGTCATCAGTTTGGTGGTGCTGGCAATCTGGGTGGAAACATCAGCGTTATACCCATACAGAATACAGCCTGTATTGGCATCCCCCAGTACAACGCCATGCAGATCCTGAAAATACCCTTCAGACTGCTGCTTTTCCAAATCGTAATGGTATTCGGCTGTGGTGTCCAATGTCAGGGTATCCTGGCCTGTGTACACCAGATTCAGGTCAAAATACATGCCCAAATCCGCCATCCGGACGTAAATATCCGCAGGGCTTTCTTCTGAGGGGGAATGCAGATAGGTAGGAATGCGCATTTCCTGATCGTCAAAAAACAGCTTGTTATAGCTGGTGCTGGCGTAAATGCAGTCTCCTACCTCCAGTTGGGTATTGGGCTCTCCCTCTCCCCCCACCGGGGTATAGGCCTGTCCCTTGCGGATCACAATCCTTGTACCGGCTTCCTCATCCGGCTCAATGGCAATGGAAAATCCCTTCTCCGTACCGGACAGCACCGCCGCCAGATCCCGAAGAGACACAAGCAGGTTATTGTCATAGGAGCTTTGGTAGGCTTTCACCACCACAGCCTCCCGGCCATCCACGGAAACGGATAAATTTCTGCCATCCAACTGGGCTGCGCTGACGGTCAGCAAACCAGCACCAGCCAGAGATATCAGCAAACAACACGCCAGAAAAAGGCTGACTACACGTTTTCCCATAGTGTCTCTCCTTACGCAGTGATTAGCGTTATCATATCATATTCTGCCCAAAAATGCAATTCGCCAAAATACGCCAATCTTCTTGGACCTCTTTAAAAAAGGAGCAGTACTGTTTTGCAGTACCGCTCCAAATCATAGACAATATGGGTGCTTCTTAAAAGTATCACAGCAGCATGCCGGCAAAGCACTGGCCTGCCAGCATCAGTCCCAGGCCGGTGGCGAGAATCGCCAGCTTTCCTTTGGGGCCGGAGGCAATGCGCTGCACCAGGGAGCTGAAAATCCGCTCCGCAGCGGTAAAAAACACACCGCCTGCCAGGGCCAGCTGCCAGATCTGCCAGGCAGGGATTTCTCCCGCCACCCAGGGCAGAACGCCGAAGGTAATGGCAGCCAGAATATCCGCCTGAACCCAGCAGTATTCTGCCTGGGGCGCAAGATAGGCATTCAGAATCAGCGCCAGAACGCTCAAAATCAGAAGATTGGGGATGTTCAGCGCAGGCATTACCACCGCAGGCTGGAAGGTTCTGCACAGCATGTACACCAGCATGGCAACTGCGACCACGGCGCACAGCAGAATATTCAACATTCCGGATTGTTTCTTCATGGCTTAACCTCCCCAGGATGTGGCGCCGGAGGAAGTATCCGCGCCGGTGACAAAGCCTACGGCTGCATTGACGCCTCTGGCAATGGCTTTGGAGGTAACAGTGGCGCCGGTCAGAGCATCCACGCCCTCACCGATCTGGGCATCGCCCTGGGTTCCCAGGAACTGGATCAGAAAATCCGTATCCAGCAGCGCCTGTGCGCCCAGTCCCAGGGTTTCCTCCATGTCCCGGACCGTCAGGCCGGTGACCTTACCGCTATTGTCCACGCCTACCAGCAGATAGATATCTCCGGCATATCCGGCGGTTTTGGTTTCCAGGACATAGCCGGTTTCTCCCTTGTAAACCGCCACAATGGCTTCATCCTCGCCGGTGTAGACTTCCTGGGTAAAGGTGGTGCTTTCCGGCAGCATAAAGCGGACCATTTCTTTCTTTTCCGCAGCGGCAATCTCATTTGCCACCCCGGACAAGCCAAACCGTGCCCCTGCCAGTACCGCAGCAGATACCACAATGGCAGCCAGGGCCGTCAGAATCTGTTTTACTTTCATACGGCACCTCCTTTGCTGCCGAAGCGGACAGGTGCCGTCCAGCGATCCATTGCCCAGGACAGGGCATTCATAATCAAAATAGCATAAGTCACGCCTTCCGGGAACAGACCGAAGTAGCGAAACAGCACCGTCAGTGCACCGCAGCCAATGCCGTAGAGAATCTGTCCCTTGGGGGTAACCGGAGAAGTGGCATAGTCGGTGGCCATGAAAATGGCACCCAGAATCACGCCGCCGCCCAGCAGGCTGTACAGCATCCAGCCAAAGGCATCATCGGTTTTGTGGAACACCAGGGTCAGCACCGCCACGGTTCCCAGGTAAGCCACGGGAATCCGCAGGGAGATCACCTTCCGCCAGACCAGGTAAGCACCACCCAGCAGCAGAGCCAGGGCAGAAACCTCACCAATGGAGCCGGGGATGTTGCCCAGGAACATGTCCAACAGGCTCTGCTCCGGCAGAGCAGGCATCACCATATGGTGCAGAGGGGTGGCAGCGGTAACCGCATCCATGCCGCCGAAGAAGCCGTTGACTGCGGCGTAGCGCACCATGGAAGTGGGGAACAGCAGCACCAGCAGGGCTCTTGCCGCCAGGGCGGGGTTAAAGGCGTTCTGGCCCAGGCCGCCGCAGAAGGCCTTCACCACCAGAATGGCAAACACGCTGCCAAAAGCGGCAACCCAGTAAGGCACGGTAGCCGGCAGGGTCATGGCCAGCAGCATACCCGTAACCACTGCGGAGCCGTCCAGCTCCCGGTGATCCCGGAAGAGGAAGCGGTTGGCAGCCAGTTCCGTAATCACTGCCGCCGCAATGGAAACGATGGTCACCACCCCGGCCCGAATGCCGAAATGGGCAATGCCGAAAATCAGCGCCGGCAGCAGGGCGATATTCACATCCCGCATAATCCGGCGGGTGGAGTCATTTCCCCGAACGTGGGGAGAAGAAGATACCGTCAAATTCATTTGCCAGCAGCCTCCCTTACTTTGGATTTTCCCTTGCGGATCACTTCCACCAGAGGAAGTTTCCCCGGGCAGGTGTAGGCACAGCAGCCGCACTCAATGCAGTCCATCACATAGTAGCGGTTCAGCTCTGCGGTATTGTCCCGATACCGGTACAGATACAGCGGCTGCAGGTGCATGGGGCAAACCTGCACACACCGACCGCAGCGGATGCACAGAGGATTCTCTTTTTCCTGGTTGCGGAACTGAGCCAGGCACAGCACGGAGTTGGTGCCCTTGATGGTCACCACGGACAGATCATCCTGAGCAAAACCCATCATGGGGCCGCCGCAGATGACCTTCCACACATCTTCCGTCAGGCCGCCGGCGGCTTCGATCAGTTCCTGATAAGACGTACCAATGCGGCACAGGAAGTTCTTGGGATTTTTTACCGCCTCGCCGGTTACGGTGACAATTCGCTCGGTCACCGGCTGACCCAGGCACACGGCCCGGTAGACCGCATAGAACGTTGCAGCGTTGAACACGGCGCACTGGACGGAGGAAGGCAGCTGTCCCGGAGGAATCTGCCGTCCGGTAACTGCCTGAATCAGCTGCTTTTCCGCACCCTGGGGGTAGCGGGTGGGCAGCACCTGGATTTCCACATCGTCCTTGCCTGCCAAGGTCTGCTTCAGGGCTTCCACAGCCTTGGGCTTGTTATCTTCAATGGCCAGCACCACCCGGTCGGGGTTCAGGATTTTGGTGACGATGCGCATGCCTTCCAGCACTTGCTCCGGGCTGGTACGCAGCAGGATGTCGTCAGCAGTGATGTAAGGCTCGCACTCACAGGCGTTGGCAATCAGGGTGTCGATTTTACCCAGGCTGGTCAGGGCCTTCATGTTGGAGGGGAAGGCCGCGCCGCCGTGGCCTACCACACCGGCCTCCCGGATGATGGCCAGCAGGGTATCCACATCCAAGCCGGAATAGTCCGGATGGGGCACCAGGGTAGTGTCCGGGGTATCCAGGCCGTCATTTTCAATCACCACAGACAGGATGTCCCGTCCGCTGGGATGCCGCCGGGGCTCCACAGCAATGACCTTGCCGGAGACAGAGGCGTGGACAGGCACACACAGGCCCTGGCCGTCGCCAATCTTCTGTCCCTTCTTGACCAGATCTCCCACCTGCACCAGCGGGGTGCAGGGTGCACCAATGTGCTGCTGCATGGCAATGGCAACAGTCTTGGGCTGAAAAGCGGTGTCCAGCTGGGCATTGGAGGAAAGCTCCTTCCGTCCCGCCGGATGCAGGCCGCCGAAGAAAAGATGTTTCATAGATTCACCTTCTTATTGTATTAGGTTCGGATATAGTCTTCAAAACCGGGACTGTAGGTAATGGTCCCGTCCTGGGCAACCCACATGGCCAGAGCCTGGGTTTTGTCCAGCAGTGCCTGTCCCTGCTCCTGATCCAGCAAAAACAGCGCCGTGGACAGACAATCCGCCAGACCGGAGTCCGGGCAAAGAATGGTCACGGAGCGCCAGTAGTTTGCCGGCATCCGGGTTTCCGGGTCAATGATGTGGTGATAGGATTTTCCGTCCACCACATAGTAGCGCTGATAGTCACCGCTGGTGACCACGCTGCCGTCGGAAATGTTCAGGGTGTGCAGATAACCTGCATCCTCTTTCTCCGGGGACTGGACTCCCACCACCCACTGGGCGCCGGTTGCCTTGGGGCCGGTGGCACAGACGTTTCCGCCGATGCTCACCAGCATTCCCTCTTCAATCTGGGCACAGACCCGCTGGGCAGACCAGCCTTTGGCCACTGCACCCACATCCAGGCGAAGCTCCGGGTCCGCCAGGAACACGGTGCCCGCTTCTTCGTCCACGATCACATCGTCCAGATTGCAATGGGCAGAAGCTTCTTCCAGCGCTGCCTCGTCCGGCAGGGCGGCGTGCTCCGGATCGTCAATCCCTGCCGTCCGGGCATCGTGCCACAGCTTTAGTACGCTGCCCATGGCAACATTGACTTTTCCATCGGTCAGGGCGTAGTACTCCTTGCACTCCAGCAGCAGATCCACAATCCGCTGGTCTACCACCACCGGGGCAACGCCTGCCTGATCGTTGATGGTTTTCAGGTTGGCAATGCCTTCGTAATTGTTATAGATGTCGAACAGCTGGTGATATTCCAGCAGCTGGTCATGGATTGCCTGGGCCTTCTCCTGAAATGCTTCCTCCGATTCGGCATACCCCAAAATGGTGGTCACCGTATCAAACAGGGTCAGAAACGTGGCCTGATACTGGGTTGGCCCCTCCGTTTGGGCGGGGGATGCACAGCCTGTCAGCAGGCAGGCAAGACACACAAAGCAAATCAGGATTCGCCGCATAACTTCACCTTCCGTTAAAAATCAGAGAATTAACCGGCAGCCTTGGCAATCAGGGCCTGGAAGCCGCCCACAGCGATGGTCACAGAGGCGGCCAGATCCGCTTCGGTAACCTTGGTGCTCTCATCTACGGCAATGCCGTTCACTTCCTCAGCGGTCTTGCCGGTAACGTAAGCGGCAAAGGAAGCAGCCTGCTCATTCCACTCGTAGGTGCTGCCGGCGTAAGCCTTCATGCCGTAAGCTTCGCCCAGCTGGTTCTTGGTCTGGGGAGCGGCAGACAGGTCGGTGGTAATCTTACCGGTGGCATCAAAGCTGACCTTGGCCTGCAGGCCGTCCAGGATGCAGCTGGTGATGGTATCGCCGTTCATGGTCAGAGCGGTGACGTTCACATCCAGCTGAGCAGTGCCGTCCTTCTCTGCCTCAGCATTGACGCTGCTGTCCAGGGCATTGAGGGTGCTCAGCACCAGCTTGTCGCCTCTGTGGGCGCCCAGGTGGGTGGCAGTCTCCGCAGCCATGGCAATGGCATCCACATAACCGCCAATGTAAATGGTAGCAACGGAAGCCAGGTCGGCGTCGGCAGCCTTGCCGGATTCGTTGACAGCGCCGGTCTTCAGCTCTTCCACAGTCTTGCCCACGGCGTAATCCGCCAGAGCCTGGGCCTGCTCATTCCACTCGTAAGCGCTGCCGGCGTAAGCCTTCATGCCGTAAGCTTCGCCCAGCTCGTTCTTGGTCTGAGGAGCGGCGGTCAGGTCGGTGGTGATGACGCCGTTGGCATCAAATTCCACGGTGGACTTGATGCCGTCGATGGCACAGGAGTCAATTACACCGTTGTCGTCCACGGTAACCGCAACCAGGGTTACATCGTACACGGCACTGCCGTTCTTGTCAGCAGCGGCGTCGGTGCTGTCAGCAATGCCCGTAACCACGGCCAGGCCAGTCTTGACAGCGTCGTCACTGCTTCCGGCGGTGGTAGCCTGAGGAACAGTGCTTTCGGTGCTCTGGGTAGGAGCAGCAGTGGCGATGGGCTGGGTGGGGCAGACGTGCACATGGGCGCCTGCGCAGCCGCCCAGCAGGCTGACGGCCATAACAACAGTCAGCACCATGGCGAGAAACTTCTTCATGGGGATTCCTCCATATCGTTATTTTTATTCCGATATTTTTATATCAGATTAACCTTAACTGTTCATAGATGAAATCTAAATAAATATTAAGATTGTCAAAAATTTTTCACAGATTTTCCATACTCTCCGATTCTTCCCTCTGTTTCCGGGGAATGGTCACCACAAAGGTTGTGCCAACGCCCAAGCGGCTGCTGACATCAATTTCTCCTTTGTGATCCTCCACCACCTGGGCCGCAATGGCAAGGCCCAATCCAGTGCCCTTCCCCTGCTCCTTTGTGGTGAAGAAGGGCTCAAAAATCCGGGAAATCACCTCCGGCGCAATGCCGGTGCCGGTATCGTTGACCGTAATCTGCACCGTTTTCTCCTGGGCCTGGGTGGAAATGGTCAGGGTTCCGCCCTTGGGCATGGCGTGAAAGCCGTTGAGAATCAGGTTCAGCAGCAGCTGAGACAGCTGGATTTCATTTCCCAGAATGCACATCTCCGGACAATGCAGATCTGTCTGCACCGTGATGGTTTTGCTCTGGGCCGGTTTTGCCACGTGGAGGGCTTTGTGCACCAGTTCATCCGGAGAAAGGGGCCGAAAGACCGTTTCCGAATTTTTCCGGGACAAATCCGAAAGCCGCTGAATTAAAGTTTTGGCTTTCAGAGAAGTATTGTAGATTTCCAGCACATCGTCATAGATATCTTCGTTTTCCGGTGGAAGCTTTTCCAGGGCCAGCATGCTGTAGCCCATAATGGGAACCAGCAGATTGTTAAATTCGTGGGCAATGCTGGATGTCAACGTACCCATGATCTCCAGCCGCTGGTGATGGGCCAGCTGCTGGGTTTTCTGATTCAGCGCTTCCATGGCGGCATTTTTTTGCTGCAGCAGTTCCAGGTCCCGACGTCCCTGCTCGGTTTTCAGAATTGCCGCTGCTATTAAGGCGCATCCCACCGCCAGCAGCGTGCAGCACAAAAGCCCCATTGCACCCGGTATCCATAGCACGCCCTCCGGGACACTGCCCAGGATGCCGATGGTAAAATGGCCGTTTCCGGACACTTCCGCCGGAATTACCCCTATCCAGGTGTCGGTTCCCATGGCGGCAGAACGGCTCTCCATCTGATTTTCCAGAGCATCCCACACAGGGCCATAATCCTGCTCCCACACCAGATCTACCGCAATGCCTCCATCCCTGGGATGAATCAAGGCGCTGCCGGAACGGTCCATCAGTACCGCCTGATAGCCTTCATCTGCGGGTTCGCAGTCCCGATAAAAGGAAATCAGATCCAGCAGGACTCCTCTGGCCTCAGATTCCGAAGTGACCTGCACCACCGCCAGATAAACTGCCCCATTTTCTCCCAGGCAGGGCAGCACATTCATTCCCGGATTCCACTGGGCCTGGGGCGGCAGCTGGTATTGTCTGCCGTCCTGATCGGATAAGCTTCCCCGGGCGTCCAGTTCCATGGGAAATCCATCGGAGCCCTGTTCCAGCTGCGCAGTGCAGGGCATCAGCAGCTGATGAATCCGGCTGTCCATTTCCCAGGCCTGAAGCAGCAGCTTCTCCTGAAACTGCTGCACATTCCGGGCTTTCTGCTTTTCTCCCAGCCAGATTCCCGCCGCCAGCCCCAGCAGCAGTAACCCGAAACCAAACAAGAAAAAAATCCGGTTCTTCCCGGAAAACACATTCTTCATTCCCATCCCCCTTGTCAAATGCAGCCTCTTGCCTTATACTATCATCATAACGAAGTTCCGCAAATCTGTAAAGGGGGGGAATTCCCATGGAGGATATGGTGCTGATTGTGGATGACGACGAAGCCGTGCGCACCATGCTGTATAAAGCCATCCGCAGCAACGGTATCGAAGCCCAGCAGGTTTCCAGCGGTGAGCAGGCCCTGCAGTGGGTTTCCCAGAATCGGTGTGATCTGATTATCATGGACATCAACATGCCGGGAATGGATGGATTTCAGGTGATCCAGACGCTGCGCAATCGGGGGCTGCGCATCCCCATAATGATTGTCAGCGGTCGTCAGGAAGACTACGACACCCTTTACGGGCTGGATATCGGGGCGGATGACTATGTAACCAAACCCTTCAATCCGGTTGTTTTGGGAGCCAAGGTCAAAGCGCTGCTTCGCCGGAGCAAGGCCAGCGCTTTTGGTGACAGCGCCGTGATCGTTGCCGGCCCCTTCCGGTATAACACCATCACCATGCGCTTTTACAAGGACAATCGGGAAATCTCCCTTTCTTCCAAGGAGCACGCCATGATGAAGCTGTTCCTGGACAATGTCAACCGGGTTTTCTCCAAGGATATGCTCTATACCCTGGTCTGGGGGGAAGCCATCATCGACGAAAACGCCATTATGGTCTACGTCAACCGCCTGCGGCAAAAAATTGAGGAAAATCCCTCCAAGCCCCGCTATATCCAGACCGTCCGTGGGCTGGGCTATCGGTTTGTTGTATAAAAATACTCCCTGCGTCTGCTCCGGAATCTCACCGGAGAGTGCGCAGGGAGTTTCTTTGCTTATAAAAGGACTTGTGTCCAATGTTCTTCCCGGAATCCCACAAGCAACGTGCCATCTTCGGTGACCACAATAGGCCGCTTGACCAGCATTCCGTCGCTGGACAGCAGGCGCAGCTGCTCATCCTGGGACATCTGGGGCAGCTTGTCCTTCAGCCCCAGAGCTTTGTACTGAAGGCCGCTGGTGTTGAAGAATTTTTTGACCGGCAGGCCGCTGACTTCCAGCCACCGGTGCAGTTCTTCATAAGTGGGATTTTCTTCCTTGATATGCCGGGCGGCATAGGTCAGGCCGTGATCGTCCATCCACTTTTTCGCCTTTTTGCAGGTGGAACAAGGGGGATATTCCAAAAACAGCATGGCATTTTCTCCTTTACTGCCGTTTCAGCAGCCGTTTGATGAACTGCTTGAAATAGTGCAATTGCAAATAGTGATGCCACAGGAAGGGTCTGCGTCCGTCCAGATAGTCGGCAAAGAAGCTGTGTCCTGCCTTGTAGCCTTCATACAGTGAATCGGCGAAGGGGCCATACCAGTCATCCTGGAACCAATTGTACTGGTACAGATCCCAATAGGACTTCATATACCGGACGAAGCACTTTTTGTAGTGCTTTTTGGTCAGATATTGTGCATCCGGCGGCTGATAGCCCCGATCTTTGGCAAACCGTTCCAGTTCCGGGGTCCAGCCCATAATGAACGGGCCTACAAAGTCAATGGGATACAGCGGGATGTTGGCATCGATATAGGTCACCTGAAGCTGCCGCATCCGGTTGACGTCGGTCTGATTGTCGTCGCTGATGACCAGCCGCTCCACAATCTCCACTTTCTGTCCGGAATTGGCAAAGAGCATATTGTGGGGCAAAGAGCCGGACAGGCTTGCCACCACTTTGCTGTGGCGGATGTAATGAATCATCCGGCCCAGAGGCACCTTCTCCGGGTAAAGAATGGTGTAGCCGTTCTTCTCGAAGAAATTATCCAAAGCGTCGAAGCCGAATTCAAACTGCAAGCCCTTTTTGAACTGGCTGCGGCTATAGTAGATTTTTTCCGGAGTCTCCCAACTGGGGTCCGGCACCACATTGTCCGCCACTGCATCAAATACCTTCACCAGCTTGGGGGTATAGGCCTGACGCATATGGATACCCAGTTCCGGGACGATTACCTCCCGGTAGGTGGTAGGACGGTTGATAATTTCCAGCTTATCCCAGATTTTCAGCAGTTCCAGGAACTCCCGGTAATTGCCCCGGATCTCCCGCTGCTCTCCTTCGTCCAGGAAAAACACATACTTGTCTACCGTCGGGTCATTTTCCAGGAAGTACCACAGCCGGGTCACGCCTTCAATGAGGAAATGCCCCCAGTGGTTGACCAGATACCCACAATACACCACTTTTTCATCCCGATATTCGGCATTTTCAAAGGGGTAGCTGCCCTGTACCCGGCTCGGGATTGCGGACAAGTCCACATACTGCCCCTGCTGATCCACCACGCCGCCCTTTCCGAACAGCAGGCCATACGCAGGATTTCTGCGCAGCGGCAGAATGGTTGCCCTGCTTCCCTGCCAGATTTCCGGCTCTTCCCGGATCTCTACCGGGAATTCACACCATTTTCGCAGCGCCTCCACTTTTTTCGGGCGCAGATACTGATAGTCAATTTTCTCCATGCAACTTCTCTCCTTGCTCCGCCAGAGGCTTGAGCTGCTGGTCCTTCTGGCTGAGCAGCAGCGGTGTGCCGTCGGCCAGGGCATAACCCTGAGCACTGGCACTGCCGCAGTACGTTCCCACTACCTCCGGCCACTGCACCCCGATATCCGGGTCGTTCCAGGCAATTCCCACCTCGTCCTCCGGGTGGTAAAAATCCGTGACTTTATAGCAGAATTCCGCCACGTCCGACAAAACCAGAAATCCGTGAGCAAACCCTTCCGGAACGTAAAACTGCTTTTTGTTTTCCTCAGACAGTTCTACACCATACCATTTTCCATAGCTGTCCGAACTGGGGCGCAGATCCACCGCCACGTCAAATACCCGGCCCCGGATCACCCGCACCAGCTTCCCCTGAGGATGCTGTTTCTGGGTATGCAGCCCCCGCAGCACGCCCTTTCGGGAGCGGCTCTGATTGTCCTGGACAAACACCATATTCAGGCCGTATTCGGCCATATCCTGCTGGTTGTAGGTTTCCATAAAATAGCCCCGGTCGTCACCATGCACTGCTGGCTCAATGACATACAGTCCCGCAATGGGGCAGGGCGAAACCTTGATCTGACTCATAAACTTCCCTCTTACTGCCGGTTTGTATACATTTTCTCGTAGTAATGCTGATATTCTCCGGAGAGAATGGTTTCCCACCACTGGCGGTTGTCCAGATACCAGGCAATGGTCTTTTCAATGCCGTCGGCAAACTTGGTTTCCGGCAGCCAGCCCAGTTCCCGATGGATTTTGGTCGGATCGATGGCATAGCGCATATCGTGGCCCTTCCGGTCGGCAACGTAGGTAATCAGGCTCTCCGGCTTATTCAAAGCGTGGCAAATAATCTTTACAATGTCGATATTGCGCATTTCGTTATGGCCGCCAATGTTATAAACCTCTCCCACACGCCCTTTGTGGAGAATCAGGTCGATGGCCTTGCAGTGGTCTTCCACATACAGCCAGTCCCGGACATTCAGCCCCTGTCCATAAACCGGCAGCGGCTTATCATTCAGCGCGTTGGCAATCATCAGCGGAATCAGCTTCTCCGGGAAATGGTAAGGCCCATAGTTATTGGAACAGCGGGAAATGGTCACCGGCAGGCCGTAGGTACGGTGGTAGGCCAGCACCAGCAAATCCGCCGCCGCCTTGGAAGCAGAATAGGGAGAGCTGGTGTGAATGGGAGTTTCCTCGGTAAAAAACAGATCCGGACGGTCCAGCGGCAGGTCGCCGTAAACTTCATCTGTGGAAACCTGATGGTAGCGGGTGATGCCGTATTTCCGGCAGGCATCCATCAGCACCTGAGTGCCCAGAATATTGGTCTGCAGGAACACTTCCGGATTGTCAATAGAGCGGTCCACATGGCTCTCCGCTGCAAAGTTCACCACCACATCCGGGTGCTCTTCTTCAAACAAACGGTAAATTACCTCCCGGTCGCAGATATCCACCTTGGCAAAGCGGAAATTGGGATTGCCCATCACCGATTCCAGGGTACTCAGGTTTCCGGCATAGGTTAGCTTGTCCAGGCAGACAATGCGGTACTTAGGATACTTGCCCAGCATATGGAAGATAAAATTGCTTCCGATGAATCCGGCGCCGCCGGTTACAAAAATGGTCATAGTGCTCCTCAGCTTTCTGTATTTTTCTTAAAGCTTTTGAATTTATCCTCGGCAACCTGGCGCAAGTGGTGCCCGTAAGGAGATTTGCCGTAAGCCTGGGCAGACTCCAACAGTTCTTCGGTGGAAATCCATCCGAACCGGAACGCAATTTCCTCCGGGGCAGAGACTTTGACACCCTGACGCCGCTCTACAATGTGGACAAACTCTGCCGCCTCCAGCAGGCTTTCCATGGTGCCGGTATCCAGCCAGGCAAAGCCTCGGCCCAGAAGTTTCACATCCAGCACATCCTGCTGCAGGTACATATCGTTCAGGGTGGTGATTTCCAATTCCCCTCTGGGGGATTTTTCCACCCGGTTTGCCATCCGGGACACCCCCTTGGGGTAAAAGTACAGACCGGTGATGGCATAGTTGCTCTTAGGATTGGCAGGTTTTTCCTCTACAGAAATGACCTTTTCGTTTTCGTCAAACTCCACCACGCCGAATCGCTCCGGATCGCGGACGTAATAGCCGAAAATGGTGGCTCGTCCAGCCTCCGCTTTTTCCCTGGCCTGGGCCAGAATTTCAGAAAATCCATTTCCGTAGAAGATATTGTCTCCCAGAATCATGGCGCAGGCATCTTCGCCAATAAATTCTTCCCCGATGAGGAATGCCTGTGCCAATCCGTCCGGAGATTCCTGCACCGCATAGGACAGGTGAATACCGAAATGACTGCCGTCCCCCAGCAAATCCTGAAACCTGGGCGTATCTGTGGGGGTAGAGATAATCAAAATATCCCGGATACCCGCCAGCATCAGGGTGGACAGAGGGTAGTAAATCATAGGTTTGTCGTAAACCGGGAGCAGCTGCTTGGAAGTAACCTTGGTCAGTGGATAGAGCCGGGTTCCGGAACCGCCGGCAAGAATAATGCCTTTCATAGCCTGCCTCCTCCAAAAAATAGAAAATCCTGTATTCTTGTCGTCATTATTCTACCATGGGGAGAAAGAAATGTAAACCGCTATTTCGGTATGCTTGATTTCTCCCCGCAGGACGATATAATAGGGATATGCAGCACGAAAGGAATCAAATTGTCTATGGATCTTCGCAGTTTGAATATTTTTATCGAAGCAGCAGAGCTGGGAAGCTTTACCCGAACCGGGGAAAAGCTGGGCTACTCCCAGCCAACCATTTCCTTTCAGATCAAGCTTTTGGAAAAGGAACTGGGGGTGCAGCTGTTTGACCGGATTGGACATACGGTCAGCCTGACCGATGCCGGACGGGACCTGCTTCCCTATGCCCAGAGCATCTGCCACCTGTCAGAAGAGATGGTGCTGGGAACCGCTTCCCGGCAGGAACCCAAAGGACTTCTCCGTCTGGGCGCCCCCGACTCTCTGTGCGGCCCCCTGATTGCAGGGAACTTCCGGCAGTTCAGCAGCACCTATCCCCAAATCTGCCTGGAAATTTCCACCGGAGACACCGGACAGCTGCTGGACTTTCTGGATCACAACCTGGTGGATATGATCTGCACCATCGATGATCGGGTTTACGACACCAACTACGTCATCGCCAGCGAAGAAGAAATCCTGGTGCATTTTGTGGCATCTCCAGAGCATCCCCTTGCCTCACAAGCACAGGTTCCGCTGGAAGATCTGGTGCGTTTCCCCTTTCTGCTGACGGAGCGTGGGATGAGCTACCGCAGAATGATGGATGAAAAGCTGGCCCGCAATTCTTTGCAGGTGCATCCCATTCTGGAAACCGGACGAGCCGATTTAATCTGTGCTCTGGCAGAAGAGAATGCCGGTATTGGATTCCTGCCGGACTATGTTACCGAAGACAGCGTCCGTGCCGGGCGACTGGTTCGGCTGAACGTCCCCCAATGTCAGGTGGTAGTGTGGAAGCAGCTGCTCTATCGCCGGGAAAAATGGGTGTCCCTGCAAATGCGGGCCATGATTGACCATCTGTCCCAAATCTCACTGGGTCAGAAATAAGGGAGATTTTTATGAGACACCTTATTTTACTCCTGACAATTCTGTTCCTGCTCAGCGGATGCAAAAAAACTGCTGCTCCCCCTGCTCAGCCCACGGAACCTGCTCCCAGTTTTACCGTACAGGAAACCACTGCCCCGCCTGCAACCGTCCCCGCCGAACCGGAAGACGACGCCCTGGTTCGGGTGAAGGATTACCTGCCGGATGTGCAGCAGCAGCTGATGTACGCAACCCGGGAGAATTTTACGGGAGAACAGATTTACAGCTTTTACGAAGCCTATCTTCGCTACGGCACGGTAAAAAAGCTTCAGGCGGTATCCCAGGAACTATCCCAGATGGGACTGAATCTCAAAATCTGGGACGGATTCCGCCCGGTAAGCGCCCAATTCCGTCTGTGGGAAATTTGTCCCAATCCAACCTATGTTGCAAACCCGGAAACCGGCTTTAGTTCCCACAGCCGGGGAAATACGGTGGATTTGACCCTGGTGGACGAAACCGGTCAGGAACTGGAAATGCCCACAGGATTTGACGATTTTTCCCCCCTAGCAGACCGGGATTACTCCGACTGTACCGCTGTGGCCAGAAAAAACGCCCAGCTTTTGCAGGATGTGATGGAACGCAGCGGTTTTACCGGTTACTTTGGGGAATGGTGGCACTTTTCTGACACCCAAGACTATCCGGTGGAGGAATCTTTTGAACCTCCGGCGGGATAATGCCAAAACGGTCTGCGAAAATATCGCAGACCGTTTTCTTATCCAAATTCCGCCATATCCAGCACCTGATCGTCCCTGGTCAGCGGGTCCATTTCTCCGTTTCGCAGGATGTAGCTTTCCCCGCACAGCAGCAGCCCCTGTTCGTCCTGGTAAAAGTAGCTGCCATCCGGCAGTGCGTAGAAGGTTTTTCCGAAACTATCGGCGTAGGTAATGTCCTCAAACAGCCTCCGCCCGTCCAGAATGGCATCCCACACCTTCTGGTAGTGGGGTAAAATATTGACCTCCGTCAGCCCCAATCCCGGCACAAACCGTGGAAAGTCCGGCGAAGATTCCCCCGGCTCCTCCGGCTGGACGTACACTTCCCGGGCCAGGTTCATGGAGCCTGCGCTGATGCCCATGACTGTGCCGGAAAAATTCTGCATCAGCTTTCCCAGCCCGATTTTCCGGAAAAAGGCGTTCTGGGTGGGCACATGGCCTCCCGCCAGAACAATCAGATCCGCCTGGGAAACCAGATTTCTGGCCTGATGGGCATTTCGGCCATCCAGCACCTGGTAGCCGGAAAAGGGCATATCCGCCAGAGAGAAAGCTGCCGCGGTATCCGCACCGAAGTGGCAGGTCATATGGTGATCCTCCGGATCAGAGCAAATAAACAGTGCCCGAGGCTCCGGGGGCAAAGCAGAGCGCAGCCGCTGCACAAAATCATTGGCATCGCTGAGTATGGCCCGGTCCGCCCCCTCCACATAAGGGCTGCTGGTAATGAATACCTTCATACAATCTCTCCCTGCATCCTGGATTTATAACCGAAAATCCGGGAAATACTCCCCTATAAAGTCCACTTTTTCCACCTGGAAGGACTTTCCGTTCAGATATTCCAGGGCCCCTGCCTCGGTAGTAAAGCAGAAGGTCAGCTTATAGGAGTACAGTGCCTGGTAGCTGCGGTCATAGCGCTTGTCCAGTTTGCCGTACTTCCCATCTCCCAGCAGCGGATGCCCAGCATGGGCAAACTGGGCACGAATCTGGTGGGTGCGGCCGGTAATCAGCTCACATTCCACCAGGCTCAGTCCGCTGCAGCTGGCAAGGACTTTATAGTTGGTCTGGCAGGTTTTGGCCCCCGGCTTGGGACTGTTGCTGACAAACACCCGGTTTTTCTTTTCATCTTTGAACAGAAACCCCTTCAGGCTGCCTTCTCTGACCTTCGGCGTTCCTTCCACAATGGCCAGATACCGTTTGTCCAGTTCCCGGTCTTTGATTTTCTGGTTCATCACCCGCAGGGCTTCCGCAGTTTTCGCCGCAATGACGATGCCGCCGGTATTGCGGTCAATCCGGTTGCACAGCGCCGGGGTAAAGGCGTTCTCTTCCCGGGGCCGCCACTCCCGCTTCTGGTAGAGGTATGCCTGGATATGGTCAATCAGTGTCCGTCCATATTCCGCGCCGTCATGGGGATGCACCGCAAGTCCCGGGCGTTTGTCCACCAGCAGAATGTGGTCATCTTCATAGACAATGTTCAGCTTGGGCGCTGCCACTGTCAGGTAGGCATTTTCTTCCCTGGGTTTATCAAAGAATTCGTCGTTGATGTACAGCTGAAGCACATCCCCAGCCTGAAGCCGGGTATCCCGCTCTACACGTTTGCCGCCCAATTTGATTCGTTTCAGGCGAATGTATTTCTGTGCCAGGGAGGCCGGCAGCAGCGGAACGGCTTTGGCAAGAAATCGGTCCAGCCGCTGTCCTGCATCGTTGGGGCCAATCACTAGTTCTTTCATGAATTCATTCCTGTGTGTTCTTCAAAATGTCGGTTCATCTGATCCGTAAACTCCTGGGCGGCGTTGTAGCCCAGCTTCTTCTGACGGTTGTTCATGGCAGCAACCTCCAGAATCACCGCCAGGTTACGGCCCGGGGTGATGGGAATGGTATACTTGGGAATTTTCACTCCCAGAATTTCCGTATACTGCTCATCCAGTCCCAAACGGTCGTAGGCCTGATTCTTATTCCAGGCAACAATATCCACCACCAGATTGATCTCATTTTCCAGCTTGATGGCGCCCATACCAAACAGCTTTGCCACATTGATAATGCCGATGCCCCGCAGTTCGATATAGTTGCGAATCAGTTCCGGGGCCGTGCCCATCAAAGAGTTGGTGGAGACTTTGCGGATTTCCACAGCATCGTCGGCAATCAGTCTGTGTCCCCGCTTCAAAAGCTCTACAGCTGCTTCACTCTTTCCGATGCCGCTGTCGCCAATGAGCAAAATTCCTTCGCCATAAACTTCCGCCAGCACGCCGTGCCGGGTAATCCGGGGTGCCAGCGCCGCTTTCAGGTAGGTGATGATGGTAGAGACAATGGTACTGGTGGGTTCCGTGGTGCTCAAAATGCTAACATTGTGCTTTTTCGCCATGGTCAGCATTTCCGGATGGGGGGTAATGCCGCGAGCAATAATCAGCGCTGGAAATTTGTAGGAAAACAGCCGGTCATAAATGGCAGAGCGTTCCCAGGAAGCAATCTTTGTCACATAGCTCATTTCCACATTTCCCATTACCTGCAAACGCATGGGTTCATAGTGATCAAAATATCCTGCCAACTGCAAACCAGGACGGGCCACATCCTCCACCGTAATCCGGATGGAAGCAAAGTCCGTGGAGGCATAGACAACATCCAGATGAAATTCTTTGACCAGTTGGCTCAGCAGTACGCTGTATGTATCCGTCATGGCGCACACCCCGCAAGTTTGTGTTACTCAGAACATTATACCCGCCGCAAAAAGGAATATCAATAGATTTCGAAAAAATCAAAAAATTTTGAAAAAAACCCTTGCTTTTTTGGCGAAAGTTTGATATCATATCAAAGCGCCTTTGGTAGGCGTAGTTTGTTGAGTAAACATCCGGATGGGAGGTGCAATGAAGAAATGGCTAAGTGTGATTTTTGTGGCAAGGGCGTAACCTTTGGTATTAAGGTCTCCCACTCCCACAGACGTTCCAATCGTGCATGGAAGCCCAACGTCAAGCGCGTTAAGGCTGTCGTTAACGGAACTCCCTGCCATGTGTACGCTTGTACCAGATGCCTCCGCTCCAATAAGGTCGAGCGTGCCATCTGATTTCCCGGGCATATAATTACGCTGCTGATATCTCAGCAGCGTTTTTATTTTGCTCAGCAAAGTCACATTTCTTCCTGCCGGCTGCCCCGGATGGTCTTCAGATAATTGTATAGCGTAAAATTGGTAACCCCCAGCCGCTTTGCCACATACTCCACGGCACCTTTTACATCAAAAATTCTTCTCTGCTCCAGCCTTTGCACAACGGCAATTTTGTCTTCCTTCTGCATATAGGCTACCGGCTTGTCCATCCGTTCCAGTTCCCTGCGCACCATGGATTCCACAACCTGGTTTATATCCCGGCAGGCCCGTTCCGGAACGATGTGTTCAAACCCGGTATTGGAAAATTCTGTGAGATTCCCCAGAAGCTTCGATACAACCACATAATCCGTCAAATCCTGGTTAATGCACACGCTCCCCAAAACACACCGGGATTCATCCCGGATAAACAGGGTGGAATTGCGCAGAACCCTGCCATCCGGCAGCGTAGTTCGGTAATTAATCTGATCGGGCACATCGTTTCCGTAGCTGTCCAGTAACTGCAAAAGCACATCCGTTGCCGATCCCCCGACTTTACGGTTGGTTACGTTTCCAAAAACCCCCACAATCGAAGGATCTGCACGGCCCAGGTCATGTACAATCACCTCATAGCGCTGTCCCAAAACCTGCGACAGCCCTTCCGCCAGCTGCATTGCCGCCTGCAGCCCTGGGTGCAAATTTTCCATCTGCATCAAACCAGTCCTTTTCCGACAGCCTTCTTCCCTCGCCGTTCTCCACCGACGGAAAATTGTCCGCCATTGTAAGAGTAATATAGCATTTAACCTGTAGGAAGTCAATATTGCATCCTGAATTTTACCTGAAAACGCTTGCCCAACCAACTCTCCAACACAAAACGCCGCCAGGCAGGGAATTCCTGCTCGGCGGCGCTTATGTCGTTTTTTGAAAGTAGCTTTCAGCACTGGGATTGGGTCATCATGCGAATGATTTCCCGGTCCGTCTGTTTCATACCGACCCGGCCCAGGTGGCTGAAATTATAAATGCTGTTCTCCACGCCCTTTACTACCAAGCCATCACCACCATAGAACTGATGGCCATTGCGATACATCTCAAATCCCAGAATACCAGCGTCCACAGATGCGGCAATTTTTGCGGCGCAGGAGGACTTGGCTCCATCGCAGACAATTCCGGATGTAATGGCCAGCGCATTGACAATGGTATGGCTGACGGTGGCGGTATCACCCGTAAGCAGGTAGGCAATTCCCGCCCCTGCTCCGGCTCCGGCACTGACGGCGCCGCAGTAAGCAGACAGACGGCCGATTCCCTGTTTTGCGTGCAGGGTAATCAAATTGGATACCAGCAGCGCCCTGAGCAGTTTCTCCTTGGGAAGATTCTCTTCCTTGGCGTATTCGATCACAGGCAAAGAAGCGGTCAATCCCTGGTTGCCGCTGCCAGAGGTAATGATGACCGGCAGCTCGCAGCCGTTCATTCTGGCATCGGATGCAGCTGCCGCCCGGGCCTTGGCCCGGATTTTCACATCGTTTCCATAAGCATGGATCAGCGTCTGACCAATGGCCGCACCATACTTTCCCGTCATTCCCTCATCGGCAATGGCGCTGTTATAGTCAATCTGCCGCTGCAAAAGCGGTTCAACCTCTTGCAGGTCACAGGAATTGGCAAAGTCGCAAATATCCTTTACCTTCAGAAGGCTGTAATCCGGGGCATTTTCATCTACAATATCCAGGATTTCCTTGTCCTTCAGAACCGTACCGTCCTTTTCAATGTGTACCAGGTTGGTGTGTTCGTTCACCGCCCGAACGGAGGCATATGCCCCGCCGCGATGCACCGTGACCGTCACATCCAGCACATACTCCGATTCCGCCGGAGCGACGGTTATGGGAGTTGTTTTCAGGTAATCCCCCAATCGCTCCTTTGCTTCCTCGCTGACATGGGCGATCACTTCCAGCTGGGCAGTTTCATCGCCGCCAAGGATGCCAATGGCCGCAGCGGCTGCAATACCTTTGCTGCCGTTGGTATTGGGAACCACAACACTCTTTACGTTCTTGATAATGTTGCCGCTGGCTGTAATTTCCACCCGATCCGGAAGGGCGCCCAATACGCTTCTTGCCATGGCGGCGCAATAGGCAATGGCAATGGGTTCCGTGCAGCCCATTGCCGGTATCAATTCCCGATGCAAAATCTGGACATAGGTCTGGTATACGATACTATTTTTCTCCATGGAAACCCGTTTCCTTTCTTGATATCGTCCGAAAAGTACCGATGAGACAGCTCACCGGTACTTTTTCTTTTTGGCAGCCTTAGGCAAATTCCCTCTGGGCTTCCAGGGTATACTGCACATAGAAGGCAGCACCATTGAGCATGCTATCCTCGTCCAGATTAAACTTGTCCGAGTGCAGCTCGTACACACAATCATTCTCCTGCGTGCGGCAGCCTACAAAGGCATAGACACCGGGGGTGCGTTCCAGGAAATAGGAGAAGTCCTCTCCTCCGGGCGTACCCGGGAACTGGATCAGGTGCTCTTTGCCGATGCTGTTTTCCACTGCCCGCTGAGAAATCTGGCTGCAGCGATCATCGGTAATGGTGGCCGGAATATCGATGTAATAATCGAACTCGTAGGTTGCCCGGTAGGCTTCACATGTCCCCTTAATGATCCGCTCAATGATTCCGGGCAGCTGCTTTTGCAGCTTGGGATTAAAAGTCCTCACCGTTCCCGTCAACTCCGCAGATTCGGCAATGATATTGGGCAGTGTGCCGCAGTGGAAGGTGCAGATGCTTACCACCACTGTATCATTGGGATTTACTTCCCGACTGGTGATGCTTTGCAGTGCATCCACCACCTTGGCCCCCACATAAATGGGGTCTACTGCGCTTTCCGGCATAGCCCCATGACCGGATTTGCCAATGATTTTAATCTTCATAAAACCAGCAGAGGTATATCGGGGGCCGGGGTCAACGGAGATGGTTCCGGCAGGCAGTTTGGGGAAAATATGCATGCCCGCAACGGTATCCAGCATATCCAGTTTTCCGGTCTGCAGCACCTTCTGTGCGCCGTTCATGGCCTCTTCCGCAGGCTGGAAAATGAACTTCACCGTACACTCCAGATCGTCCCGGTGCTCTGAAAGCACCTTGGCAGCGGTAAGCAGCATGGCAATGTGAGAATCGTGGCCGCAGGCGTGCATAACGCCTTCATTCTTAGAGCGATAGGAATGGGTGCTCATCTCCTGAATGGGCAGCGCATCAATGTCGCATCGCAGACCAATCACCGGATGGTCCTTTTTTCC
Source organism: uncultured Oscillospiraceae bacterium (assembly GCA_944387145.1). Classification (GTDB taxonomy): domain Bacteria; phylum Bacillota; class Clostridia; order Oscillospirales; family Oscillospiraceae; genus Faecousia. Next base: position 9,126 of record CALXDU010000018.1, on the reverse strand, counting down.
TTTCAGTGTGGCAATGGTACCGGTGTCAGCAACTTCCTCATAAGGAATGCCGAGCTTGTCCAGTTCCTCCCGAATCCGTTTGGCCGTGCGGAATTCCTTCCAACTCACTTCCGGATATTGGTGAAACTCTCTGCGAAGAGCGACGGTATACTCCCGGTTCTGCCGAATCAATTCCATTACATTCATGGTTATGCACTCCTTTTACACAGGGATGGAGAATCAGAAGGGGCCGTAGCCAATCTGAACGGCGATGAACAGGAACACGAATTCCAGAACAAAGTACATGGCGTGCAGCGGCAGAATAAACTTATACCACTTCTTCAGCGGAACCTTGGCAAGGCCCAGGTAGATCAGCAGGGTGCCATTGGTGAACCAGAAGGTGTTGGAGATGCCGTCACCATACTGGAAGGCCAGAACGGCGGTCTGACGGGTGATACCCAGCATATCCGCCAGAGGCACCATAATGGGCATAACGGCAGTAGCCTGACCGGAACCGGAAGGAATCAATGCGTTGATGAAGAAGTTTGCCAGGAACATACCCACCGTGGAAATATAGCTGTATATTTTGCGATGCGTTCAACGAACTTCTTTGCCAGATTGGGATTGATCATGCCCTCGCCTCCGTTTGCCTGCCATTCTGTTTCAGCCGCTGACAGTTCACCTTTTCGCTGATTATAGCAATTTGTGTCCCCTGGTGCAAGTAGGAACTTTTTTACAATTGGATGCCTTTCCCCCAGCGAAAAAAGCCGAACCTTGCGGTTCGGCTTTTACGCAGCTTTGCGTCAGAGCTTTTTCAGAGGGCATGTCATTTCCGGTGGACATAGTTTCAGAAAGAAAAAACCCGAAGCACCAAGCTTCGGGTTTTTTGGAGCTGCTAGCCAGATTTGAACTGGCGACCTCATCCTTACCAAAACAATATAGCCTGTTGTGTTCTAACTTTTCTTGTTGTATAATCCTGTATTATAAAAGATTCTATATTTGTTTTCAAAACTTTTTGCTGTGAAATGCTGTTGCCTGTTGTAGCTTGTTGTGTAGTGGTTTCTGTTGTAGGTAGTGGTTTTGTAGTGGTTTTTAAGGGTATGAGAAAAGCCGCCCAGCGACCGCCAGACGGCTTCCCTAAAGGAGAAAATCTGCACCAAATGTGCAAAAGGAAGGATTATTCTTTTTTGGCTCTCTGTTCGTGGAAAGCCTTGTGCGCTGCCTTCAGCCGTTCACGCCGTTCCTGTTCCCACATTGCATTATAAAACGCATTCAAGGCACGCTCTGCCGATCTCCGGTCAGCTTGATATATTCGCTGCTGGTTCTTCTTGCGTTGCTGGTAACAGGCAGCAGCTCCGGTGCATTCCGGTTTCGTACACATCAAACAAACAGCAGCATCCCTGCGGCTGGCTTCTTCCTCTGTCAGCTTATCAGCCATCGGCATCACCGTCCAGAATATGCTGGATTTCGGCTGCTACCTTCTGGATATGTTCAGCTCGTTCTGCTTCTGTCCTAAATTGTGAAGGCTTCCGCAAGGGTTCGTCCAGACCGTCACCCACACCGATTTCTGCTAACTGTAGCAGCAGGGCAGCAAATATCTTGCCGCTTCCATAGCCCATAAACCGGGCATACATATCTTGCTGATCTTCCGTCAAACCAGAATATCGCTTACCATACCGCATAGCAGCCGCCACCGGAGCGAATGCCTGGGTTTCCTGTGCGACCTTTTCAAGCTGTGCCAGTTTCTTTTTGGATAGTCCTGCCATAGCTTCAGCCCCTTTCGTCAGCAGTTGCCGTCTGGACAGCGTTCAGTAATGTTTCCATTGCCGGGTTATCCTTTACGGAAAAGGACACAGCGGCATCCTTTACGGCAATTCCAAACGCCGCAAGAGCATTAACTGTCTTTGTGCTGCCATCCGGATATAGCACCCTTACCACAGAAGGGCTGTTACGCTCCAATTCTGCAAGCCGTTTCTTATAGTCCATAGTTTTCCTCCATCTGCCGGGCGATCTCTTGTAGGCTGGGTTCGGCTGGGTCAATAACGCCCAGCCTTTCCAAATAGTCACGAATGACACGGTTGCCACCCAGAGCCATAGCTTCATAGCAAGCCCTGTCCATAGCCGTTAGGGTTTCCCACTTTTGGCAGAAGGCATCAAAGGAAAGCGGCTGCTGTGTCCGGTGCAATTCTTCCAAAGCCCGGAGGCGGTTTATAAAGCCCCTCATATCAGCCATTCATAATCTGGGCAAGCTCGGAATTTTCGCCCATAAACTGCTCGTAAAACTCCGGTCTGGTATGCCAGCCCACACTCTTATTTGCAACATAGGGAACATTCTTCACCGTCTGGATTAAGTAGCCATTGGGGTATTCGACAGCACGGCGAATGCGGATACCGTTCTGGTCTGCATAGTCAGCAATCAATCGCTGCATTGTGAAATTTCCAGCGTGCTTATCGAACATCTTTTCAAGGTCAGTATCACGGAGCTTCACACCTAAAGACAGCAACTGTGCATCTTCCGTCAATGCTCCACCGTTAAGATGGTTTTCTGCTTCCAGCTCGGCAACATAGGCGGCGGTCAGCTTTTCAACTTCGATTTTCGCACGGTCTGCGGCATCGTTGATCTGTCGCCGTAAATCTCTACGCTGCGGCTCTAAAACCTTGTTGATATGCTCCGCAGAATACTTGCGGCGGTTGCTGATCTTTTCTTCTACGCCATCAAGTGCGGTCTGGGCTTCGATGCGTGCGGCAATAGCCTTCTTCACAATCTCATTTACAGCGGAAAAATATTCTCTTTTATTCATAATCAATAGTCCTTTCTAAAATCAAAATTTGTCAGCGTTCTGGGCTGCTTCCAAAGCATCCAGACGGGTTAGAATGTTGGCGGCTTCGATGTAACGCAAGCCGTGGCGTAACAGGCTGTCAGCGGCTGATACTCGCACCGTGGCGGCTGTTTCTGTGCTGTCCAGCACCTCACACAGGGTATCAACTGCCAGCGTTAGCCGGGCTGATATGGCATCGCACGCCTCCGACAGAACGGCGGCTTTTGCTTTTTCGTACTGTGTCCGGAAGGCTTCATCATTCAGCCGATTTCTGATCGTTGCTTCCGACACATCCGCAATTTTGGCAGCTTTTCGCACACTTCCTGCTGCAAGCAATGCACCCAGAATTTTCTCGTCGTTCAGTTTCTGCAAGCGTTACACCCCCTTTATTCGTGGTAAATTTCAAAAATAACCTTCGGATAGCATCAAATAGTTTCATTCTTCATCCCCTGCCAGCTTTAGAAAGTATTTAATTTCTTCGGTTGTCCATTTTGCAAAGGGGAAGCGTGCATCCTCTGGTTTTCCATATCGCAAGCCCAAAGTGCAAGCATATTCAGCTGCCACAAAAGGCACATCCATCTTTTCGGCAATAGCTTTCCTGCTCTCTGGCACATCACGCCAACGCTTGCAGAGGGTGAAAAAGGTTTCCTCTGGCTGGTTGCGTTCAATCGTTGCCAATCGGTTTAGCAAGGTCTTATTCATCCGTTGCCTTCTCCTTTTCGTTCAGTTTCTTCTCCAATTCTTTAATTCGTCTGGCTTGACGGTTGATCTCTTTTCGCTGGCGGTCTTTGTCCTGCTCAAGGCGAAGGATTTTTTCATTCAGCAAATCAATCAGCTGTGCGTTATAATCGGTCATTATTTCACCTTCTTTCGTGTAATTGGTACAGGTAGTACAGAGAAAACACCATTTTGAAAAACTTTCCTGTGTACCACTATGTATATATCTTTCTTTTTTGGGGTTTAGGGGAATGTACTGTACTAACCGTACTAAAACCTAAAAACACATTGGCTTAACAGTGATAAGGAACTAATTTACTTATCAACTGTTAGCTGACGGTTTCCGGGGTGCATACGGATAATCCCGTCTGATTTCTATCAGGAAGTCAGACGGGATTTTTGCTTTATATCACGAATTATGGAGGACATACTATGAAAACTTTAATATCTTGTGCCTATAATATGGATAACTGCTGTGTGGAATTGAAATTCAACGATGGCAGCATGATTGCAATTGATACTATCGCCGTGGAGAACGAGGTTGCCCGTAATATGTACGAAAGGTCGGAACTTGACTATCTGATCTTCAACGCTCCATTGGAGTATGCAGACCTTATTTTGAACGGCGATCCCGAAACTTATTTGAGAACTGTTACAGAATACAAGAATTTGGACTAAATGATGCAAGCCCTGCTGTCGGTCAAATGTGACTGACAGCAGGGCTTATTTTATTTTGCAAAGGCAATTTTGATTTGCAGTTTGTTATCGTTGTAGGTTGCTTCAATAGTTCCACCCATACGTTCAACCAGCATCTTGGCAATGGATAACCCAAGACCCGTTGAATTACGGCTGGCTTCCACTGTATAGAAGCGATCAAACAATCTCCCGACAGTAACAGTATTCAAGTTGTAGGCGATATTACGGAATGTAACACAACCGTTTTTATCCATAACTACGGACAGATCGCCGTCAGAGTATTTCAGCGCATTGCTGATGATATTGGAGAATATACGGTTGACCGCACCTGCATCCAGTTCACGAAAAACTGGTTCCTCTGGCAATTCGATTTCCGGTTGGATTCCTTTTTCCTGCATGACCGCATAGAAAGACAGTAGACTTTCCTCCAATGCCCGGACAACGTCCATGCGTTCCAGTTTCAGATCCTGCGAAGATGTGACCACGCTATATCTGAACAATTCTTCGGTCAGGTTCTTCAAGACTTCCGTTCTGTTCTGAATTTGGGAAAGATAACGCTGAACATTCTCGCTCTTTTCCTCACGCTCCAACAGGTCAAGATAACCGTTAATTGCGGTCAGCGGTGTTCTCAGGTCATGGGATATGTTGGTGACTGCTTCTTTTAGTTCCAGATCGCCCTGTTGGTAACGATGGCGTTCTTTGCGGAGTAAGCGAAGCTGAACATTGATGTCCGTCGCCAGTTTTCGCATATAGGGGTCACGGGTAGAAATGTCAATGAGCGTGTTGGTATCTGCTGTCAATCGGTCACGGAACGCTTCTGCGATTTCCTGTGCCGACTTGCGCAGAAACCAAACCTTTGCAGCAAGCACAAAGATAATCAGAAGCAATATTCCGATGATGATTAACAGCAGATGTTCCATAACAGTCCTCTTATTTTATATCTTTTTTCTTGAACAACATACCGCCGACAAGCAATGTCAAGGTAGTAAATACAACGCTCAAAGCAATCGCACGGACAGGACACTCAATGGCAATATTACTCAACAAAAGAGCTTGCCCGTTAGGAAGTAATTCCAGAGCCACTTCACATACAGTACGGATCATGCCAGACAGATACAGCGGATTTGGTACAGACTCCTGCATCACAACTGCGCCATAGTTGTTGTACGTCATGATTTCATTTATTTCTGGCTCACACAAGCGGTCATCTAAAGCGGAAGCAACCATTGCAAGAATGATGAATACCGCAAAGGTGTAGATGATGGTCATTGCTTTATTGGAAGAAAGACTTCCAATCACAGTATAGAGTGCAGCAAAAGATACTGCAAATCCCATTGCTACAAAAATATAACCAACAAATACAGATACCTCCATCTCCAACGGTCCAATCAATCCAAAAAGCAACGTACAGCTCAGCAACCACACCGCAGTTAGAACGATTGATGCAAATGCACAGGAAATAAAATTGGACAAGAAGATTTCATTTCTCTTATGTCCGATACATAATTTGTTGCGAATGGTTCCTTCGGAAAACTCAGTCCCAAGAAACATACTAATCAGCAATGCAAGGAATGCCCCGATGAGTGGAGCCTGATTGAAATAACAATCTTCCAGACTTATGGAATAGCCCCTCGCCGACATCGCTTCAAAAGAACCAGCGCTATTGAATACACTTGCAAGAGATAGAATCACCACGATTCCCACAACGCACCATGAAAATCTATCTTTACTGAAACGATGAAAGTTTGCAGTAATCAACTTACGCATTGCTGCCACCTCCCACAAGAGAGATATAGTAGCTCTCCAGACTTTCGTCCTTTTCCTGCATGGACAGCACTTCGCAGTTTTCTTTTGCCAGTGCAACGGTCAGTTGTGTCACGTTGATTTTTGCGAATACATCGGCGGTTGTTGCGGAAATGATCTTATATTCCAGATTCATAGAATCCAGAACACGAGCCAGAGCTGCGGTGTCGCTTACTTCCATGCGGACGCATTTGCGGCAAGCAGCGTCCAGTTCCTCGGCACTCAGTTCCTTTACCATGCGTCCGTTGTCGATGATACCGTAATGGGTTGCCAGACGTGAAAGCTCGTCCAGAATATGACTGGAGATCAGAACGGTAATTTGTCTTTCACGGTTCAGCTTCAAAATCAGCTCACGCATTTCCACGATGCCCTGGGGGTCAAGACCGTTCACAGGTTCGTCCAGAACGAGAAAGTCCGGATCTCCGGCTAATGCAATGGCAATGCCCAGACGTTGCTTCATGCCCAGGGAGAAATTCTTTGCTTTCTTCTTTCCGGTATTCTCCAAGCCCACCAGCTTCAGAAGTTCAGGAATACCCTCATAGGACGGCAGACCGAGAATGAGATACTGCTGCTTCAGATTATCCTCAGCAGTCATATCCATATAGATGGACGGTGTTTCCACCACGGCACCCATGCGGCGGCGGGATTTGATAATGTCCTTGCTGTCATTGCGGATGCCATACAGAGAAAAGTTACCGGAAGTCGGCTCCTGCAATCCGCAGATCAGTCGGATCAAGGTTGTCTTACCAGCGCCGTTCTTTCCCACAAAGCCATAGATGGAGCCTTTGGGAACATTCATAGTAAGACCATTCAATGCCTGAAAGTTTTTATACTTTTTTGTCAGGCTGTTTGTTTGCAAAATATAGTTCATATTGTATTACCTCCTTTGCTGACCTAAGTTTACAAAACAAAAGTCAAGAAAGTGGTCAAGAAAAACGTCAAGATTTGGTCAATATTTTTGTTCTGCCAGTTTGAACCCGATGCCCCATACGGTTTCGATGTAATCTATGCCGCTGACATCCTGCATCTTTTTACGAAGATTGCTGATGTGCTGTTTCAAAGATCGCTCAGTACAGTCGGGTGTGTCCAGACTGATTCTGTCAAGCAGAACACTCTTTGCTATAACCTGTTTGGGATTCGCCATCAGCAGCTTCAAGATGGCATACTCTGTTCGGGTCAGTTTCACAGCCTGTCCCTGTACCGCCAGAGAAAGGGAACCCATATCCAAAACCAAATCGCCAACGGAAAGGAATTTGGTTTCACCATGTTGTTCTGCCTTGCGGAGCTGAACGGTAATACGGGCAAGAAGCTCCTTTGTATCAAAAGGCTTGGTCATGTAATCTGCCGCACCGCCCAGCAGAAGATTTACTTTGTCCTGCACGTCCACTTTTGCGCTGAGAACGATAACGGGAATGTTCTCAATGTGGGGCAGAACTTCCTCGCCGGACAGACCCGGCAGCATCAAATCCAGCAGTACCAAATCGGGTTTGTTTTGTGAAAGAAGATATAACGCTTCTGTGCCAGAATATGCACGGAGAACAGAATAGCCCTCTTGCACCAGCACTTCTCTCAGCATATCTCCAATATGAATATCATCATCTATGATAGCGATTGTTTTCATTCTCATTCCTCGTATTTTTCTATTTTTGCACTGTTTTACTCTTATATCTCAAATGCCACCATTGTTTCCTTTGGCAGCTTCTCATTCTCACATTTCATAAGATACGCTATCGCTTTATTTGCAAAACGGTTTGTTTTCATGGTATCCCAATCGGCAAACCGGACAATCTCTGCTGTGCCGTTTTCAAAATCAACTGAAATCTCGCCCCATTCGCCGTCGCAATCTGCTTGGTATTCGTAGATTGCGGCGGCGATTTTCTTTTTACGCTTGGTCTTGGATTTCTGTTTCAGCCGGACAGCATGGATAGCACCCTCGGCAACCAGAAACTCCGTCAGCTTGTCCACTGCTCTGCGGTAGGCTCGCTCCGCACCGCTGGCTGTGCTGCCCTCAAACATAACTGCCAGTTCCTCAAAGGTAGGGCGGTTCTTCCATGAGCCGACACGTCCACAGGTCATGCAGATCGCCAGCCGCTTTTCAAGCAGGGTCTGTTCCCGGTAGTTCAGCTTCTCAAAAGCCCGCTGCACCTTTTCGGCCTGTATGCCATTCCAGAGAATATCCGTGTAGTTCCAGCTATCGTCACGGGTAACATCTTCGTCAGTTTCTTCACCATCCTCGTCCGTCACATAGAACGGCTGCTGATTGCGGATGCCACGGACAACTTTCAGATATTCTTCCGCAAGGGCAAGGTCGCAGTTGTACTTCTTTGAAAACTCGCTGATTGCATCCTTGGTGTTATGGTACAGCCAAGCCATTGACCGCACCATTTTGTAATTGGTCAGAGAAGATACCGACCATTTTTCTTCGCCCATACGGAAACGGAGAATAGCATCCCGGATGAAAGGGAAAATGTAGGTGGCATACTCTGCACCCTTGGCAGGATCATAGTCCATCAGCTTTTGGAGCATTTGTTCCCGGCAGGAGAGCTTTATATCTATAAATCGGTCTGTGTCATACAAATCGCCGCCATCCACACCAAGAAAGGATTTGATGCGCTTGTTGAGCTGCGGTTCGTAGTGGTGCAGGAAAAATGAAAAATATAGCAAATTCTTTTCCTGTAATGCAGACAGGATATATTCATTCAGACCGTCCACCGCTGGCGGCTCCGGTTCCAGTTGGAAGATGCGCTCTGCCACATAGGGGATGATACCATCACCGTGCAGATTGACTTGGTGCTTAGGTATGTATCCGGTCATATTCCATGTGAAATCACTTAGCATAGCGCACCTCCCTTCAAATGAATCTGTATGCCAAATATTAACTAATCTTAAATGCGATGAAATACACTGGGAAATCGAACCCGTCTCGTGTAAGGATCAGGGTTGCAATCCGTGCAGCTGCATTTGGATAAGGCAGCACATTGAACATTTTCTTTATCTGAAGCGGAAAGTCGTACTGCCGCACATGATCGGAATATCTCTTCCAGAAGGATTCAAAATCCGCAGAGTTTACATATGCAACAACGAAAGTCGCTGTCCCGAGTGCATTATAATT
>CALXDU010000017.1 GCA_944387145.1 uncultured Oscillospiraceae bacterium | reverse complement strand
GTTTGTGCCGAATCCCCAGACGCTGAAGCTCTCTTTCAAAAGAGTGGGTTTACTATTGCCATATTGTAACACCTACACCGCCAGCGTTTTGCCGGGCCTGGAATTGGATTGACAAAACGACTGAAATATGATACTCTTTTTATGGATTATTTGCTTTCTGTTACTGTGTATCGGAGGGCATGCTATCTTGAAAAATGGAGATGTTCTCATGGAAAGAATCAAGACGATCGAGACCCGCAACCTGTGCCAGAGCGCCAAGACCGGCGGCTGCGGTGAGTGCCAGACTTCCTGCCAGTCCGCCTGCAAGACTTCCTGCGGTGTTGTCAACCAGCAGTGCGAGAAGGACGCAAACAAGTAAATACACAGAAAGCCGTCGCAGTCAGGCGGCTTTTTGTATGCGCATAACAGGAGGAACGCATGATACATCAGTACAAGCTTAATGGATATAACATTGTTTTGGATTCCTGCTCCGGCTCCATCCATGTGGTGGATGAGGTGGCATACGACCTGATTGCCGGATACAAAACCACCCCCACCGATGCCCTCATTGCCCAGACGCTTGCGCAGTATGGTCACCTGGAAGGGGTCAACGAAGCAGAAATCCGGGCCTGTCTGGAAGATATTCAGGCTCTGGAAGCCCAGGGCAAGCTCTTCAGCCCGGATTCCTTTGAAGATCTCGCCACCCACAAGGAACACAGCCCCCAGGTCATCAAAGCCATGTGTCTGCATGTGGCCCATACCTGCAACCTCAACTGCTCTTACTGCTTCGCCAGCCAGGGAAAATACCATGGCGATCGGGCGCTGATGTCCTACGAGGTAGGAAAGCAGGCCTTTGATTTTCTCATCGCCAATTCCGGCAGCCGCCGGAATCTGGAGGTGGACTTCTTCGGCGGCGAGCCTCTGATGAACTGGGACGTGGTCAAGCAGTTGGTGGCCTACGCCCGGGAGCAGGAGAAGATTTACAACAAGAACTTCCGCTTCACCCTCACCACCAACGGCATGCTGGTGGACGACGATGTAATCGATTTCTGCAACAAGGAAATGCACAACGTGGTTCTGAGTCTGGACGGCCGCAAGGAGATTCATGACCGTCTGCGGGTGGACTATGCCGGCAAGGGAAGCTATGACCGGATTGTTCCCAAGTTCCAGGAATTTGTGAAGCGTCGTGGAGACAAGGAATATTACATGCGCGGCACCTTCACCCATGCCAATCCGGACTTTACCAAAGATCTGCTGCACATGGCGGATCTGGGCTTTGACCGGCTGAGCATGGAGCCGGTGGTCTGCGCCCCCGGTGACCCGGCTGCCCTGACCGACGAGGATATCCAGGTGGTCAAGGAGCAGTATGAACTTCTGGCCGAGGAAATGCTCAAGCGGCGCAAGGAAGGCCGTCCCTTCACCTTCTACCACTACATGCTGGATCTGAGCGGCGGCCCGTGCATCTACAAGCGTCTGTCCGGCTGCGGCAGCGGCACGGAATATGTGGCTGTGACCCCCTGGGGCGATCTGTACCCCTGCCATCAGTTCGTGGGCGAAGAGAAGTACAAGCTGGGCGATATCTGGAACGGCATCACCAACGAGGCCATCCGTCAGGAATTCCGCAGCTGCAATGCCTACTCCCGCCCGGATTGCCGGGACTGTTGGGCACGGCTGTACTGCTCCGGCGGCTGTGCTGCCAACGCTTACCACGCCACCGGCAGCATCAGCGGTGTTTACCACCAGGGCTGTGAGCTGTTCAAAAAGCGCATTGAGTGCGCCATCATGCTCCAGATTGCCCAGAAAGAGCTGGGATGAACACACCGATTTTCGATTTTGTCAGCCGCTACGCCGCCGCAGACCCTGTCCGGTTCCACATGCCCGGTCACAAGGGTGCAGGCCCTTTGGGCTGTGAAAATCTGGACATTACGGAAATCCAGGGTGCGGATTCTCTGTATGAAGCTGACGGAATTATTGCCCAGAGCGAACGCAATGCCGCGTCCCTGTTCGGGACGCGGCACACCTACTACTGCGCCGGCGGCTCTTCCCAGTGCCTGAAGGCCATGCTGCACCTGGCCCTCCAGGCCACAGGCCGGAAAACCATTCTGGCAGCCCGGAATGCCCACAAGGCCTTTGTCCACGCAGCGGCGCTGCTGGACTTATCTGTGCAGTGGCTGTGGCCCCAGCCCTATCAGCTGCTGCGCTGTGACGTAACCCCGGAGATGCTGGAGCAGGCCCTGTCTCAAATGGACCCGCCGCCTGCGGGAGTGTATCTGACCTCCCCGGACTACCTGGGGCACATTCAGCCCATTGCCGAACTTTCCGAAGTTTGTCACCGGCATGGGGTACTGCTTCTGGTGGACAATGCCCATGGGGCTTACCTGCACTTTTTGCCCACGCCCCAGCATCCCATGGATTTGGGCGCCGACCTTTGCTGCGACTCCGCCCACAAGACCCTCCCTGTCCTCACCGGCGGCGCTTATCTGCATCTTGCCGGGGATTTTGTGGGAGATCTGGCAGCCCGGCAGGCCCTGGCGCTGTTCGGTTCCACCAGTCCTTCTTACCTGATTTTGCAGTCGCTGGATCTTTGCAACCGGTTTTTATCCCAGGATGCCAGGCAGCAGTTTGCCTTGACTGTCACCCGGGCCACGGAGCTGAAGCAGCAGCTTTCCCGTCAGGGCTGGACGGTGGCAAAGAGCGAGCCGCTGAAAATTGTGGTCTGTTCTCCCTCCCCTGAGTATCCGGGCACGGAGCTTGCCCGGCGGGTCAAGCAAGCGGGAGTGGAATGGGAGTATGCAGACCCGGACTATCTGGTGCTGATGGCTTCTCCGGGAAATCGAAAGGAAGACTTTCTCCGGGCGGCCCAGGGTCTTTCCCAGTGTCCCTGCCCGGCTCAGCCCATGACTGTATCCACCATGGCCCCTCCGGAGCGTGTCCTGTCCATCCGACAGGCGCTGCTTTCCCCCTGGGAAGAAGTTCCCCTGTCCCAGGCCCTTGGGCGCATCTGCGGCGCTCCCACAGTCTCCTGCCCCCCAGCGGTTCCGGTGGTGGTCAGCGGAGAGCGAATCTCCGGCGACGCCCTTGCGGTTTTGGCCCGATATGGCATCCACTGCCTTGCCGTGGTGAAAGAAAGTATCTGATACGAAATACAAAACAGCCGATTTTGTTTTGAAACTGCACCCCACTTGTTAGATAGTATTTTATGCTGTCAACAGCTGGGGTGCAGTTCACTTTGTCCCAGGGGGTGAATTATTCCGGTGCCTGCTCCTTGGCCCACTGGCAGAACAGTTCCTGAGAATCCACTGCCTGCCCCTGTTGTGACACTCGGGTATAGGAACCGTCGCTGTGCAGCTGACGGGCCTGGCAGTTGTCCCGGAGCATGGTGTCAAACATCTGCCGGATCTGCCGGCGGATGTCCGGGTCGGAAATGGGCACGCCAATCTCCACCCGGCGCAGCATATTCCGGGTCATCCAGTCTGCCGAAGCGATATAGATCTCTTCCGTCTCTCCCTGACCGAAAATATAAATCCGGGAGTGTTCCAGGAACCGGCCCACAATACTGATGATGCGGATATTCTCCGTCATCCCCGGTACGCCGGGCAGCAGGCAGCAGATTCCCCGAACCACCATATCAATCTTCACACCAGCCTGACTTGCCTGGATCAGCCGCTCCATAATGGTCTTATCCGTCAGGGAGTTGACCTTCACGCCGATATAGGCCGGTTCTCCCCCTTTGGCCCGGGCAATCTGCTGGTCGATTTTTTCCAGAATCCGACTCTGCATACAGTGGGGCGCCACCAGCAGTACGTCACTGCTTTGCACCGTTTCTCCCTTTGCCAGGGCCTGGAACACCGCCGAAGCATTCTGGCCAATCGCCGGGTCTGCGGTGAGGAAGGAAAAGTCCGTATACAGCCGGGCGGTTTTTTCGTTGTAGTTTCCGGTGCCGATCTGGGTGATATACTGGGGCTGTCCGTCCACCATCCGGGAAATCAGGCACAGCTTGGAGTGCACCTTATACCCGGGCAGGCCGTAGATCACGTTGCACCCCGCCGCTTCCAGCTGCCGGGACCACTCGATGTTGTTTGCCTCATCAAAGCGGGCCTTCAGTTCCACCAGCACCAGCACTTCCTTGCCGTTTTCCGCCGCTTCCATCAGGGCGCTGACCACCTGGCTGTGCTTGGCTACCCGGTACAATGTGACTTTAATGGAAACCACGCTTTCGTCCGCCGCCGCTTCCCGCAGCACCTTCAGGAAGGGGTCCATCCGGTCAAAGGGGTAGGCAAGCAGCTTATCCTTTTCCACAATCTGGGGCAGGAAGGGGTCCTTGCCCCGGAACTGGGCGGATTTCTGGGGGGTGTAGCGGGGGTAGAAATAGTCGGGATTCTGCCGCAGAATATCCTGAATCTGGAAGAAGAAGGACAGATCCAGGGGCGTTCCGCTTTCAAATACCGCTTTTTTCTCCATATCCAGGGTTTTGCACAGTTCTTCCACCGTCTCCTGGCTGAGCTGGCGGCTCAGTTCCAGCCGCACCGGCTCCAGTTTTTTCCGCTGCTTTACCAGATCCGCCATAAATTCCCGGTAGTCCAGGTCTTCGTCATAGACCGCGTCGGCGTCAATATCGGCGCTGCGGGTCAGGCGCATCAAAGACTTCCCCCGAATCTGATAGCCCTTGAAGGCCAGGGGCAAAAAGTGCAGAATCAGTTCCTCCGAGAGCATATACTCGCCCTGGGAAATGGTAATCAGCCGGGGGAATACTCCGGTGGCGCAGGAGATGATACCCACCTTCCGCTTGCCGTTTTTCCGGTCCAGCACCGCCACGGCGTAGATTTCCTTATTGCGCAGGAAGGGAAAGGGCTGGCGCTTGCCGATAATCATGGGCGAAAGCAGGGGCAGCACCTCCCGGGTGAAATACCCTTCCAGACGGCGGCTGTCCTCCTGGGAGATGGTATGAAAATCCACCAGCCGCACCCCGGCATCCTCCAGCCGGGCCAGCAGCTGCCGATACGTCTCGTCCTTGCGCTGGTTCAGAAGCCGCACCTGCTCCAAAGCCGCATCAATCTGCTGCTGGGGCATCATGCCGGTTTTGGTGTCCCGGCCCTTTTCTCCCAGCTGAATCTGATCTTTCAGCGAGCCGATGCGCACCATGAAAAATTCGTCCAGGTTGCTCTGGTAGATAGAGGCAAAGCTCAGCCGTTCGCACAGCGGGACATCCTCCCGCTCCGCTTCTTCCAGCACCCGTTCATTGAATTTCAGCCAGGACAGCTCTCTGTTTACATAACATCTTTTTCGTTCCTGGGGTTTCATATCCGTTTCCAACTCCTCTTGTTTGACGGGGGTCTGCGCTATGTAGCCGGCTCTGTTTCCCAGACCCAGCTGCCGCCAGAAGGCGGCGAATCTTCTCATGCTGTTCATGCCTGACCATCACCTGGCTGTTTCTGCTTGGGAAGGTTCCGGTAGACATAACCTTCCCGGACGCCGTAGGGGCTGATATACAGCACCTTGCAGTTCAGAGCGGTGCACACCTGCTCCATCAGCACCACACCGGGCAAAATGGTGTGCAGCCGGTCCGGGCACACCTTCAAAATCACATCCCGGGCTGCCGCCTTCCGGGCCAGCAGGCACTGGCAGACCCCGGAAAATTCCTCCATGGTCAGGCTCCGGTTGGTCTCCAGCTTGCCCAGCAGGGTGTTGGCGATTTTCAGCACCGCCCGGGCGGTACCGCCCACGCCGCAGACCAGAGGCGTTTCCTCCTTGGGAAGCTTCAGTTTCTCCATGGTCTGCTCCACGTCGGCATGGATTTCCTCCAGTTCCTGCTTCTTCGGCCAGATTTTCTTCACATGGCGGTTGAACAGTTCCAGGCTGCCGATGGGGATGCTCTGGGCCTTGGCTACGGCGCCGCCCTGAATTTCCGTCAGCTCCATACTGCCGCCGCCGATATCAAAAACCACGCCGTTTTCCATGTTCAGATCCCGGATGGCGCCGTAATAGCCCAGTTCCGCTTCCATGGCGCCGGAAATCACTTCCACATCCACACCCACGGTGCGTTTGATGGCGGCTACCGCCTCTTCGGTGTTGCGGATATTGCGCAGGGATGCGGTGGCGAACACCTGCATCTGGGAAATGCCGAACTGCAGCAGCAGTCCCTGGAAATGCGACAGCACCTGGCAGGCCCGCTGAATGCCGGCCTTAGACAAGGTGCGATCCACAATATAGTTATTCAGTCCCACCATTTCCTTCTCAGAAAACAGCAGGGAAAAACTGCCGTCGCTGAGAATGTTGTACAGCGACAGCCGCACGGTATTGGAACCCAAATCCACAATTGCATACTTCATTGGTTGTTTCTCCTTCCTTCTGCCCTCTCTATCTTAGAGTATGCCCGCTTTGCGGCGGTCATTCCCCGTTTTGGGGCTATAACCTCTCTACTTTATTGTACTGTTAAGATGTAAAATTCCCAACCGCCCCATGTAAAATCTGTGTAAACTCTCCGTCTCCAAGGCGGCAGCCGGATTTTCGCTTCCGTACAGAAAAAGGACAGCAGAAAACTTTTCTGCTGTCCTTGTATCAATCTTTATCCTCTTCGGTTTGCAGAACCAGACGCTCCTCAATTCTGACCTGAGCGTAGGCCATGCTTTCCTGACAGGCTTTGGTAACCTTATCCAGGTAGTTTCCGTCATAGGCTTCCAAAGCCTTGTCAATCCGAACCACCCGGCGCTTCTGGTCGGCGGATTCCGTTTCCGTAACGGTATAGATGGGGAAGTAGGAATAGTCCGTCACCTTGGTGTTGCCAGTGGTGGCATCCTTGGTAATCTCCAAGTCCAGAATGATGGAATAGTTGGTAGCCGCCCGGTTGGCATCCCCAAAGAAGTCTCCCAGGGAGTAGGCAACCAGAGTTCCCTTCACCGGGTCATATACAATGGGCTGCAAGGTATGGGGATGGGTGCCCAGAATCACATCCACGCCCCGTTTCTGCATCAGGGTAATGATGCTTTCCTGAGAGCTGCTGATATCTTCGTTATATTCGCTGCCCCAATGCACCAGCGCAACCACCAAATCCGGCTCTTCCGCCTGGACATTCTTCAGAATGGTCTCAATGCCCTTGGTGTTGATCTTCTGATATT
This sequence comes from uncultured Oscillospiraceae bacterium, assembly GCA_944387145.1. GTDB lineage: Bacteria > Bacillota > Clostridia > Oscillospirales > Oscillospiraceae > Faecousia. Next base: position 26,174 of record CALXDU010000017.1, on the reverse strand, counting down.
CGGAGTCGTAGTCCTCGTAGAGCACGTTTACCAGGCCTTCGCTGCCGGCAGGCAGGCCACGGCCGCCCATGCCTTTGGTAAAGGCCACAAAGGCAATCTTAATTCCCTGAGCCTCGGCAATGGTGTAGCCTTTGCCCGCAGCCAATTCCGCCTGGCTGGCATAGGCGCCCACCGGCTCAATCCCAGCCGCCCGGATGCTCTGCAAGGTGGCACTCAGGCCGTTCAGGCCGTTGTTGATGGAACAGCTGTTGGCCATCTGCAGCAAGTCCACGCCGCAGCCCCGAAGGTCTTCCAGAATCTTGTTGGGTGCGGAGCTGCTGGCAGTGCCGTAGGGCTCGCCGTAGGTGTTGCCTTCAAAATTCATCACCGTCAGATCCGCGTCAGACAGCAGGGCGGAAACGTCCTTGAACACCGTACCGAAGTCATAGCCGCCTACGGAAACGCCGGAAGAAATCACACTGTCGGTAATGTTCAGGTCTCCCGCTGCCCGGATGTGAATGGTGGTCAGGGGATCCTTCTGAATCCGGGGGTCCGGAGCTTCGGTTTCCGTGGGGGCTGTGGTCTGTTCCACCGCTGCCTGGGTCTGGGCTTCCGGCTCCTGGGTGCCCTTGGTCAGATACCAGATCAGGCCGCCGCAGGCCGCCAGCACCAGCACCGCCGCAAAAGCCGTCAGCCGAAGCCGTCTGGCCTGGGCCTGCTGACGCTTGCGCAGAGCCTCCCGTTTCTCACGGCGTCTATTCATTTGCTCGTCGTGATTGGGCATAGGCTTCCCTCCCGGTGATACTTTGATGGCTTATTATACCGCATTTTCCCCCATAAAACAAGGGGCAGAATGTTAAGCTTATTTGAATGGCTGGGGATTATTCCGGCAGTTTCTCCAGAAATTGCCGGGTTTCTTCTGCATTGCGCCGGATTTCCGCCTGCAGCTGTTCCAAATTGGGGAACTTCCGCTCCGGGCGGATGAAGTAGTAAAATTCCAGGGTAATCTCCCGGTCGTACAGATCCCCGGCATAGTCCAGAATCCAGGGCTCCACCGTGACGCTATGACCGTCCACCGTGGGACGGGTGCCCACATTGGTCACCGCCGGGTAAGATTTCCCATTCAGCCGCACCCGACAGGCATAAACCCCGAATTTGGGGATTGCCAGGCCTTCCGGCAGGCGCAGGTTGGCTGTGGGGATGCCCAGGGTCCGGCCCAGGGCGTGGCCGTGAATCACCTTGCCGGTGAGAATGTGAGGATGACCCAGGAATTTCACCGCCGTTGCCATGTCTCCTGTTTCCAGCTGGCGGCGGATATAGGTGCTGGATACCCGGATGCCGTCCAGGGTCTGCTCCGGCACCACCTCCCAGGGCAAGCCCATTTCGGCGCAGTACCGGCTGACGCTCTCGGCGGTTCCGGCCCCCCGGTTGCCGAACCGGAAGTCCTCCCCGCAGACGAAGCCTGCGGCGTCGTAGTTTTTCCGGAGCATGTCCAGAAAATCCCGCCAGTCCATAGTGCGCATCTGCTGGTCAAAGGGCAGGGAAATCACCTTTTCCATACCAAAGCCCTCCAGAAGCCGCTGCCGGTCCTGAGGGGAATTGATCAGCGGCGGGGTATTGCCCAGCACCAGGGTATCGGGATGATGGGAAAAGGTCACCACCCCGGGGCGAAGGCTTCCTTCCCGGGCCAGTCGGCGGCAGGCAGAAAGCAAGGCGGCATGACCGATGTGCACCCCGTCAAAAAATCCCAGGGCATAAACTGTTTTTGTCATAGATTCCTCTCGTCTGCATGTGACGGTTTTCGTCATTGGGGGTCAAAAAAGCTCTTGACAGTAGACATAACACCATTTTCCACCTTCGCCAGCATGAGAAATTCTCCCGAGGCGCTGTAGGCCCGGTAGGTTCCCTCTGCCAGCGAAATGGAGAAGCTATTGCCGTTGCGGCAGCGCTTTTCCTGGTTTTCCGTCAGGGTCACCGCCGGATGGGAGGCAAACAGGGTGTCAATTCCCCGCAGGCAGGTTTCCGGATGCTCCATTTCCAGCAGCTGCTGCAGCGGCACCGCTTCTTCAATGGTATATGCTCCCGCCTGGACCCGGCGCAGCTGGGCCATGCAGCCGCCGCAGCCCAAGGCCTGGCCGATATCCTTGCAGAGCGTGCGGATATAGGTTCCCTTGGAGCAGGCCACATACAGGTGCAGCTCGTCTCCTTCCTGCTTCAGAAGCTTCAGCTGATGGATGGTAATGGGCCGGGGCTGGCGCTCTACCTCCCTGCCCTTTCTGGCAAGGTTACATAACTTCTGCCCGTTAACCTTCAGGGCCGAGTACATGGGCGGAACCTGGAGAATCTCTCCCCGAAAGGCATTCAGCACCTGCTGAATCTGCGCTTCGGTAACGCAAACTTCCTGCTCTGTCAGCACAGTGCCGGAAATATCCTCGGTATCGGTGGTGATGCCCAGCCGAAGCACCGTTTCATAGGTTTTTGCCGCGTGTTCAAAAAACTCCACCGCCCGGGTGGCCCGTCCCACAAACACCGGCAGCACGCCAGTGGCCATGGGGTCCAGGGTTCCACCGTGGCCGATCCGCCGGGTCTGGAACACCCGGCGCAGCCGGGCGGTGACGTCCTGGCTGGTCCAGTCCTGGGGCTTGTCCACAATTACGATTCCGTTCATTCCGTCTCCAATTCCAGCATGGCATTGGCCACTGCAATGGCAGCCTCCTGCAGGGGCATTTTCAGGAAGGCACCAGCCGCCCCCTTATGTCCGCCGCCGCCGAATTTTACGGTCACTCTGGTGGCATCACAGCCTGGTACCGCCCGGACAGAAATCTTGGTATTGCCGTCGCTGGTTTCCCGCAGTGTTGCCGCCATCTGCACACCGGCAACGGTTCTGGGGAAGGAAGAAATGTTGTCCATATCGTCCTCATTGACCCCCAGCTCCTGTTCCATGGCCTTGGGGATGGCGCAAACTGCCAGCTTACCGTCGCGCAGCAGCTGCATGTGATCCACAATCCAGGCCTGCATCCGCAGCCGTCCCAGGGTGTTGGTTTCAAACAGATCCTGGTTCAGCTCGTAAATCCGGGCATTGGCCTGGGCGCACTGGGCCGCCACCTGGAAGGTGTGGGCGGTGGTATTGGCATAACGGAAACAGCCGGTGTCGGTGGACAGACCCACATACACCGCTTCTGCCAGATTCTTTTCCGGTTTGACCCCCATTTCCATCAAAACGTCCCAGATCACCTCGGCGCAGGAGGCGCTGGAGGCGTCCACCAGCTCCCGCTCGGTAAAGGAGGTGGCGCTGGCGTGGTGGTCAATCCGCAGATCAATCTGCCCCAGCAAGTGGCTGAACACATTGGGCACCAGCTCCGGAGAAGCCACGTCCACGCTGACCACCGTATCTCCCGGCTCCACTTCGGGCTTGGTCAGTCCCTCATGGAGCCAGGCAAACCGGGCGGACAGATCGGGATTGGTCAGAACATGGGCAGTTTTCCCCAACTGCCGCAGTCCTAAGCACAGTGCAGCGGCAGAGCCGGTGGTATCACCGTCGGGGCGGCGGTGGGTCAGGATGGCAAAGTTATCCTTCTCCAGCAGATATTGAGCAGTTTCAGTCCTGTTCAGTTTCTTCATCGTGTTTTACCTCAAGAGAGTTGATCAGTTTCAGCATTTTTGCGCCGTAGACAATGGAATCATCGGCGGCCCAGACGATTTCCGGGCTGTAGCGCAGCCGCAGATTCCGTCCCAGCTCCCGGCGCAGATAACCACCGGCGGATTTCAGCCCCGCCAGAGCAGCGGCTGCCTTATCCTCCTGGAGAAAGCTCACATAAACCTTGGTATAACGCAGATCCGGGGTGGTTTCCACCCGGGTAATGGAGATCATCACGTCCTGCACTCTGGGGTCCTTGACGGTACGCAGCAGGGCGGACAGTTCTTTCTGAATTTCTTCGTTAATCAGCAAAATACGGTTTGAAGCCATGATTTTGCCTCCTTTCTATTGCAAAAACAACCCGCCGCGCCGCAAAAGCGGTGCGGCGGGAACCTATATCAGCGCTTGACTTCCTGCATGGCGAAGCATTCGAAAATGTCGCCTTCCTTGATGTCATTGTACTTGACCACGCTCATGCCGCATTCGTAGCCGGCAGAGACTTCCTTGACAGCGTCCTTGAACCGCTGCAGAGAGCCGATCTCGCCTTCGTGGATGACAATGTTGTCCCGGAGAATCCGAACCTGGGCATCCCGGGTAACCTTGCCGTCCTTGACCATACAGCCGGCAATGGTGCCGATGGCGCTGACCTTGTAGGTCATGCGCACTTCCGCGTGGCCGATGACCACTTCTTCAAACTTGGGTGCCAGCATGCCCTTCATGGCAGCTTCGATCTCGTCGATGGCATCGTAGATCACCCGGTAGAACCGCATGTCTACGTTCGCCCGCTGGCCGGAGGCCTGGGCAGCGGCATCGGGACGGACGTTGAAGCCGACAATGATGGCACCTGCGGTGGAAGCCAGCAGGATATCGCTTTCGTTGATGGCGCCGACACCGGCGTGAATCACCCGAACCCGAACTTCCTCGTTGCTCAGCTTCTCCAAAGATGCCTTGATGGCTTCTGCGGAGCCCTGGACGTCGGCCTTGACGATCAGGGGCAGTTCCTTCATTTCGCCTTCCTGCATCTTGGCAAACAGGTTATCCAGAGTGACCTTCTGGGTCAGCTTGGCAGCAGCATCCTTCTGAGCCTGACGGCGCTGTTCCACCAGTTCCCGGGCCATACGCTCGTCGGTAACGGCGTTGAATTCATCGCCGGGAGCGGGAACTTCCGCAAGGCCGGTAATCTCCACAGGCACGGAAGGACCGGCGGACTTGACGGTGCGGCCCTTGTCGTTGGTCATCACACGGACACGGCCCACGGCAGTACCGGCAATGACGATGTCGCCCTGATGCAGCGTACCGTTCTGCACCAGCAGGGTTGCCACGGGGCCCCGGTTCTTATCCAGACGGGCTTCGATAACGGTACCCTTGGCACGGCGGTTGGGGTTGGCCTTCAGTTCCTGGACTTCGGCGGTCAGAATGACCATTTCCAGCAGCTCATCCAGGCCCATGCCGGTCTTGGCGGAGATGGGCACGATGATGGTATCGCCGCCCCACTCTTCGGGGATCAGGTCGTACTTGGTCAGCTGCTCTTTGATCTTATCGGGGTTGGCGGTGGGCTTATCCATCTTGTTGATGGCCACGATGATGGGCACATTGGCGGCCTTGGCGTGGTTGATGGACTCCACGGTCTGGGGCATGATGCCGTCGTCGGCAGCCACCACCAGAATGGCGATGTCCGTAGACTTGGCGCCACGGGCACGCATGGAAGTAAATGCCGCATGGCCAGGGGTATCCAGGAAGGTGATCATATTGCCATTGACGTCCACGGTATAGGCGCCGATGTGCTGGGTAATGCCGCCGGCCTCTCCGGCGGTGACGGAAGTCTTGCGGATGGCGTCCAGAGTAGAAGTCTTGCCGTGGTCAACGTGACCCATAACCACCACAACGGGGGCGCGGGTCTCCAGCTCTTCAGCGGTGTCCACATGGTCGTCGATGATCCGCTCTTCAATGGTGACGGTAACTTCCTTTTCCACCTTGCAGCCCATTTCCGTGGCCACAAACTCGGCGGTATCAAAGTCGATGGTCTGGTTGATGGCAGCCAGAACACCGTTCTTCATCAGGCACTTGATGACTTCGCCGGCGGTTTTCTTCATCCGGGAAGCCAGTTCGCCAACGGTGATCTCCTCGGGGATCTTCACGGTGACGGGAGCCTTCCGGGCAACCTCCATCTGCAGGCGGCGCATCTTCTCCTGCTCTTCGTTGCGGGACTTGTTGCCCTTGAACTTACCTTGCTGCTGCTTGTTCTGCTGCTTGCCCTTGCCGCCGCCAATGCGCTGCTTACCGCCCTGGTAGTTCTGCACCCGCTCGGAAACCAGGTTATCCACATCGGCGAACCGGTTGGCATTGACCTGGACGGCAGAGGTGTCCACCACCCGGCGCTCTCGCTTGCGCTCCGGCTCCTTGGGAGCCTCGGCCTTGGGAGCCTGCTGGGCAGGCTGGGTGTTCTGGGGCTGCTGGGGGCGATTCTGGCCCTGCTTGGGCTGCTGATTCTGCTGGGGACGCTGGGCCGGTGCGGCCTTAGCTTCCTGCTTGGGTTCTTCTTTGGGTGCGGCAGGCTTCACTGCAAAAATTTCCTCCATGGATTTGACCTGATTCTTCTGGGTCATGTAATCAAACACCACATTCAGCTCCTCTTCGGTGAGGACCTGGGTGTTGGACTTGGGCTTTTCAAAAAACTGTCCCACAATCTCCGCGATTACCTTCGGTGCCACACCGAAATCCGCGGCGACCTCCTTGACGCGATACTTAACAAAACTCATTCTATACACGCACCTCCAAAATGTGACAGTCGGTTGGAAATGCAGAGTGCAAAAGGCAAAATGCGGTTTTATCCCCCACTGTGCATTTTGCATTCTGCATTGTCCGTATCCGACAGGCTCCTATTGGTTGTCATAACAACTTACTTCTTCTTTCCCCTGCGTTTGTTGCGCAGGTGGGCGCTGGCTTCCCGGCGGCGCTGCTTTGCCTTCTGGGTTTTGGCGGTGAGTACCTCCAAAACTTCGGCGCAGCGCTCCGGCTGACCCAGAGACTGCACCAGAGCCAGGGCCAGGGCCGCATCGGTGATGGCGGCAATGGCCAGACTGGTTCTGCCGATGGCAAAGCCCATGTCGTCCTTGGTGGCATCCAGCCGCAGGCACTGCTGGTCGGTACCGGCGGCAAAGCTCTTTGCCCGCCGCCAGGTATGGTCGGAAGCGTCGGAGGCCACCACAATCAGGTGGGCCTTTCCTGCCCGGGCGGCAGCGCCTACCGGCTCTTCCCCCAGTTCCGCCATGCCGCCCTTCCGGGCCAGGGCCAGATAATTCAGGGCTTTATCCACGCTCGATCTCCTTTTCCAGCCGGGCGTAAACCTCCTCCGGAATGGCAATTTCCAGGCTCCGCTCCAAAGACTTGATCCGCTGGGCCTTGCGCAGGCATTCCGGATTGGGGCACAGGTATGCGCCCCGACCATTGACCTTGCCGCTGAAGTCCACCTGTACATTGCCTTCCGGGGTACGAACCACCCGGATCAGCTCTTTCTTGGCCTTCCGTTCCCGGCAGCCCATACACTGCCGCTGGGGGATCTTTTTCTGCATAATCCAAATCCCTCCGTTTCTAAAGGTAAGGAGCGAGATTACAGCTCCTCGGTTTCTTCTTCCGGCTGCTCAGCGCTCTGCTCCTCGGGCTCAGCCTGGGAAGCGGGCTTGATGTCCACCTTGTAGCCGGTGAGCCGGGCTGCCAGACGGGCATTCTGGCCTTCCTTGCCGATGGCCAGAGACAGCTGATCGTCGGGAACGATCACCCGGCAGGCCTTCTGGCCGGGAATCAGGCTGACGGAAATCACGTCAGCAGGGCTGAGCGCTGCCCGGACATACTCGCAGGGATCTTCGCTCCAGACCACGATATCGATTTTCTCGCCGCCCAGTTCTTCCACCACGGCGCCCACACGGCCGCCCCGGGGACCAACACAGGCGCCCACGGGATCGATGCCCTCCATAGTAGCCCGAACGGCCATCTTGGAACGGGAACCGGCTTCCCGGGCGATGTTGCGGATCTCCACCTGGCCCTCGGCAATTTCCGGGGTCTCCAGCTCAAACAGCCGGCGCACCAGGTTGGGATGGGTACGGGACACATGGACCAGGGGGCCACGGCCTGCCTTGTGCACTTCCAGAACGTACACCCGGATCAGATCGCCCTCGGCATGCTTCTCGCCGGGAATCTGCTCGCTGGCACGGAGCACGGCATCGGATGCGTCGTTGCCCTGGCCGATGCGGACGAACATGTCGCCGCTGGTGGGGTCAATCCGCAGCACAGTGCCGGTCATCAGCTCCTGAGCCTTGGAAGAATAGCTTTCGTAAGCCACACCCCGCTCGGCTTCCCGGATGCCCTGAATCACCACCTGCTTGGCAGTCTGGGCGGCAATCCGGCCGAAACGCTGGATGTCCACCGGAATACACACCGGGTCACCCACCTGAACGTCGGGGTTAATCAGTCTGGCAGCATCCACCAGGATTTCCAGGGCGGTATCCTCCAGCTCTTCCACGGCGGTCTTGACAATGTGCATGCTCAGGCCTTTCTCGCTCAGCTCCACCACCACATTGTCCGCCGGAACGTCCCGGCGATCTTCCCGGTCTTTGCGGTATGCGTTGGTCAGCGCCTGCTTCAGACGCTCCACCATATAATCCACAGGAATGCCCTTTACTTTTTCCAACTCCCGCAGGGAAGCGAAAATTTCCGCACCGATGTCCACCTTGGGTGCTTCGGCCTGCTTCTTGGCTCTGGTATTTCTAGCCATTGATTGTTTCCTCCTTGTCAGAATTCCACACGAAGCCGCACCTGGGCGACTTCCGATTTTTCAAAGGTAATGGTTTCTTTGCCTGCCTCCACGGTGATTCTGCCCTCTTCGTAGCCGCGCAGAACACAGGGGATTTCCTTCATGCCGTTTCTGGGTCGGTAGAGCTTGACCGTAATGGCGCTGCCCAGGAACCGCTCAAAATCCGAAGGGCGCTTGAGCACCCGCTCCAGGCCGGCAGAGCAAACTTCAAAATGGTAAGAGCCGGAAATCGGGTCCTTTTCGTCCAGGATGGGGTCCATGGCCCGGGATACCGCTTCGCAGTCGTTGATGTCCACGCCGCCTTCCTTGTCCAGGTACAGCCGCAGGAAGTATTCGCTGCCCTCCCGGACGTACTCCACGTCCCAAAGTTCGCAGCCAAACTGTTCCACCACGGGTTTTGCATAGCTTGCCACCAGATCGGTTACTTTCATTGCAAACATCATCCCTTTCCTATAAATCAACAAGAAAGAGAGGCGCTCGCGCCTCTCTTTGCCTACACTCTACCATTTACGGTAGTATTATATCACCACTTCCCCCGTTTGGCAAGAGGGATTTCTCAGAAAATTTGCCAAAAAGCCGGATTTTCTCCGGATATTTCTCTGGGAAATCCCCCAAATTGCGCCTCAGGATAGGGTTTGTTCCGCTTCTTCCGCTGCCAGCCGTGCCTTTTCGGCGGCGTTTAAGCTGTCCCAGTTTGCCCGGTTGGTGCACATGGTTACGGACAGCACCTGCTGGGCAAGTTCTTCGGTGAGCAGGCCCGGCTTCAGCCGCCAGCGCCAGTTGAAGCCCACGGTGCCGGGCTGGTTCATCCGGGACTGGTTGTCCAGACCCAGGTAGTCCTGGATGGGGATGATACAGTCCTTGGCAACGCTGGCCATGGTCAGCTGGATCAGGGCCTTGTACATCTCCTGGTCGGGGGTATGGAAATTGTACAGGTAGCTGCGCACCTGCTTCTTTGCCTCCGGGGACAGCCCTTCATACCAGCCGAACAGGGTCTCATTGTCGTGGGTGCCGGTATAGACCACGCAGTTGGCGTTGTAATTATGGGGCCAATAGTCATTGGACGCCGACACATCCTCCGGGTTCACCGCAAACTGCAGCACCTTCATGTTGGGATAGCCGCTCTGGCGCACCAGCTGGCGCACGCCCTCGGTCATCAGGCCCAGATCCTCAGCAATCACGTTCACATCCCCCAGCCGCTGGCGGATGGTGTCGAACAGCTCCATGCCGGGGCCGTCTTCCCAGTGTCCGTTTTTGGCGGTAGTTTCCCCGGCGGGGATGGAGAAATACTGGTCAAAGCCCCGGAAATGGTCAATCCGCACTACATCATACAGCTGGAAGCTGTGCCACATCCGGGTGACCCACCACTGATATCCGGTGCTGCGGTGATAATCCCAGCGGTACAGGGGGTTGCCCCAGACCTGACCGTCGGCAGCAAAACTGTCCGGCGGGCAGCCGGCAATGGCGGTGGGGGCGTTGTGCTCGTCCAGCTGGAACAGTTCTGGATGGGCCCACACGTCGGCGCCGTCGGGGGAGACGTAGATGGGAATGTCGCCCACAATCTGGATATGCCTCTCGTTGGCGTAGTCCTTCAGCTTGCGCCACTGCTGCATGAACTGAAACTGCATGTACTTGTGGAACTCAATGTCAAAATACAGCACCCGGTTGTAATAATCCACCGCGAAATCCCAGTGCATCCGGATATCTTCCGGCCAGCTGCGGAACGGCGCTTCCTTGAAAAAGCCCTTCAGGGCCATAAACAGGGCATAGTCATTGAGCCACCAGTAGTTGTTCCGGCAGAACTCGGTAAAGGCCGGATTGTAGCTGATCTGACTGCGCTGGTAGGCCAGCCGCAGCAGCCGGAACCGGTTTTCGTGGAGCTTGTCAAAGTCCACCTTGCCGGGATTGGTGCCAAAGTCCACCTCGTCGCATTCTTCCCGGGTCAGGACCCCCTCTTCCACCAGGTCTTCCAGACTGATCATGTAAGGGTTTCCGGCGAAGGCGGAATAGGCCTGGTAGGGAGAATCGTCGGAACCGCCGTGGGATGTTGCGCCCAGGGGCAGAATCTGCCAGTAGCGCTGACCGGCCTTCTCCAGCCAGTCCACAAAATCATAGGCCGCCTGGTCAAAACAGCCGATGCCATACCGGGAGGGCAAGCTGGTGACGGACAGCAGCACGCCTGCGTATCGCTTCATAAAAACAGCACTCCTTTTGTTATTTTGTGCAAATGGAAACGTTTCATTTCCCTCAGTATAGTGCTTTTTTCCCCTTGCGTCAATATGGGAACCAGAAGGAAAAATTTTTCCACGTTCCCCACAAAACCGCCGAACCCATTTTGTCGATTTCCACAGACGAAAATTGCGGCTCCCAGGATTGGGAGCCGCCAAGGAATTTATGTTCTCTCTTTCACCAGCATGGGGGTGAACATGGGCGCGCCAAACCGGTCCACAAACCGCTGGCACTTGATCAAAAAGGCGTAGAAGATATTATAGCCGCAGCCCAGCATGGTCTCCACGTTGGCCATGCCCTTGGCCAGAATCACATCCGCAGTTTCCAGGGCCTGCCGGGCTTCCTGGCTCAGCTGGTTCAGCTGGGTGCCCGCCACCCGGTTGCCGTTGTCGATGACCGGGAAGGGAATGCCCACAGCGGCGGCATCTTCCCGGGTGGCATCGTTCTGGGCAATGCCGCCCCGGACGCAGAAGGTGATTTCCAGGTGGGGGAATTTCCGGGAAATTTCCTCGGCAAACAGCCGGTCAAAGCCGATTTCTCCGGCGTTGTCCGTCAGATACAGCAATTTCTTTCCCTGGGAAAGCTGGCTGCAAAAATCCCGGTAGATTTCCGGATTCAGCTCCATTTCCTCCGCCTTTTCCAGCATCTGGCTCATGGTTTCAAAGCTGACCTGTCCCCGCAGGGCGGAAAAATCCAGGTAATTGCCCAAAATGGCAAACTGCAGCCCCGCAAACACCGGGTCCTGGGCTGCGCGGATCCGCTGGCGGACCTGCTCCATATGCTCCAGGATGAAGCGGTTGGAATCCTGCTTTTCCTGGCGGTAGCGGTCAATTTCCAGTCCATAGTACTGCTGGAGCATGTCCGCCACCTTGGGGCCGAACCAGGGGGCGCTGACCCCCTCCGGGGCGGACAGATACATGCGCATCATCTCCCGGGCAAAGGCCATGGTCTGCTCTTCCGTGCCCAGGGGACGCACCAGTTCGATGTTTCGCCTGAGATGACACAGCAGGCAATAAGAATCCAGAGCAATACTCATACTTTCAGCTTCAGCACCATTTTCTTGAAATTCTTGGGGCTGTCCAGATGCACCGCCGGCATATGGGCATCCTCCGGGAATACCACATAGCAGTAGCCTTCCCCAATGCGCATATAGTCCACCGCTCCGGCATACATGCCGATGTCGCCCTGCTCGTTGAATTCCCCGTCCAGAGTCAGGGTATCCAAGGGGGCCCAGCCTACGGTTTCCTCCCCTTCCACGATGTACTGCACATCCAGATACTGCCGGTGGGCTTCGCAGAGCTTGCTGCCGGCAGGAGTGGTGGTGCCTTCCGAAGCCACAATCCGGTTGCCGCCGGACAGCTGGGTCACGCCGGGAGTCCAGTTTGTCTGCCGGTCGATGACCTGCATGGCTTCCTCCAGTCCGGGGATGATGGCAGCGTAACGGTGCAAATCCTTATACGGGCATACGATCATAAAAAACGTCCTTTCCTTCTCGGCGGCTTTGCCGCCGGCTCCTCAGACCAATGTCAGCAGATCTTCCATCTGCTGCAGTTTTCCGTCATAGCGCTCAGGGGTGCCGAAACCGTAGGCAGCCCAAAGGAAGGGAATCCCCGCTTCCACTGTAGCTTCGTAATCGCCCTGGGTGTCTCCCACATAGGCACAGTTTTGAATATCGTATTTCTCCATCAGGGCACGGATGGTTTTTCCCTTGCTGGTGCCGGTATCACCGAAGCACAGGTGCCCGGTAATATAAGGGGTCAAGCCCAGCTTTTCCATGCACAGCTCCGGGTAGCCCTTCTGGCTGTTGCTGACGATGAACAGGCGGTGATTCTGAGCCAGTTTTTCCAGAGTTTCCTTTACTCCGGGGTAGCCGATGCGGCAGGGATTTTCCTGAAGGTACCGGTTTTCCGTATCCATGCACCGGTCCATCAGGGCGTAGCGCTCCGGGGCGGGAATGGTGGCGAAAATCACGTCGGCAATTTCCGTCATCACCTTGCCGAACAGGGGTTTGAACATCTCGGCATTCACGGCCAGGTGTTCCAGCCCCTCCTGCTTCAGCTGAATGTTGTACCCCTCCGCCACCAGGGCCCGGGAATCCCACAGGGTACCGTCAATGTCAAAAATCAGGCTTTCGTAGCTCATGCTTCCTCCAGGTGCCGCTGAATGCGGCCCATAATCATATCCAGCGCCACCAGGTTCTTGCCTCCTTCGGGCACCACCAGGTCGGCGTACTTCTTGCTGGGTTCGACGTACTTTTCGTGCATGGGCTTCACGGTTTCCAGATACTGGCTCAGCACGCTTTCCAGGGTTCTGCCCCGCTTGTTTACATCCCGCTTGATCCGGCGGCACAGCCGCACGTCTGCGTCGGTATCCACGAAAATCCGGATGTCCATGAGGTTGCGCAGGGCTTCGTCCTCAAAAATCAGAATGCCCTCCACAATAATCACCTTTTTCGGCACAATATGCACCGTTTCGTCGGAGCGGTTGTGCAGGGTAAAGTCGTACACCGGGCAGTCGATGGCCTGTCCCTGGCGCAGCTGGTCCAGGTGCCGGGCCATCAGGTCCGTTTCCAAAGCGTCCGGCTCGTCGTAGTTGAGCTGGCAGCGCTGCTCGTAGGTCAGTTCGTCGTGGCGCTTGTAGTAGTTATCATGGCTCAAAATGGTCACCACATCCGAAAATTTGGCGATCAGATTATTCATCAGCGTAGTTTTGCCGCTGCCGGTGCCGCCGGCGATGCCGATGACCAGAATGTTATTTTCCATACATGTTGCCTCCGTCCCTGTTTTCTTCCCCCAAAAGCTGCCGGCAAAGGGCAATCAGCCGGGGATTATTGGCGCTGTTTTGAATCTCCACCTGGCCCTGCTGGTCAGGCGCTGCCAGCAGTCCCCGTTCTTCCAGCCGCCGCCGGGTTTCCCGGGCGGTGCCTTCTCCTCCGTCCAGCAAGGTGACCGCTTCTCCCAGCACCCGGGAAATGGCCTTTGCCGCAAAGGGGTAGTGGGTGCACCCCAGCACCAGGGCATCCAGTTTTCCCAGATGGGGGGACAAAATCTGTGTCAGCAGGGCTTCCGCCTCTGGAGAATCTGCCTTGCCCCCTTCCACCAGTTCCACCAGCCCTGGAGCCGGAATTTTGGCCACGGTGCAGTTTTCGTCAAAGCGATGGAGCAGATGGTCGAATTTTTCCTCCCGAAGGGTCACCTCCGTGGCCATCACGCCCACCCGTCCGCCGGGGAAGTGATCCGCCGCCACCTTTAAGGCCGGCTCAATGCCGATGATGATCCGTTCCGGGTACTGCTGCCGCAGCTGCTCCACCGCCGCCGCAGTGGCTGTATTGCAGGCAAGCACCAGAGCCTTGATTCTGTTTTCCCGGAACAGACGCTCCGCTGCGTCCAGGGTCAGCTTCCGCACCTGCTGGGTGCTGCGGCTGCCGTAGGGGGCGTTGGCGGAATCCCCAAAATACAGATACCGCTCCCAGGGCATCAGCCGACGCAGGTGCCGCAGCACGCTGATGCCGCCGACGCCGGAGTCAAACACCCCAATCCAATCTTCTCTGCTTGCCATGTGCACAATCTCCCGCGGATCAGAATCTTCAAAGGAAGGAACCCTTTCTTTCCCGGTTATTTTAGCAAATTCTGACGGATGATGCAATGCTTCGTTGACTTTTTCCCGGAATTTTGCTATGGTGAGCTTACTTCATCAGGAAAGGGCGGTTGTTATGAACCGGTATCTGTTCGTTATCGACTATCAAAATGACTTTGTGGACGGCGCTCTGGGCTTTCCTGGTGCGGAAACCCTGGATGAAAAAATCGCCGCCAAAGTCCGCACCTACGGAAAAGACCACGTCTTTTTCACCCGGGACACCCACCACGAAAACTATCTGGACACCCGGGAAGGAAAAAATCTGCCGGTAGTGCACTGCGTCCAAGGCACCCCCGGCTGGCAGATCTACGGCCAGACTGCCCAGGCGCTGGCGCAAGTGCAGGCCCCGGCCATTGACAAGCTGTCTTTCGGCATGGACCTTTCTGACCCTGCTGTTGCTTCGGTGCTGCCGGAAAGCGCCGACGAAATTGAGCTGGTGGGCTTGGTGAGCAATATCTGTGTTCTGAGCAACGCAGTGGTGCTGCAAAGCCGGTATCCCCAGGCCACCATTACGGTGGATGCTGCCTGCACCGCCTCCTTTGACCCGGGGCTGCATGAGAAGGTTCTGGACGTGCTGGCAGGCATTCAGGTGCAGGTACTGAACCGCTAAGCCTTTAAGAATTGTTAAATGATTGGTTTTTTCGTTGCAAATCGGGTTAGGCTATGGTATAATCAACGAAATTTGTTTTGAGGAGAGAATCATGCTGCTACATTATTTTCTATGCTTTCTGGTGTCCATGGTGCCGCTGATTGAACTGCGGGGTGCCATCCCCTACGCCGTAGGCATGGGACTGGACTACTTTACAGCCCTGGGCATCTGCGTTGTGGGCAACATGCTCCCGGTGCCAATCATTTACCTGTTTGCCCGAAAGGTTCTGCACTGGGGTACGGACAAGAAATATATCGGGAAGTTTTTCACCTTCTGCGTGGAAAAAGGAGAAAAAGCCGGGCACAAACTGACCCAGCAGGCAGGCCGGGGCGGATTGTTTCTGGCCCTGATGCTCTTTGTGGGCATCCCCCTTCCCGGCACCGGTGCCTGGACCGGCACTCTGGCCGCTTCCTTTCTGGATATGGGCTTTAAGTCCACCACCTTGTCCGTCTGCCTGGGCGTTGTGCTGGCGGGAATCATCATGGGCATCGTCAGCTTGACGGGTGTTCACATTTTTGGATTATAAATCAGGAGGAATGTACCATGTCTGATTGTTTGTTCTGTAAAATCATCGCCGGGGAAATCCCCTCCAACCGGGTCTACGAGGACGATCTGGTCTTTGCCTTCCGGGATATCGCTCCCCAGGCGCCGACCCACATTCTGGTGGTGCCCAAGGCCCATCTGGACAGCTGCAACGCTGTGACGGCGGACAATAGCCAGGTGGTGGCCCATATTTTTGAGGTCGTCCCCGCCATCGCCAAGGCCGAAGGGCTGGATGGCGGATACCGGGTGGTGAGCAACTGCGGCGCCGATGCCGGTCAGACCGTTCAGCATCTGCATTTTCACATTCTGGGCGGCAAGCCCCTGGCGCTGGAAATGGCATAATCCCCTCTGGGCAGAGTCGAAAGGACCGACTCTGCCCAGTATTTTCTTGACAAATGTCGCATTTGCGCTATAATGTCTACAGTTCGCACCGCAAATTAAGTCTTCGGGGGGCCGGATGCATCCGGCTGAGATTGGGCTTGGTGGCCCTGACCCGTGAACCTGATACGGCTAGTACCGTCGGAGGGAAAGATGCACATATGGGACGCCTTTGTGTCGCATTGCACCTGGACGGGTTTGCAATGCGGCATTTTTTTCAGGAGGTAGAAATCCCAATGAACAACAAAACCAAACGTCTGACCGAAAGCGCCATGCTCATCGCCCTGGCCGTTGTGCTGGAATTTGTGGGCAGAACCGTCATTCCCCCCATGCCCTTCGGCGGCCAGCTGACCCTGGTGAGCATGCTGCCCATCGTGCTGATCTCCTACCGCCACGGCGTGAAGTGGGGCCTGATTGCCGGTTTCGGCTACTCCCTGGTGCAGATGGCCATGGGTGCCGATGTGGTCACTGCCGCCTTCCAGCCCGGTTACTTCGGTGACGGCCTGATGCTCTTCAACGCCGTGCTGATGTGCCTGCTGGACTATGTGCTGGCCTACACCCTGCTGGGTCTGGGCGGTCTGTTCCGGGATAAGATTGGTTCTTCCGGCACTGCCCTGATGGCCGGTTCTCTGGTGGCTCTGGGCTGCCGGTATCTGTGCCACATCTTCTCCGGCTACATCCTCTTCGGCAGCTACTCCGAGTGGTTCTTCACCCAGGAAGGCTTCCCCGCCTGGGGCGCAAGCCTGGTTGCTTCCCTGAATCCCACTATGCTGGCTCTGGTATATTCCATCGTCTACAACGGAATGTACATGATTCCCGAAATCATTCTGACTGCCATCGCTGCCGTTCTGGTGGCAAGAGTCCCCAAAATCGCCGTCAAGGTAAACTAAGTTCCTTGCCGCTCCGGTGAAGTGCCGGGGCGGCATTTTTTCCTTGCGCATTGACTGAGCGCTTGGTATAATGCTTTTATAAAAAGAGGAAGGAAGGGACGTCTATGGCCAGATACCGCTGCCCCAGCTGCGGCGCACCATACAATGGAAAACGCTGCAAAAGCTGCTTTTACGAAAACTTTTCCGAAGAAATTGCCCACGGCATGCACACCCACGAAGGAGAGCCGCTGGTAATCGACGAGCCAGTGCGCAAGCCCATCCCCCGGCAAAATCCCTTTGCCTGCCCTCCCAAGCAGCCCGCCAAAACCTGGACGCCGCCAAAGCAGAAGCCCCGGAAGAAAAAATCCGGTCTGTCCATTGCCCTGGCGGTTCTGGCCATACTGTGGCTTGCAGAGCCGATTTTGGGCGGAATCGAACAAATTATGGACTCTTTTTCCTCATCCAGCTCTGTATTTGCTCCCCAGCCGGAAACGAAGCCGGATGCCACCCTGCCGGAAAATGGCAAGGGGCTCTACAGCGACGGCTTGGTGTGGGTGGTGGCAGACTTGCAGGATGGGCAGGTTTCCCTTCAGGATTTTCCCGTGGTTGTCCGGAATGACACCGGAGAACCCCTGTGTGTTTCCGTGGACGATGTGATCGTCAACGGCTACGTTATGCCTGCTTCTTTGTACTGTGAGGTGGCCCCAGGCCATACCGCTCAAGACGATTTCTACCTGTATCAGGAAGATCTGGACAATGCCGGAATTGACAGCGTCCAGCAGCTCTCCTTCCGGCTGGAAATCTACAACACCGACACCTACGAGACCTACCATCTCACCGACCCCGTTACCCTGATAGCAGATGACCCGGACTATGTGCAGCCCGATGCCGACCAGGGTACGGAGCTATTTAACCAGGATGGTCTGCGGATTGTGTACCGGGGATATGTACCTGCTTCCTATGACCCGGAGACCGTTTCCGAGGGAAATTTGTTATTCTATCTGGAAAACAGCACCGGTAAGGATTTGGAAGTGTACACCATCGATTCCAGCATCAACGGTGAAAGTACTGAGATCACCCTGTGGAGCAGCCTTCCCAAAGATACCCGGGCCGTGAGCACGGTGTATCTGTATCCTTTGGAGGATTTGGGCATTACCAGCCTGGAAGAGATTACCCAGATGGAGATTTCCCTGGAAGCCTACGCTCCTGAAGTGGAAGATTATATCATCACCACCGGAACCCTGTCCGTTCCAGTCAGCGAGGAATGAGCCATGAGCCGGTTTGTGATCCGCACCGTTTCTTCCGGGGTCAAATTTGACCTGAAAGCCCCCAACGGTCAGGTGGTTCTCACCTCCGGGGTCTATGCCTGCGAAGCCGCCTGCCGCAAGGGTATGGAAAGCGTTGTGAAAAACGCCCCCATCGCTAAGGTGGAAAACCAGACCCAGGAAGACTTCAAATCTCTTACCAACCCCAAATTTGAGCTGTATCAGGACAAGGCCGGGGAATTTCGCTTCCGGCTGAAGGCCAGAAACGGAGAAATCATCGGTCTATCCGATGCTTACGCCTCCAAAGCCGGATGCCTCAGCGGCATTGACAGCGTGAAAAAAAGCGCTGCCGAAGAGGCAGCACCTGCAGAATAAGCAAGTCCCCCGGCTATCGGGGGACTTATTTTTTACGTTTTCCGGACAAATTTTTCCTTGCACCGGGGGCAGGTAATGGAGATTTTCCCCTTACCCCGGGGAACCCGCACCACCTGACGGCACTTGGGGCAGTCAAAGTATCGGTTCTGCCGATCCTTTACCCGGTTAATCAGCTGCAAAAACTTCCGGTTTTCCAGATACCGCTTGTAGGTGTTCCGGGACAGGCTGCGGAAAATAGCCCAGATCATCAGACCGTAGCTCAACAGGAAAAAGATCAGATTCAGCCCCCGGGACTGAGTCCACACCGACAGCAGGCTGGCTACCAATCCGGCGCAGAGAATCACCATATTCAGCCGGTCTGTACCGTATCGCCCCGCCATAAATCCCCGGAGAAGCGCCGACAGTTTTGAGGAGAACTGCCGCAACCAGCTACTGATGCCATTCATAGATAATCACCTTTGGGAAGAGAAATGTTTTTCTTTATTATATTGCAAAAAGCGCCGATTGCAACTGGATAGGGGGAAAATTAACGGATTGTTTAAGAATTGTTTAAGGAAAAAATTCCAGGGCTTTCCTCTTGGCGAAACAGGGAAAATATGATATACTATGTCGAAAGTATACCCTTTCTGCCACAGCATTTTTGGCGGGAAAGGAAAGGAGGCGAGGCTGTGGAAACCATCCAGCAGGCCCAGGAAAAGCAACCGCTTTCCCAAACCGATCTTCCCGAAACCCCGGTGGTTTCGGAAACTCCCCCTCAGGAGCCGGCTGAGGGCACCCAGGAAACGCCGGACTGCGCCCCGGAAGCTCCCTCTCTTGCAGATGTCCTGCCCGTTCCTCAGCTGCCCCAGACGGAAGCAGAAGAATCTGAAGATCCAGCATCTGTTCCTGCCCTGTCAGATCCCCTGCCTGCTCCCCAGCTGCCCCAGACGGAGGCAGAACCGGAGGAATCCGAAAATCCGGAATCTGCCAAGTCCCGGAAAGTGCGTCCGGAGGCCATTATGGGCATTGTGGCCGGTGTGGCAGCGCTGCTTCTGATTGTCCTTGTGGTGCTGTGTCTGCCCCATTTTTCTGTGGATGACGAAGATCCGGAGTCTTTGCCGGACTTTCACCAAGAGGCCCAGGAGCCGGAACCTACCCAGGAAGAAACCCAGATTGTGGAAACTGAGCCGGAAAATCCCACCATCCCCCCTGACCCCAACCCCTACGGTCGTCACGACTTTCAGTATAATTCCGACAACTATCTGGTGCTGCAAAACGTGACCAGCTATCCCGGCGTGGATGTTTCCGCCCACCAGGGCAGCATCAACTGGAAATCCGTAAAAGCCTCGGGCATTGACTTTGCCATGATCCGCCTGGGCTACCGGGGTTACGGCTCCGGCAAGCTGGTGGAAGACGAATACGCCCGGCAGAATCTCACCGGCGCAACGGAAGCAGGGCTGCGCATTGGCGCCTACTTCTTCTCCCAGGCCCTGAACATCGCCGAAGCCGATGAGGAAATCGCCTTCATGCTGGAGATTCTGGGAGAGCAGCATCTGGATATGCCCATTATTCTGGACTGGGAAATCCCCGCCGACGATGCCCGAACCGCCGGAAAAATGGACGCCAGAACCCTGACGGACATTCAGCTGCATTTCTGCAGCGTCATGAAGGAAAAAGGCTACACCCCCATGGTCTACTTCAACTGGCACCAGTCGGAAAATCTGTACTACCTGAGCGAGTTGGAAGAATATTCCTTCTGGCTGGCCCTGTACCAGGATCGGATGACCTATCCCTGGAAGGTGGAAATGTGGCAGTACTCCGACAAAGGCTCCGTCCCCGGCATCAATGGCCCGGTGGACCTGAATGTGTACATGCCCTACTAAATGCAGTTATCCCGGACGGAAAACCGTCCGGGATGTTCTTATTTGTGCCAGGTCAATTCTTTTGGGTAGAAAAAGCGAACCTTTTCCTTGGCAATGGACATATCCACCACCTGAGCCGTCCGCAGCTCTCCGTCTAAGTTGATGGGGGTGGGCTTGTCGCAGCGGATGGTGATGTGATCCGTCCGGAAATGCCGAACAAAATCCGGCAGCTGGGCATAGCAGCCGTTTTTATACTTGCCGATGACGGCGGGAATCTCCAGGCGGTGAACTTTCCGCACCAGCAGCACGTCCAGCAGGCCGTCTGTGGGGTCTGCGTCTGGCACCGGATTGAAGCCGCCGCCGTAGAACCGGCCGTTACAGACGCAGACGAAGGTCTGCTCGTCGTCGATGGTTTCCCCGTTAATTTCCACCACATAATGCTCGCTGATGCCCCGGATGATGTTGACCAAGGTGGAGGCGGCATAGGCCCGGAAGCCTTGCAGCAGGGGAATCCGCTTATACCGGGATACGTCGGTGCCGATGCGGGCATCCAGTCCCACGGAGCAGATATTTAGGGAAAGATCATCATTGCAGCGAATCAGGTCGAAAACGGCTTCCTTGGCATCCAGCAGCCGCTCCAGGTCAAAAAACGCCTTGGGCTGGTCAAAAATTTTCACAAAGTCGTTGCCGCTGCCGCCGGAATAGGCAGTAACTGCGGCATTGTCCCAGCCCGCAGCGCCGGAAGCCACCTCGTTCAGGGTTCCGTCCCCGCCGCAGGCATAAATCCGGTAGGCTTCCCCAGTTTCGGCCGCCTCCCGGGCCAAACGGCGGCACTCTCCGGGAGCGGAAGAAACTGCAATCCGGTAATCCAGCCCCCGTTTTCCGCAGATTTCGGTAATGGCAGCGGTATAGGCAGCGGTTCTGTCCCGGCTGCCTGCTGCAGGGTTGATGATAAACAGGTGCTTCATCCTTGCTTTCTTGCCCCCTGCTTCTTCCGGGCTTGTTCGGTATACATAAAATAGTTGCACTGAATCATGCCGTTATACAGCTTGCGCTTCTTGGTAGCACGTCTGCCGAAATAATGCTCAAACTCCGGCTCGGAGGTGATGATGTAGAAGTTCCAGCCATCGGCAAATTTCAGGTGCCGTCCCAGAGCGCTGTAGAGCCGCTGGGCGCTTTGCTGCTCCATCATCCGCTGACCGTAGGGAGGATTGGCAATGAGAATGCCGCTGTCAGAGGGCAGGGACATTTTCGTGGCGTCCCCATCCCGGAACTGGATGATATCCCCCACCCCGGCTTTCCGGGCGTTGGCCATGGACAGGCTGACGCACTTGGGGTCGTTGTCCGAACCCAGAATCCGATAATTGCCGTGGTACTCCAGATCCTTGGCTTCGGTGCGGACCTGGCCCCAGACCTTGGGGTCTGCCCAGGCAAAGGCCTCACCGGAGAACCGGCGGTACATGCCGGGAGCCTTGTTCCGGGCAATCAGGGCCGCTTCAATGGGAATGGTGCCGGAGCCGCAGAAGGGGTCCCACACAAAGTCCCGGCCCCGGTAATGGGTCAGCTGCACCATGGCAGCGGCCAGCGTCTCCCGCAGGGGAGCGTCATTTCCCACCGGACGGTAGCCCCGCTTGTGCAGTCCCGGGCCGGAGGTATCCAGGTACAGCTGTACCCGGTCATTCATGATGGAAAATTGCAGCTGGTACTTGGCCCCGTTTTCCGGCAGCCAGGACAGGCCGTATTTTTCTCCCAGCCGCCGGGAGGCGGCTTTTTTGATAATGGCCTGGCAGTCCGGTACAGACATCAGCTGGCTGTTCAGGCAGTGGCCCTTTACCGGGAAATTGCCGTCTTTGGGAATGAAATTCTCCAGATTGGCTTTGTAAATCCCCTGAAACAGCTGTTCAAAGGTGGTGGCCTTAAAATCCGCCAGCACAATCAACACCCGCTCGCCGGTGCGCAGCCGGATGTTGGCCTTGGCCATGGCGGCGGTATCTCCGGAAAACAGCACCCGGCCGTTTTCCACCCGGACATTGTCCAGGCCCATTCTGCGAAGTTCCTCGCCGGCAATGCCCTCCAGGCCGAACAGGCAGGGCACGGAAAATTCAAATTGGTTCATAGTTCCTCCGTTTTCTCTCTCAGGGAATGATTTTGCTGGCTTTCAGGTACCGTTCTTCTTCGGAAAACACACAGCCGCAGTATTTCTGGATGTAAAAGCCATGTTCCCGGGCAAAGGTCTGTCCCTCCCGGAAATAGGGGCGGAAGTCCCGGTAGAGAAATTCCACACCGTACTGCGCCGCCGCCTGCTCTGCCACCTGGCGCATCAGTTCGTGATTCTGATAGGGACTGATAAACAAGGAGGAAGTAAAGCTGTCAAATCCCCCTTCGGCGGCCTGCCGGGCAGTTTCAAACAGCCGCATCTCGTAGCATTTGACACACCGGTGGGCAATATCCTCTGCTACCGTCCGGACGAAAGGTCGCAGGCCGTAGTCGTTGCGTTCAATGAGCTTCAGGTCAATTTCCTGGGCATACTCTCGGACGCAGTTGCGCCGGGCCCGGTACTCGGTGAAGGGGTGGATATTGGGATTATACCAAAATCCGGTGACCTTATAGCCATCGGTTCTCAAGATATCAATGGGTCGGTTGGCGCAGGGTGCACAGCAGATGTGAAGCAGGGTATTCATATGCTTCCTCCTGAAAAAAGGACTTTCCTGGTATTATACCATGGCCATGGGTTCAATGCAAGGAAAGTTTCCCCGGAATTGTTGCACTTTTTCGGAGAATTTGTTATAGTGAAAAGAAAAAATCGCTTTTTCACAACCAACCGGAAAAAACATCGAGTACTTAAGTAGAAGGAGGGAATTTCCATGAAAAAGAACAAACTACTGTGTATGCTGCTGACCTTGCTGCTTCTGACCGGAATCCTTACCGGCTGCGGCGCTGCCAGCAAAACTGCAGCCTCAGCCAATGGGGCCGTTTCCTATGATGCCGCCATGCAGGAAGCAGCGCCAGAAGCCATGGCGGCCGGGAACAGCCTGTCGGACAGCGGCAGCGATACCACAATGGTCCTGCCGGAAAACCGCAAATGGATCGTCACCGTCAACCTCTCCGCAGAAACGGAAGATCTGGACGCCATGACCCAGGCCCTGGAGGAAAAGATTACCTACCTGGGCGGTTATGTGGAGGATCAGACCGTGTACAACGGCAGCGCCTACGCCAACCGCCGCTACCGCAGCGCCAGCATGACGGTGCGGATTCCTGCGGAAGATGTGGACAAATTTACGGAAGAAGTGGCCGGTATCTCCAACGTGGTTTCCCAGCAGAAGAACCTGGAAGACATCACCTTGCAGTATGTGGACACGGAAAGCCGCCTGACCGCTCTGGAAACAGAGCAGGCCCGGCTGCTGGAACTGCTGGAACAGGCGGAAACCACCGCCGACCTGCTGGAAATTGAGGCCCGGCTGTCGGAAGTTCGCTACCAGCTGGAAAGTGCCGCCTCCCAGCTGCGGCTGTACGACAACCAGGTGGATTACGCTACCATCTACTTATCCATCGAAGAAGTTCAGGAATACACCCCAGTGGAAGAGCCGAATCTGTGGGAACGAATCCGGGATGGTTTTGTAGGCAGCCTGAAGGGTCTGGGCAATGGTGCTCTGGATTTGGTCGTATGGATCATCGTCAGTTCCCCCTATCTGATTGTACTGGGCGCCGGCATTGCCCTGGTAGTTGTACTCATCCGCCGCAGACGCAAGAACAAGAAACCCAATCCCCCCGCCGAAGCGAAAGAATAAAAAACGCCCCCGCTGCCTATGAACCGGCAGCGGGGGTACTTTATTCTTCATTTGGTGCAAAGGCAGTTGCACAGCCGATCAAAGGCATGGTCAGAAACAGCGGATAGGCATACCGGAATTCGGCATACACCGGCGTTCCCAGCCACAGCCCAATCAGCAGCACCAGCACCGGAAGGCCCAGCAAGGCTTCCTTTCGCTTTTTCAGGAAGTTCACCAGCATACAGGCAACCAATCCCCACACATGCAGACCAATGCTCACCAGGGGCTGCAAAATGTCCAGTTTTTCAAAGAATCGGAACCAAGCGGCATACAGCGAGGCAAAAAGCCCCTCCCCATATGCGGCCGCTACACCGTAGGGGTTGTCCGCTACCCCCGATGTATAAATCCAGAACCGATAGCCGGCGTTCCAATAGCCCTTGGTTTCCTCCACCCAGGCTTTCAGATAATCCCCGGGATACCGCAGACCCAGCTGAATATACACTTTTAGGTACTGCCCCAAGTGCTGACCGACGTAGTCCACTTGGTCATAACGGAAGGTTTCAAATTTTACCGGGTCCACCGTCAGCGGGTCGTAAAGCTGGGCCATTTTCTCCAAATCAAAAATCCGCTCCAGCAGCGCTTGCTGCTCCTGGGTCAGGGGCCGCTGGTTGGCAACCACCCGGGCAATCTGCTGGAAAGGCACAGCAAAAGCCTCCACCAGGTTGCCTTCCTTTACGCCCAGGGCATTCAGCACCGGATTCAGGAGCGCCCAGGTAAACAGCAGCACTGCCAACAGAATCAGCAGCAGCTTTTTCTGCTTTTTCCCCAGCAGCAAGGCCAGCACCGCCAAGGCAACGGCAAAGGCATACCAGCCGTTGGTACGCCACAGGCACATCCCAAGGCCTCCCAACATCAAAATGCTTCCCGTGACCTGTTTTCTTCCCAGTCCCACAAACCATCGATACAGCGCCGTTGTAAACAGCAGCACCGCTCCCGCGAAGGGGATATCTTTCCATAAGGTTACGCTGTATGCAAGATTAAAAGGCAACAGGGCATACAGCCCACATACTCCAATCAGGATAAGCCTTGGCACTCCCCGCTGATACAGTGTCATCAGCGCAAAGGCAAAACAGGCAGACAAAAACAAAATCTGCGCTCCGTGGAACATGGCCACGCCGGCGTTGATACCACCAAGCAGCGCCATTCCCAGATCCACAAACACCTTCACCGTCACCGTGTGCCAGAAAGGCATGGTATTGTCATAGGGCTGCTGCCCCAAAAGCTGGGCAACCGTGGTTACGGAATCGGTGGTCAGCACCCCGGGATACCGGGCAAAGAGCAAATACCCCAGCTGAATTGCCGTAATGGAGCAGAAGCTCAAGAAAAATACCCTGACCGGATGAATGCTACCATCTGTCTTACCAGAAGCAGGAAGCTTCTGATACATCCACAGCAGAATTGCCCCGCCAACCAATACACCGCCGAACAGCGTACAGGCAAGATGGAACAGGTTTTCCAGGGCAGAAATAGGCTGAAACAGGTCATAATTTGCCAGCGCCACAGCGCAGGAAAACAGGCTGGCTGCTGCCAGAATCCACCCTGCTTCCCACCTCCTCAGCGCTGCAGGACTCCAGGAAGCCAGGCACAGCATCCCAACCAGTGTGCACAGAAGGTACACGCTGCAGTAGGTATCCCCCGCAGCCAGGGGCATCAGGTTCACCAGCCAGAGGTAAGCCCCCAATGCATACAGAAGCGCCAGGAATTTTGTGTTTGTGATAAATTGTATCTTCATGAAATCAACCCTATTACCATAAATATAGGCCCATTATACGAAAGGCCAATCCCTATTGTCAAGGCAAAAGAAAAAGAGCCAAGCAAAAGCTTGACTCTTTCTTGTGTTGGCATTACCTATCTTCCCGGGCAGTCGCCCGCCAAGTATTGTCGGCGCATGTGAGCTTAACTTCTGTGTTCGGGATGGGAACAGGTGGACCCTCACAGCAATCAATACCAACTCGTTTGGATGGCTCTTCACCATCTTTTATGTCAAAGCGCTTTGCGCTTTAACTTCTTCATTCTAGCACACTTTCCGTGCCCTGTCAACACCTTTTTAAGGTGGATCTTGGTGACCCGTACCGGATTCGAACCGATGTTAAAGGCGTGAGAGGCCTCTGTCTTAACCACTTGACCAACGGGCCA
>CALXDU010000016.1 GCA_944387145.1 uncultured Oscillospiraceae bacterium | reverse complement strand
TTCATAGCGCGAGTGGCCTGCCGAAAGGTGGGAGGTGTTTTGCGCCCTTTTTGGGGTGCGTTTTCATAACAAAAAAGGCGCTGTCAAAACAGACGCCCCAACAGATTTATCATATCATAAGCAATTTTCCCCGTCAATCCTTATCTGGAGAAAATCCGCTTTTTCTGCCATTTGCACGGGAAACAGGGAACTTATTTATCCACTATTCCATATTGCAAACTTTGAAATCATCGGTTATGATATAGGCACAAAGAGGTGATACCAATGTTCTAGTACACCCCAGATTCCCATGAAAAACGGAATCGAAAGACCTGCTTTCCCCTTCTTCCGATGACATAAATTTCTAGGAAACGATAATACAGGAATTGAGACGGAAGCAATTCGGATTCGCCGAAAGCAGTGTCTACTTCGTAGAAAGCGAGGTTACCCAATGATTGACCCCATCCACTGTGCGAAATAACCCCCGACAGTTATCTGGCAAAAAGGAACTGACCGGGGGTTATTTCATGCTGTTTTTATCCTAGAAGAGAGGCATTTCAGGAAACCGCAAAACATCCCAGGCATCCTAAGGATGCCTGGGATGCGTGCTTATTCCTCAGGAACCCAGGCAGCGTAGAGCGTCATGCTCCGGCTGACCTGATTGGTTTCCATATCCCAGGGATAGATGCAGTTTTCATCGCTGTACCATCCGGCAAATTCGTAGCCTTCCCGGGAAGGAGACTCCGGCTGCGCCACCAGGTCGCCGTACATCAGTTCCTGGGGCGGCACGTCCGTGCCGCCGTTGGAATCAAAGGTGATGGTATATCCATTGTTGGCCACGCCGAACAGCACCAGCACAACTATGGCTGCAATACCGCCGATGATGATCTTATCCAGGGTTTTCACCGAGATTTTTACATTCCGGTACAATCCCCGAAAAGGTCTTTGGACTTCTCTGTTGGGGTTTTGCTCTTCCATTACTTACGAACCAGGTACTTTCTCATATCGATGGAGCAGGCCACCAGGATAATCATACCCTTAACGATGTACAGCAGGTTGGGGTCCACGGACAGATAGTTCAGGCCAACGAAGATGACCTGCAGCAGCAGAACGCCGATGATGGCGCCGCTGACCTTACCAATACCACCGACGAAGGAGATACCGCCGATGACGCAGGCTGCGATGGCGTCAGACTCGTAGTTCAGACCGGTGTTGGCGTTAACGGAGGCAATACGGGCAGCATCCATAAAGCCGGTCAGGCCGTAGAGCATACCAGCCAGGATGAAAACCATGATGATGGTCTTCGTCACATTGACGCCGGAGACGTTGGCGGCATCCTCGTTGGAGCCCACAGCGTACATATTCTTGCCGAAGGTGGTCTTGTTCCAGATGACCCACACAACCACGGCAATGATGGCAGAGTAGAGCACATAACGGGGAACCGTGGTGTTGCCGACTTTGAACAGTTCACCGGTAACAAAGTTGCGATAAGCCTCGCTCATGCCGGACAGGGTCTGGCCGGAGTTGGTGCCCAGCTGCATGAAGATCAGAATGATGCCGTAGACGATCAGCTGGGTGGACAGGGTGACGATGAAGGGATGCAGCTTGAACTTGGCCATGAAGAAGCCGTTGACGAAGCCCACACAGGCGCCCACAGCCAGCACAGCCAGAATGGCCACGGGAACGGGCATGACCTGCAGGCCGGGGAACAGCTTGTTGGTGGTCAGCTGCAGACCGGCAGCGATACAGGCAGAAAGGCCGACCACACGACCGGCAGAAATATCGGTACCGGCCAGGATGATACAGCCGCCGACGCCCAGAGCGATGGGCAGCTTGGCTGCGGTCAGGTTGATGATGTTGACGATGGAGGGCAGGGACAGGAAGGTAGGCTCAGCAATGTAAATGCCCACGACCGCAATGGCAATGATGATGAACATGGCGTTGTTCATCAGCAGATCGCCAATGGCGCGCTTTCTGTCTTTGGGGGTCATGGCCTTCAGTTCATCAATCTTGGAAGGCTTATTGGCTTTTAATTTGGTCACGGTTGATTCCTCCTTAAGCAAACTTAGCGGCAAGGGTCATAATCTCTTCCTGCGAGGTGTTTCTGGCATCGACCTCACCGGCCAGACGTCCGCCGGACATAACCAAGATCCGGTCACACACGCCCAGCAGCTCGGGCATTTCTGAAGAGACCATAATGACAGTCTTGCCCTGCTTTGCCAGATTCAGGATCAGCTGGTAAATTTCATATTTCGCGCCCACGTCGATACCACGGGTAGGCTCGTCCAGCAGCAGTACCGTCGGCTCGGTCTTCAGCCAGCGGCCCAAAATAACCTTCTGCTGGTTGCCGCCGGAGAGGGAGCGAATCTGGGTGTACTGGCTGGGAGTTTTGATATGCATGGCTTCGATGCTCCATTCGGTAGCATCGGACATTTTCTTGTTGCTCAGCAGCGGGCCGTTCAGGTAGCTCTTCAGGCTGGAAATAACGGTATTTTCCCGAATGTTCAGGATGCCGAAGATACCGTTTGCCCGGCGCTCTTCCGTCAGCAGCGCAAAGCCGTTGTTGATGGATTCCTTGGCATTGCGGTTGCGCACCTGCTTGCCGTTGAGGAAAATCTTGCCGCTCTTGCGGGTGGCCACGCCGAAGATGTTCTCCAGCACTTCCGTACGGCCGGAGGCGTCCAGACCTGCAATGCCCAGAACCTCACCCTTTCTGGCGGTGAAAGAGACATCTCTGATATGGGAGTACATGGCGGTCAGGCCCTCCACCCGGAGCAGCTCTTCGCCCACCACGTTGTCTTTGTGGGGATAGCGGTTGGTCAGTTCACGGCCGACCATCAGGCGGATGATCTCATCCATGGTCAGGTCCTTGGCGGGCTTGGTAGCAATCCACTGACCGTCACGCATGATGGTGATGTCATCGGAAATCCGCAGGATTTCTTCCATCTTGTGGGAAATGTAGATGATGCCGCAGCCGCGGTCGCGGAGCATGTTGATAATCCGGAACAGGTGTTCCACTTCCACTTCCGTCAGGGAGGAGGTAGGTTCGTCGAACACAATGATTTTGGAGTTATAGGAAACTGCCTTTGCAATTTCCACCATCTGCCGCTGAGAAACCGGCATGGTGCTCATCACGGTTCTGGGATTGACTTTGATGCCCAGCTGGTCAAATACTTCCATGGTGGCATCATACATCTTCTTTTCGCTGGTCAGCGGGATGCCCTTGGCAACCATGGGGAACCGGCCCAGCCACATGTTGTCCATGACGTTGCGCTTCAGAGCCTGGTTCAGCTCCTGGTGCACCATGGCAACACCGTTTTCCAGGGCTTCCTTGGAATTTTTAAAGTTGACTTCCTGGCCGTTGAGGAAGATCTTGCCAGCGTCCTTCTTGTAAACGCCGAACAGACATTTCATCAAGGTGGACTTACCGGCACCATTTTCACCCATCAGGGCATGTACCGTACCGGCCCGTACTGTCAGGTTGACACCGTCAAGGGCCTTGACACCGGGAAATTCCTTGACGATTCCTTCCATTCGCAGCAGGACGGATTCTTGATTCTTTTCCAAATGTTTCGCCTCCTGTTGTGAAATGCTGGTTACCCGGATTTTGCAGAATCGGGGCACGCCCACGACGGTTCATGGGCATGACCTCATGCTGCAAAAGATCCAAGAGTAACCAAAGCAGCCGCGCCGAGACGCGGCTGCTTTCGCTGCAATTGATAACTTATTCGCCAGTGTAAGCAGAGTAGGGGATGTTCACACGCCAGGTGCCCACAACGTTGGCAGCATCGATGGTGTCGAACTTGTCAGCGCCGGTGGCCAGGTTCTGGGAGATAGCCACAACCGCATTGGCCATGCCCTCGGCATCCTGCTTGATGGTACCGGTCATGGAGCCAGCTGCAATAGCTTCCTTGGCAGCGTCGGTAGCGTCAACGCCGAAGACAGGAATGTACTTGCCGCCTTCCTTGTTGTAGCCAGCGTTCTGCAGAGCGGAGATAGCGCCCAGGCCCATGTCGTCGTTGTTGGCGATAACCAGCTCGACCATGTTGCCGTTGTCCTCGGAGTACTTGGACAGCAGAGTCTGCATCAGGTTCTGGCCCTGCTCAGCAGACCAGGCACCGTTGGCATCCAGCAGGTACTTGGAGGGGTTGGCATCATCATAGAACACCAGAGCGGGCTTGCCGGCCTCGGTCAGAACCTTGTCGGCGTCCTCAACACCGTACTGGGTACGGGCGTCGGCTTCCATGTTGCCTTCCTGGCCCTTGAACATAACGTAGGAGATCTGGCCGTCGCCGTTCAGATCCAGAGCGTCATAGTTCTCCAGAACGTAGTTGCCGATCATCTCGCCCTGCATGTGGCCGGCCTGCGTGTAGTCAGTGCCAACGTAAGCAGCCTTGTCATAAGCGGAAACGATCTCCTCGGAGACGGAACGGTTGAAGAACACCAGGGGGATGCCGGCCTGCTCAGCCATGTCAACGATAGCCTGAGTGGCGTCGTCGGAGCTGGCATCAACGATGTTTACCACCAGGACAGCGGTGCCCTTGGTGATAGCAGTCTGAATCTGCTCGGTCTGAGTGGTCTGGCTGTTGTTGGCATCGTAGTCATGATACTTGATACCAGCAGCGTCCCAAGCGGCGTTCATAGCGGAACGAACGCTGGACAGATAAGTATCGCCGAAGGTGTACCAGAAGATGGAGACTTCGCCATCGACGCCGGCAGCTTCAGCAGCGACAACGGTGGTTTCCACAACAGCGTCGCCCTCAGCGGCGGCAGCAGTGGTCTCGGCGGGTGCGGTGGAGCCGCAGGCTACCAGGCCAAAAGCCATGACCAGAGCCAGTGCAAGCGCAATTACCTTTTTCATTGATTTTTTCCTCCTTTGTTTTTTGAGAGCGATGCCCTCAAAATCAAGTTAAATATAGCAATTTTGGAGGTTGCTGTAAAGCAGTTTTATGAATTTTGTATGAATACACAATCTTTCCTCCACAAATCTGTGGAATCTGCCAAAATTCAAATTGGTAAATCCTTTCCCAAAAAACCGGACTTTTTTCCGATTTCTTGAAAATGCACAAGCCATTTTGGACATATTCTCCACATATTTCGCTGATATTCCCCTTCCCTTTCTTCCCCATTCCCAATCCGTTGACGAAGCCGCTCACCTTTGCTATACTGGATAACAGCCAACCGAAATATCATGAGAAGGAGACAATACCATGCAGGCAGATCTCAACTGGCTGGCAGACCCTACCGTGTTTCGTGTAAACCGGCTGGATGCCCATTCTGATCACATTTGTTATGCCTCTTCCCAGGAGGCTGCCCAAGGAAACAGCTCCCTGCGTCAAGCCTTAGACGGACAGTGGCGTTTTTCCTGGAGCCCCAACCCCGCTTCCCGCCCGAAAGATTTCTGGCAGGATGGATTCGACCTGACAAATTTTGGCACCATCACCGTCCCCGGGCATATGGAAACCCAGGGCTACGGTCAGATTCAGTACATCAATAAACTCTATCCTTGGGATGGCCACGCCTATCTGCGTCCGCCTCAGATTGACTGGGAGGACAATCCCGTGGGCTGCTATGTCCGGGAATTTGACCTGGACCCCGGCCTTATGGGAAAAACCGTGTGTGTTTCCTTCCAGGGCATTGAGCAGGCCGCCTACGTCTGGCTGAACGGACAGTTTATTGGTTACTGCGAGGATACCTTTACCCCCTCTGAGTTCGATTTGACCCCCTACATCCGCAGTTACGGCAACCGGCTCTGTGTTCAGGTGCACAAGCGCAGCAGCGCCGCATGGCTGGAAGATCAGGACTTTTTCCGGTTCTCCGGCATTTTCCGCTCTGTCTACTTGTACGCCAAGCCCCATGCCCATGTCCAGGACCTGTGGATTCGCACCACATTGAACCCTGATAACAAGAGCGGCAGTCTGAACATCCGGCTTTTGCTGGAAGGCAGCGCCGCTGTCCGGGCAAAAATCTTCCACAGCGCCGACGGGGTGCTCTTTGACGGCAGTCTGGAGCTGAAGAAAGAAGGCAGCTATTGGGTCAGCCAGGAGTTTACTTTTGACCACGTCCGTCTGTGGGATCATGGAAGCCCTGAGCTGTACCGGGTAGAACTGACGGTTCTGGATGAAAAGGGCGAAATTACCGAATTTATCCCCTACGACACCGGCTTCCGCCGCTTTGAACTGCGGGAGAAGGTACTCTACCTCAACGGAAACCGGCTGATGCTCAACGGCGTAAACCGCCACGAATGGAACCCCCATACCGGCCGGGCCATCACCCTTGCCGACATGGAAAAGGCCATGGATACCTTCAAGCGCAACAACATCAACGCTGTGCGCACCTCCCATTACCCCAACCGCACCGAATGGTACCACATGTGCGACCGCAACGGCATCTACATGATGGACGAAACCAACATGGAGACCCACGGTTCCTGGCAGAAAGACCCCATCATTGACCCCTCCTGGAACATCCCCGCCAGCCTGCCCCAGTGGCTGGATTGTGTGCTGGATCGGGCAAAGTCCATGTTCGAGCGGGACAAGAACCATGTTTCCATTCTCTTCTGGTCCTGCGGCAACGAATCTTACGCAGGTTCCGATATTATGGCAATGGCGGACTACTTCCGCAGCGTGGACCCCAGCCGGGTGGTACATTACGAAGGCGCATTCCAGTGCCGGGAATTTGACGCCATCTCCGATGTGGAGTCCCGGATGTACGCCACCCCGGAGCAGATTCGGGAATACCTGGAAACTGACGGCGGCAAGCCCTACTTAAACTGCGAGTACATGCACAATATGGGCAACTCCCTGGGCGGCATGGAAAGCTATGTCCGGCTGGGCGAAGAATTTTCCCAGTATCACGGCGGCTTCATCTGGGATTACATGGATCAGGCCCTGTACTATACCAATGTGAACGGCCAGCAGGTGCTGGGCTACGGCGGCGACTTCGGTGAACGGCAGACGGACTACAATTTCAGCGGCAACGGCATCGTCACCGCCGACGGTCAGGAAAAGCCCTGCATGCAGGAAGTCCGCTACTGGCACGCTTCCCCCGCCCAGCGTGCTGCTCAGGATGCAGCCAACGAACAGGCCCGGGCAGCTGCCAAGATGCCCGTCCACAGCGTTTCCTCCGCACCGCTGCGGATTACCCAGGGTGACGGTGCCTGGGGCGTGAAGGGCGAGGATTTTGAAATTCTCTTCTCCTTCAGTCAGGCCGGCCCTGCGTCTTTGCGCTGGGGCAATACCGAGTGGATCTGGCGGGGCCCCCGGCCTGCTTACTGGCGGGCGCCTACGGAAAATGATATCGGCTGCGGCTTCCCCTTGCGCAGCGCCATCTGGTCGGCAGTGGATGCTTACCAAAGCTGCACCGACGTTCAGGTGCTGGAGCACAGTGAAGAAGCCTTCGCCATTTGCTACACCTTCACCGCCCAGGTTCTGCCGGGACTGAAAACGGAAGTTACCTACCGGGTGGATCGCAGCGGCAATCTGGACGTCACCGTTCATCACCATGGCGGCGCGGGCCGTCCTCAGCTTCCCCTGCTGGGCCTGCGTTTCGCTACCCCCAAGCCGGTAACCGAAACCCAGTGGTTGGGTCTGTCCGGAGAAACCTATCCCGACCGGAAAAAGGGCAGTCTGTTCGGACTGCACAGCGAAGTGCCCCACATTGCCAACTACCTGGTACCCCAGGAGTGCGGCAACCATGCAGATACCCACTATGCCCGGCTGCATCTGGACGGCTCCGTACTGAATCTGGAAAAGCTGGATGATCCCTTCTCCTTCTCCGCCATCCCCTATACCCCCGCCCAGCTGGAGCAGGCCTTCCATGTGGAGGAACTGCCGGAGTCTACCCGGACGGTGGTAACGGTCTGCGGAAAAATGCGGGGTGTGGGCGGCATCGACACCTGGGGCACCGATGTGGAGCCTGCTTACCACATCAGCGCCGGAGAGGATATTTGCTTCCGCTTCCGCATCCGTGGCGAAACTGTCACACGGTAACAAACGCCATTAAAAAAGCGCAATGCGAAAAATCGCATTGCGCTTTTTCTCTTATGGAAAGACTTCAGCGATGATCGCCCAGGAAGAAGAGGGCCACCGTGCCGGGGCCGGAGTGGGAGCCAATAACGGCGCCTACATAGCTGATGATAACTTCCTTGACACCGTACTTTTCCTTCAGGATGCCAGCCAGATACTCCGCTTCCTCCCGGCAGTCGCCGTGGGAAATGAACATGGTGCTGTTGTCATAATTTCCGGCCAGCTCGCCCACTTTCTTGGCCAGGGCATCAATGGATGCCTTCCGGCCCCGGGCTTTGGCAACGTTAATCAGATGGCCTTCGTTGTCCACATGGAGCACCGGCTTGATCTGCAGCATGGTGCCAACCAATGCTGTGGTGGCGCTGATCCGGCCGCCCCGCTTCAGGTGCATCAGATCATCCACCGTAAACCAGTGGCACAGGTGCAGCTTGTTCTCCTCTACCCAAGCGTGGAGCTGTTCCAGGCTCATGCCCTCGTCCCGCTTTTTGCAGGCATACCAGACCAGCAGACCTTCGCCCATGGATGCTGCCAGGGTATCCACCACATAGAGCTTGCGCTCCGGATACTTTTCCCGCAGCTCCTCAGCGGCAATCACCGCAGACTGATAAGTTGTGGACAGGCCGGAAGAAAAGGCCATCACCAATACATCTTCCCCGGCAGCCAGAGGGGCTTCCATGGCCTGGGCCCAGCGGCTGGGATTGACGGCGGAGGTTTTGGCAGATTCACCGGCGCGAAGTCCGTCATAAATCTGCTTCAGGCTGTCATCGTTTCTATCATCTGTAACACTGCCCCGGAATTCCACACTCAGCGGCACCATGGTCAGATTCAGCTGGGCATACATGTCGTTGGGAAAATCACAGCCGGAGTCAGTAATAATGCGATAGCTCATTGTCATTCACACTCCCAAAAAGTAATAGACACCTTCGGTCTTTTGCAGTATAATAGCGGGTAACGCACCCTAGCCAAGTTATCATACAACACAGTGGGGGTAAAGTCACGCCATTATGGTGCAATTTTCCCAACTTTGTCTCCCACAGGTGGTAGAATTCCCGACTCTACTGGCAGTAGAGTGCCGTAACGCCGGGTTTTCCGGCCTTTCAGGAGGTAATTTATGACGGATCTTCTATTACGCTTGTTTGTCAAAGACTATGAAAACATCTCCAGCAGCCGGGTTCGTTCCGCTATCGGCACCATGTCCGGCCTGGTGGGCATTGCCTGCAATCTGCTGCTGTCACTGTGCAAAGGCATTGTGGGCACTCTCACCGGCTCGGTTTCCATTGCCGCAGATGCGCTGAATAACCTCTCCGACGCTTCCGGCTCCATTGTGACCCTGATCGGCTTCCGTCTGGCAGATAAGCCTGCCGACGAGCATCACCCCTTCGGGCATGCCCGGGCGGAGTACTTAAGCGGCCTTGCAGTGGCCGCCCTGATTCTGGTAATCGGCTTTGAGCTGGTGAAAAGCTCCGCCGAGAAGATTCTCCATCCCACGCCGGTGGAATTTTCCGCCGTGGCAGCCGGGGTGCTGATCGCATCCATCGCTGTGAAGCTGTGGATGGCCCTGTTTAACCGGAAGCTGGGCAAGAAAATCGACTCCACCGCCCTGCTGGCCACCTCTGCCGACAGCCGCAACGACTGCATTACCACCACCGCCGTTCTGGCTGCGGGATTGGTGCAGCATTTCTGGGGTCTGCCGGTAGACGGCTATATCGGTCTGTGCGTGGCGCTGTTCATCCTGTACAGCGGCGTGCAGCTGGCAAAAGATACCATCTCTCCCCTGCTGGGAGAAAGCGCGGATTCCCAGCTGCGTCAGGAAATCGTGGACTACATAGCCCAGCAGCCCAAAGTATTAGGTTACCACGACCTGATGGTTCACGACTACGGCCCGGGGCAGCGGTTTGCCAGTCTCCATGTGGAGATGGACTACCGGGAAGACCCGCTGGAATGCCACGAGAGTATTGATGACATGGAGCGCGAATGCCTGCGCAGTCACAATGTCCACCTGGTCATTCACTACGACCCGGTGATTGTGGATGATCCGGAACTGACCCGGTGCAAGCAGGCCGCCGCAGAACTGCTGCGGCAGAAGGACCCCCGGCTTACCCTCCACGACTTTCGCATGACCCAGGGCCGCAAGCACATGAACCTGGTGTTCGACGTGGCCCTTCCTTCCGACCTGCAGGGCCAGGAGGAGTCCATCCGACGCTTTGTGGAAGATGGGATGAACCGGGAAGGCTCCATGGTCTACCACGTGGTCACCACCTTCGACGCAGCATCTTTCAACGGATAAGCGGTTATTTTCTGCGCAGTTGGCGCAAACTGACCATGAGCAGGCAGGCCCACAAAAACAGGCTCAGTGCCCATTGCCCGCTGCAGATCATGGGGGTGGACACCACCACCAGCACATAATGCAGCAGTGTTCCCAGAATTTCCGGCCCCAGGGCTGACCAGAAGTTCAAAATCAGCATTACCAGGGTCAGCCCCAGAGAAAGGGAGGACAGATTGCGGATCAGCTGCTGCATGGGCACATTCTTTTCCTTCCCCGCCTGGTGCAGCAGCACCGCCGGAGGCAGGAAGAACACCACGGACAAAATTGTCATCACCACCCGCAGCCAGCACACGCTCCCATCCTCTGAGGGAGCGCAAACCGGCTCCGGCAAAAATCCCAGGGCGGCGCACAAAACAAACAGGCCGCCCCACAGGAGAAACCACATTTTTTTCGACATAACCTACTCCTTATTATCGGTGCAAACAAAAACGGACATGTCCCTATTTTACCCCATCGCCGCCAGAATGGCAAGAGTCATTCCTGTCGAATCCCGGCGGATAAAAAATGCTGGACAGTGGAAGATTTTTCTGCTATAATACAGGAATCATTGAGGGAAAGGGAGTGAATTTCCCATGAAATGTCCGTTTTGCGGCGATCAGGAAAGCAAGGTGGTGGACTCCCGCCACAGCGAGGACGGCCTGAGCATTCGCCGCCGCCGGGAGTGTATGGGCTGCCAGCGCAGGTTCACCACCTATGAAATTGTGGAGAGTCTTCCCATTATTGTGGTGAAGCGGGACGGCTCCCGTCAGAACTTTGACCGAAATAAAATTCTCAACTCCATGATCCGTGCCTTCGACAAACGGAAAGTGGATGTCACCGATCTGGACCGCATTACTACGGAAATCGAACAGACCATTCAGAACACCCTGGAACGGGAAATCAGCACCGATAAGCTGGGTGAGATGGTCATGGAACGGCTGAAACCTCTGGACGAAGTGGCCTACATCCGCTTTGCATCCATCTACCATCGGTTCCAGGATGCCGGAAGCTTTATGCGGGAGATCAGCAAATTCCTGGAGGAAAAATAATGAGCACAATCCCAACGGATATTCTGGAAACTACCTTGGCGGCGCTGGAAACCACAGCTGCCACCGTACCCACAGCCACCACCGCCGCAACCGAAGGCGGCCTGGATCTGGGCTCCATCAAGGATATGATGGATGCCTTCGACCCGGCATCGCTGCTGCCGAAACTGAGCGACGTATTCGGAAGCCTGTCCACAATTTGCCGCTTTGCGGTGATGATCGGCCCCATTGTTCTGCTGGTGCTGGGACTTGCGTATCTGTTCCTGTCACCCAAGGAAGCCAACTACTATTTCGGCTACCGCTGCTACTATGGCATGGGCAGTGTCCAGGCCTGGCGGTTTACCCAACGGCTGGCCGGTGTGGTTTTCGGCGGTCTGGGACTGATTCTGACCATCATCATGCTGCTGATCTCCGGCGGTTTTGCCAGTATGGATGTGACCGACATGGTTTGGCGGGCTGCGGACTGTCTGATCTGGCAGGCAATTCTGGTGGTGCTGGCGACGATCGGCATCAATCTGACCGCCGCCATGCGCTTCGACCGCAAGGGCGAATACCGGAAGAAAAACAAGCAATAAAGCACAATATCCAGCCCGGATTTTGGGCTGGATATTTTTTATGCTTCCACAAGTTCTCCCAGAACACCATCTTCCCAGATTTCCAGGATGCGCACCGGGCACAGCTGGTTGTGCAGGTTTTCTCCCGGGGCGTATACCTTCACATAATTGGAGGCGTGACCGGTGTAATAATCCCCAGCCTTTTCTTCAAACAGCACCTCCTTCACCGAGCCGACCAGATTCTGCCGGAACTGACGGCACATCTGCTCTGCCACTGCAATGGCTGCCCGGCTCCGGGCCTCCTTGGTGGCGTTGCTGTGCTGACCCGGCATCTTGTCCGCCGGGGTTCCGGGGCGGCGGGAATAGGGGAAAATGTGCATGTCCGCAAAGCCGCATTTTTGAATAAAGGAAAGGCTCTGGGCAAACTCCTCCTCCGTCTCCCCCGGGAAGGCCACGATCATATCCGTGGTGATGGCGCAGTCCGGAAAATACTGATTCAAAAGGCACACACTTTCATAGTAGCGGGCGGTGTCATATTTGCGCTTCATCCGCTGCAAAACCGTGTCACAGCCGCTTTGCATGCTCAAATGGAACTGATGGCACAAATTGGGCAGCGCCGCCAGCCGTCTGCAAAATTCTTCGGTGACGATTCTGGGCTCCAGAGAACCCAGGCGCACCCGTAGCTGAGGCACCGCCTGGCAAATGGCTTCAATCAGCCCTGTCACCTGGGGCTTGCCCGGCAAATCCACTCCCCAGCTGGCAATTTCGATGCCTGTCACCACAATTTCCCGGTACCCCCGTCGGGCCAGGTCCTGGGCCTGCTCCACTGCCAGCTCCACGGGAGCCGAGCGAATAGGTCCCCGGGTGTATGGGATAATACAGTAGGTACAGAAATTGACGCAACCGTCCTGCACTTTCAGCATGGCCCGGGTCCGCTCTTCCAGGCCGCCGGCGGGAAGGACTTCAAATTCTCTCCGGCGCAGAGCATTGTCCAGGCATTCCAGATGGGAGCGGTTTTCCAGGGCCTGGAGCATCTGCTCCACAAATGCCTGCCGACCCCCGCTGCCGCCGATGACGTCTACCCCCAGCTTCCGGACATCCTCCGGCGCGTGCTGGCAATAGCAGCCGCAGACACCAATCACCGCTTCGGGATTGTCCCGGCGGCACCGGCGGATTACCGCCCGATTTTTCTTGTCCGCCACTGCGGTTACGGAGCAGGTATTGATGATATAACCGTCACAGATCTGGTCAAAAGGCACAATTTCATGGCCTTTTTCTGTCAGAAATCGCTCCATTGCCTGGGTTTCGTACTGATTTGTTTTGCATCCTAATGTATAAAAGCCAAACTTCATTGTCAAATCCACCAATAAAAAAGTTAATAAATTGTTAAAATCGGCCAAACCGACAGTTGCAATTTTGCCGAAAAATGCTATAATATCGATATCCGCATTGCATGCGGGAATATCGGAGCCGTCTTTTGGATTGCTGCTCTCCATTATACAGGATAATGTGGATTTTGTACAGCTTGCAAAGGAGAGTTTTATGTGGGAATTTAAAATTCAGCTTCGGTCCGTCCGGGACGTGCAGGAATTTGTTGCATTGGCAACAACCTTCCCTTTCCCCGTCCGGGTTGGAAATGACCAGTATCAGGCCAACGGCAAAAGCTTTATGGAAATGTTCTGTCTGAATTTTTCCCATCCGCTGATCGCTGTGGTTACCTGCACAGAAGCAGAGTACCAGCATTTTCGCAGTACCGTCAGCCGGTTTCTGGTGAATTGACATAGGCTCTTGTAGCACCGTCCTGGGAATACCTGGGGCGGGTTTTTTATACCCCCAAATCCAAACAATTTGACTTTCCTCGGGAGGCATGGTATCATTACTTCGACCAAACAGGAGGAACAAATTCATGCCATTTCTCTATTATGCTCTTTTTACCCTCTGCATTGCCGCAGCCGACCAGGCTGTGAAATATCTGACCGTCTTAAATATCCCCTTGTCCGGGGAAGTCCCCTTTCTGCCAGGTCTGCTGCAGCTGACCTATGTGCAGAATAACGGCGCCGCATTTTCTTCCTTTCAGGGGCAGCAGTGGCTGTTTGCCCTGATTTTTGTGGTATTTACCGGGCTGATTGTCTGGGAATATTACAAAAAGCCCATGGGTTTTGTCCCCTTCGAGCGCTGGTGCATCGCCGCTATCTACGGCGGCGGCCTGGGCAACATGATTGACCGGGTACGGCTGGGATATGTGGTGGACATGTTTGAAACCACCTTTGTGGAATTTCCTGTGTTCAATGTAGCCGACTGTTTCATCACCTGCGGCTGCATTTTGCTCATGGGCCACCTGGTGCTGTTTCACCGGGACTTCTGGAAGGACGAGAAAAAATGCGCCTGATTGCGGATATCGCCGGGGAACGGCTGGATGCCTTTCTGGCAAGATGCGCCGACGGACTCAGCCGCAGCGCTGCCCAGAAGCTGCTGGAATCCGGAGCCGTTCTGCGCAACGGAAAACCCGGCAAGAAAAATGACAAACTGAACATTGGCGACCAGGTGGAATACACCATTCCCGAAGCCAAGCCCGTGGACATTGCCCCCACCCCCATGGATCTGGAAATTGTCTACGAAGACGATGACCTGCTGGTCATCAACAAGCCCAAGGGGCTGGTGGTGCATCCTGCCGCGGGCCACAGCGACGATACCCTGGTTAACGGCCTGCTTTACGCCCTGGGCGACGACCTGAGCGGCATCAACGGGGAACTGCGCCCCGGCATTGTCCACCGGATTGACAAGGACACCTCCGGCCTGCTGGCGGTGGCCAAGAATGACTACGCCCACACCATGCTGGCCAGCCAGCTGAAAGACCACACCATGGCCCGCACCTATGAAGCCATTGTGGTTGGCTCCTTCCGGGAAGATTCCGGGACGGTAGACGCCCCCATCGGGCGGCACCCTACGGACCGCAAAAAAATGTGCGTCACCCAGCGCAATTCCAAACCTGCCGTGACCCATTGGGAAGTGGTGCGCCGCTATCGGGGCTATACCCACATTCGCTGCCGGCTGGAAACCGGGCGCACCCACCAGATTCGGGTGCACATGGCCTACATCGGTCACCCCATTCTGGGTGACACCGTTTACGGCCACAAAAAACCGGAATTGGGCCAGGACAGCCAATGCCTCCATGCAGGGGCCCTGTGCTTCCAGCATCCGAGGGATGGCCATCCGGTGATGGTTTTTGCCCAGCTGCCCGCCTATTTCCAGGATGTGCTGGAGAAATTAGAAAAAATGGGCTGATTACCCTGAGAAAGGAATACCAATATGGGGATTTATTCTGATGTTTTGCTGACTGCCGACTATGACCGGACGCTGACCGCACCGGACTCCACCATTCCGCAGCGGAATGTGGAAGCCATCCGTTACTTTATGGAAAACGGCGGCGCTTTTACCGTCAATACCGGCCGCAGCGTCCCCATGGCAAGACCCTTTCTGGACAAAGTGCCTGTAAACGCTCCCCTGCTGCTGTACAACGGCTCCGCAGCCTACGACATTGCAGCTGGGAAATTGCTGTTCTGCCATGAAATTCCTCTGGATCTGTGGCAGACCGTCCGGACCTGCATGGAGCTGTTTCCGGATATGACGGTGGAAGTCCAGGGAGTGGATGCCCACTACCGGTTCCAGGAAAATCCCGCCTGGGATGCCTTCTGTGACCACAACGGATGCAGCCGGGGCTTCGCCCGTCCCGGGGATGATCTGGGGCCTTTCCTGAAGTTCTCCGTTTACGGTCAAATTCGGGATGTAACGGTATCTCATCTGTTTTCCGGCAGCGAGGAAGAATGCCGGCGGATTGACCAGGTGCAGGAAATCCTCCAGCAGCGCTTCGGCGCCTGCTGTGAAGTCTTCCGGGCAGCACCCCGGATTCTGGACATCCACGCAAAAGGGGTCAGCAAGGCCCGCTCCGCCCGTCAGCTGCAGCAGAAGCTGGGCCGGAAGATTCTTGTCTGCGCCGGGGATGCGGAAAATGATTTGTCCATGCTGCGCGATGCCGACTTTGCCTTCGTTCCCGGTGACGCCATCCTGGCAGACCGGTTCCCTACGGTCTGTGACTGTGCCGATGGTGCGGTAGCAGACGTGATCTACGAAAAAATCCCGGAAATTTTGCGAAAGGGTCTTGACAGATAGCGGATTCTATGGTAATATCTTCTGGCTGAATCAGCTGGTGAAGCGAATTCGCGGGTGTAGTTCAATGGTAGAACACCAGCCTTCCAAGCTGGATA
Organism: uncultured Oscillospiraceae bacterium; assembly: GCA_944387145.1. Taxonomy (GTDB): domain Bacteria; phylum Bacillota; class Clostridia; order Oscillospirales; family Oscillospiraceae; genus Faecousia. The sequence goes on along the minus strand of CALXDU010000016.1, from coordinate 17,219 downwards.
CGCGGGTCCGATTCCCGTCACCCGCTCCATTCGATACGCGCCAGTAGCTCAGCTGGATAGAGCAACTGCCTTCTAAGCAGTAGGTCGGGGGTTCGAGTCCCTCCTGGCGTGCCATCGCACGCAAATCAAATATGGTGGATATGGCCTAGTTGGCTAAGGCGTCAGATTGTGGCTCTGAAGATCGTGGGTTCGAGTCCCATTATCCACCCCATAAACCGACATCCTAACGGATGTCGGTTTTCTTTTTGCTTCCCTGCAAAAATCCCCGGACCCATTGAGTCCGGGGATGATTTTTCAGCGATGCAGCGCCTTGCGCAGCACCGGCACCAGAATCAGGGCCACAGCGCCGCCAATCAGCGCCGTGACCAGCTGGGGCCAGGCAAACATGACCGGCAGCATCTTCAGCATGGGCTCTTTCAGGGTGCCCGCCTCCAGCAGCGGCGCAGCAGCCAGACCGCAGATGATCTTCACCACCAGCAGATACAGCACCGCAAACTTTGCCAGAGCAGCAATGACCCAGGCAGCAATCTGCTTGCCCAGAACCTTGCTGTCCGTTCCGGCAATCAGCCGAATCAGCACCACAAAAACTGTATTACCCACCATAATCGCCGGCACTGTCACCGCCTGTTGGGCGATGCCCAGCAGGAAGGCCAGCACAGGGGAAATCACCGCAATGGTAATGCCGCTGCCCAGGCCCGTCAGCAAAGCCGCCAGGGCCAGCACCGCATTGACGCAGGAACCGGTGACAAACTGTCCGAAGCTCTTGGTCACCGACTGCAGCACAATCAGCAGCGCCAGCAGCAAGGCAGTTTCCGTAATCCAGCGAATTTTCTTATTCATAACAGTATCCTCTTTTCTTTATTCTTGTTCCCCAGCCGTCACGCCGGAGTAAGCCGTTTTCACGCTGATTCCCGTGAGGCTTCCAATTTTCCCTGCCAGGGCGGAAATGGTATCCTGGGGCGCGTCCAGGGCAATGGCGATAATGTTGACCCCCCGTTTGCGGTAAGGAATCCCCATTCGTCCGATAATGTACTCTCCGTAGGTATGGAGCATGGCGTTGAGCTGCTCCACCGCATCCGGATTTTCCACGATGATGCTCATAACCGCTACCCGTGTTTGCATAGAACCCCTCCAAAATGAAAAATTGCCGTGACCCAACGGCACGGCAACGGCAGTATCCCCGGCAGGATTCCGGGGAAGAAACACCATATTCGCACCTTTCACGCAGCGCATTTCGCTTAATGTCAGGATCACGGCATCATCATAGCACACAAGTTCTGCTTTGTCCAGCAGAACAAATGCAGACAGCCTGCCCCTTACCTTCGGGGCAGGCTGTATTTTGGACTTTCCACCCGGCATTTTCCGGGATATGACCATTAGTTCCAGGTTTCCAGCAGTTTTGTAATCCAGCGGCAAAGTTTTTCACTGGATTGCTCCGCAATGCGCACCACTTCTTCGTGGCTGTGCTTTCCTGTACGCAGTCCGGTGGCCATGTTGGTGATGCAGGCGATGCCCAGGGTCTTGATGCCCAGGTAGTTGGCGGCGATGGTCTCCGGCACAGTGGACATGCCGATGGCATCGCTTCCCAGGGTCTTGTACATCCGGATTTCTGCGGCAGTTTCGTAGTAGGGGCCCTGGAAGAAGGTGTACACGCCATGTTTGGTTTCTATCCCTAAGCTGTCTGCCGCTGCCTTTGCCTTCTCCCGCAGGGCAGTGGAGTAGGGTTCGGACATATCCGGGAACCGGGGGCCAAACCGCTCGTCGTTTTCTCCAATCAGCGGATTGGTGCCGATGGAGTTGATGAAATCATCGATAATCATCAGATCTCCTGGGGCAAATCCCGGATTGATGCCGCCGCAGGCATTGGTGACAATCATGTTTTCAATTCCCAGCAGCTTCATCACATACACCGGATAGGCCACTTCCTTCAGGGAGAATCCTTCGTAGTAGTGAAACCGCCCCTGCAGAGCCAGAACCTTGGTCTGACCGATTTTGCCAAAGACCAGATTGCCCGCATGACCGGCTACGGTGCTTTGGGGGAAGTGGGGAATCTGCTGATAGGGAATGGTCTTTTTCTCCGTCATGGCATCCACAATTTTTCCCAAACCGCTGCCCAGAATCACCGCCACATCCACCTTCTGTCCCAGCTGGGACTGGATATAGTCGGCGCTCTCTTTTACCTGATCGTAAAACATAGTCATAACCTCCAAGTTTTCTATTACATCAAACGTGCTGGCCTGGTTTCCCAGGTCAGCACGCCTCCCTTATTTCACCTTCAGTTCCCGGCGTTCCTGCTTGGTTTTGGTGAACCGTTCCAGCTGGGGAATCAGCAGAACGCAGATCAGCGCCGCAGTGAAGCCGCCGTTATACAGGCAGAAGCCGCCGTGCAGGTTGGGTACAGAAGTCACCAGCATGTAGTGCATGCCGCCTGCCAGAGCGCCAAACTGCCAGCCGTACTTGCTGGATACCGGGCTCAGGCCGTTGGCATAGCACAGGCCCACGCAGATGGCCTGGGCATTGATGGCCTGGGCAAAGGTCCCCCCTGCCAAGCCGGACAGCCAGCCGAACACCACCGAGGCCAGGAAGTAACCGACCATAATGGGCCAGACATTGCCCGGGTGAGAGCCGGAGTTGCAGGTAGCAAGCATGCAGAAAATAATGCCGAAGGTCACACCGTTGAAGGATGCACCGATGAGATTATAGTATCCCAAGATGAACAGGCCGAACACGCCCACATTCATCAGGAATACCGCATTGCCATAGATAGAGGAGAAATTGTTCACCGCTGCCTTATCGGTCAGCAGGTGCCAGTAATCCCGGGGCTTGCATCCCAAGGCCAGCGCCCCCAGCACGCAAAGACCAAAGACAATGCAGCAGAACAGGTTCACCGTCAGCCGGGAGGCCACCTGAAGCTGGGCAGCATCGGCGCCGTCAGGCAGGGCAACGCCCATAGTTTTAAACAGCACCGCATTCAGAAAGAACGCCGTCATGCCAATGGGCAGTGCGGCAGAATACAGATCAAAGCCCTTGTGAATGCTGGGAGATGCCGCCATACCTGCCGGCAGGAAAAAACCAATCACAATACCCACCAGCAAAGCCACACCGATACCCGGCAGGTTGAAGCCCACCGCCTCGGCATAGGGGTAGCGGATCATCAGATCCGTAATCAGCGGCGCAATACCGGTAGAGAACATCATGGCATTGACCAGGCTGCCGAAGGATTCCTTCTTCACCAGACCGTAGAGCATGACGCCGAAAATGGTGGGCCAGATGTTCAGAATGTTGATGCCCCAGGAACAAAAACCCAGTGTCAGCACCACAGCCAGGGTAGAGACATTATTGGCCTTGCCCCGGAATACCACAAACAGCCCCAGGCAAATCAGTCCCACCAGGCCCATATTCAGGAAGGTGGCTGCGTAGCCGCCCACGGCAAAATAGTTGGTGGTAAGCTTGCTGGGCTGGCTGATGATCTGCCACAGGCCGGAAAACATGCTGCCCCGGTCCGGCATACACACAGCCCCAACCAGGAAAGTCAGGCTCAGCAGCCCAAAAAACAGCTTCAAAAAGTCGCTTTCGGAGAGATTTCTGATTTTTTTCATAATGCACCCCTCGATTCTTTGTGTTCCCTTTGTCTTCCCGCCTGTTCAGAATCCTTATGAACAAAAAGGGCGATCCAGTTTGGTAACCAGATCGCCCAGACGGTCGGCATTACAGCTCTTACACTTCCCCTGCGTTAAACCGCATTCGTCCGTCAGTCATGTAAGATGGTACATTCATTGTAAGCAATTCGGATAGTTTTGTCAACAGGAATTTCCTGCAGAGAAAGGGGCATTTTGCTGAAGTTACGCCTCGTTGATTTTTCTTGCGCTGGTACGGCCCTCGGGCTTGATTTCGCCCACCGCCAGCAGCGACCGCTTGGTCAGGTTGGGTCCGATCAGTTCGTAAACCAGAACGCTGAACAGCACCACATTCCGGGCCAGGGCGCCATCGGGCAGTGTAGCCGCTGTCATAGCCATGCCCAGTGCCACACCGGCCTGGGGCAGCAGGGTGATGCCCAGATGATCCGTAATGGGCTTGGGCTGCCGGGTCAGGCGGCAGCTCAGGGCAGCGCCGTAGTACTTACCGGCAGACCGGGCCAGAATGAAGGTCACGCCCACCAGCAGGGTAACCGGCTGGGCCAGCACATTCAGATCCAGCTCTGCGCCGGAGATCACAAAGAACAGCACGTTCAGGGGCATAGTCCAGCCATCCACACGATTCATCAGTTCTTCGGAAGTGTCGCAGATGTTGCAGAAAATGGTGCCGGTCATCATGCACACCAGCAGCAGAGAAAAGCCCAGGTGAATCCCGCCGATGTCAAACTCCAGCATGGACATTCCTACCGTGAGCATCACAAAAGCAACGGAGATGGACATACGCTTGCTGCGGGAGTGGAAGAACTGCTCCACCCAGTTCATCAGCCAGCCCATGGCGCTGCCCAGAAGCAGGGATGCCACAATCTCCAGAATCGGCTCCACCACCACAGCCAGCACGCTGACCTGTCCGCTGGACAGGGCCGTGGCAATGCCGAAGGAGGCGGAGAACAGCACCAGACCCACCGCATCGTCAATGGCCACCACCAGCATCAGCAGCCGGGTCATGGGGCCGTCGGCCTTGTACTGGCGCACCACCATCAGCGTGGCAGCAGGAGCGGTAGCCGAGGCGATGGCACCCAAGGTAATGGCGCAGGGGATGGAAATCAGCTGCGGGAAGAGCAGGTGCATGGCAACCAGCACAATATCCACCACCAGCGTGGTAATCACAGCCTGCAAAATACCAATGGTAATGGCCTTGGCACCGGTGGCCTTCAGCTGGCTCAGCCGGAACTCATTGCCGATGGTAAAGGCGATGAAGCCCAGAGCCGTCTGGGTCACAATCCCCAGAGTTTCCACCTGCTCCAGGCTATTGAAGCCAAAGCCGCTGATCTTCAGCGCACCCAGGCAGAACGGTCCCAGAATCAGGCCCGCCACCAGATAAGCCGTAACGGCAGGCAGGTTAATTAACTTGGTCAAACGAGAAAGCATCAGGCCGCCAACCAAGGCAACGGCCAGGCTGATCAGATAAATTTCCAAAGTGATTCCCCCTGATATTGATTTGCGATTGCCGCAATGGAAAACGCTCCCATTCCGGCGGGCATATGATACCACCATTTATCCTTCGCCGCAAGATTTATTCCCGCCAAAGTTTTGGGGAAATACAAAAAAACTTTGTGCAATTTTCAAAATGACTCCTATATATTATTGTGCATTCCAACGAATGATCTTCCGTTTCCTGTTTCATATTCTTCCGTGCTTCTTGACTTTCCGGCCAATACCAAGTAGACTGAAAGCAAATTCTGACAGGAGGTAACCTCAATGGCATCCAAAGTTTATTTTACCGATTTCTGCACCGGTACATCTGAGACACTGCCCCAGAAACTGGCCCGGCTGTGCCTGAGCGCCGGCATGGATCAGATCGACTTCAAGGACAAATTTGTTGCCATTAAGATTCACTTTGGCGAACTGGGCAACATGGCCCACCTGCGTTCCGGCTACGCCCGGGTCATCGTGGATCTGGTAAAGGATCTGGGCGGCAAGCCCTTCCTCACCGATGCCAACACCATGTACGTCGGCTCCCGGAAAAATGCCCTGGATCACCTGGAAACTGCTTACCTGAACGGCTTTACCCCTTACTCCACCGGCTGCCATATCCTCATTGCCGACGGCCTGAAGGGCACCGACGATGTAGACGTACCTGTGGTGGGCGGCGAGTATGTGAAAACGGCCAAAATCGGCCGGGCCATTATGGATGCCGACATTGTCATCTCCCTGAATCACTTCAAAGGCCATGAAGAAGCCGGTTTCGGCGGCGCCATGAAGAATCTGGGTATGGGCTGCGGCTCCAACGCCGGCAAGCGGGAGATGCACTCCGAAGGCCGTCCCGAAGTGGACCCGGAAAAGTGTATCGGCTGCGGCACCTGCGCCAAGTACTGTGCCCACGACGGCCCCCAGATGGAAAACGGCATTATGCACATCGACTGGACCAAGTGCATGGGCTGCGGCCGGTGCATTGACGTATGCCCGGTGAAGGCCATTTCCCCCGCCTATGCCCAGTCCGCCACCATCCTCAACTGCAAGATTGCCGAGTACACCAAAGCCGTATTGGACGGACGTCCCCACTTCCATGTGAGCCTGGTTCGGGATGTCAGCCCCTACTGCGACTGCCATGCGGAAAACGACATTCCCATTGTTCCGGATGTGGGCATGTTTGCTTCCTTCGACCCGGTTGCACTGGATCTGGCCTGTGCCGAAGCGGTAAACGCCCAGAGCATCATGCCCAACTCCAAGCTGGATAAGGCAAATCGCCCGGATCTGGACAACCTGACCGGTTCCTTCCCCCACACCAACTGGCGCAGCCAGATTGAACACGCCAAGAAGATTGGCCTGGGCGAAGATTCCTACGAACTGATTACCATTTAATATTGTATTGCCAAGGGCGCCGGGAAATCTTCCGGTGCCCTTGCTTGCGCTGCTGCGTCTGCATGGCGCCGAATAAAAATTCCGCTTTCCCAACAAAATACATTGACAACAGGGATTTTTGCGCTATAGTTATAGTTGTCGAATTTTGACATAAAATACAAAAGAAACGGGGGAGGATAATGTCCAAAGAACTCATCCGGCTCCAGGATCTTACCGTGGAGTTCGACGGGGAGCGTATCCTCGACGGAATCAACCTTTATTTTAACGACCATGAATTCCTCACGCTGCTGGGCCCCTCCGGCTGCGGCAAAACCACCACCTTGCGGATTATTGGCGGCTTCCTGAAGCCCACTTCCGGCACGGTGACCTTCGACGGAAAAAAGGTCAATGATGTACCGCCCTACCAGCGGCAGATCAACACGGTGTTTCAGCGCTATGCGCTGTTCCCCCACCTGGACGTATACGACAATATCGCCTTTGGTCTGAAAGTTGCCAAACTGCCCAAGGATGAGATCAAGCGCCGGGTCAGTGAAATGCTGGAAATCGTCAGCCTGAAGGGCTACGAAAACCGCAGTGTGGACAGCCTCTCCGGCGGTCAGCAGCAGCGGGTGGCCATCGCCCGTGCCCTGGTGAACCGTCCCAAGGTTCTGCTGCTGGACGAGCCTCTGGCCGCCCTGGACCTGCGTCTGCGTAAGGATATGCAGAACGAGCTGAAACGCATCCAGCAGGCCACCGGCATTACCTTCATCTATGTCACCCACGATCAGGAGGAAGCCCTTTCCATGTCCGACACCGTGGTGGTTATGGACAAAGGCCGGATTCAGCAGATCGGCAGACCTGAGGATATCTATAACGAGCCAAAAAACGCATTCGTTGCGGACTTCATCGGCGAAAGCAACATTCTCGACGGCGTGATGCTGCAAGATTACAAAGTCCGGTTCTTCGGCCGGGTTTTTGACTGTGTGGACAAGGGCTTCGCCCCCAACGAAAACGTGGACGTGGTCATCCGCCCGGAGGATATCGACATTGTTCCTCCTGAGCAGGGCCATCTGGTGGGCACCGTTACCAGCATCACCTTCAAGGGCCTGAATTATGATATTATTGTAGAGTTCAAGGGCTTCAAGTGGCTGATCCAGACCACAGACTACCACGGCGTAGGCTCGGTCATCGGTATCCGGTTGAACCCTGAGGACATTCACATCATGCACAAGAGCGAATACTCCGGCATGTTTGGCGACTACAGCTCCTACTCTGCCGAGTATGACGAGCTGACGGAGGATGCTGCGGATGAAGAAGCGGAATAATGCGGTTTTGCTCAGCACCCCTTACCTTCTTTGGATGGTAGCCTTCACCCTGATCCCTCTGGGTGTGGTGGCTTACTACGCCCTGACCGATCCGGCAACGGGAGTCTTTTCCTTCCGGAATCTGAAGGAGCTGGGAATGTACCTGCCGGTGCTGTGGCAGTCCATTGTCTATTCTCTGGCCTCTGCGGTGATCTGCCTGATACTGGGCTATCCCGTGGCCTACTGCATCGCCCAATGCCGTCCTGCCACTCAGAAATTTCTGTACATGCTGGTAATGCTGCCCATGTGCATGAGCTTCCTGCTGCGCACCCTGGCCTGGGTGGGCCTGCTGCAGGACACCGGCATTCTCAACAGCCTGCTCTCCCGCATCGGCATCGGGCCGCTGAAAATGATCCGGACTCCCGGGGCGGTGATTCTGGGTATGGTCTACAACTACCTGCCCTACATGATCCTGCCCCTGTACGCCACCATCGTCAAGATTGACCACCGTCTGATTGAGGCGGCGGAGGATCTGGGCTGCAACGGCGTTCAGGTCTTTGGACGGGTGGTACTGCCTTTGTCCGTTCCCGGCATTCTGTCGGGCATGACCATGGTGTTCGTCCCCTCCGTGTCCACCTTCTATATCTCCCAGAAACTGGGCGGCACCGATACGGTGCTCATCGGCGACGTCATCGAGCGGCAGTTCAAGCAGGGCAACAACCCCAATCTGGGCGCTGCTCTGAGCCTGGTGCTGATGCTGCTGGTGTTCGTCTGCACCGGCATTATGAACTGCTTCGGCGGTGACAGCGAGGAAGGAGGCGTGATTGTATGAAGCGGACAAACCGCATCCTGACCACCCTGATTTTCATTTTCCTGTATATCCCCATGGTGGTGCTGATCGTGGCCTCCTTCAACACCGGCAAGGACATCACCCAGTTTGAAAGCTTCACCTTCCAGCAGTATGCCCGGCTGTTTCAGGACAGCAGCCTGCTGGAGCTTCTGGGCAACTCCCTGATTGTGTCCGTTCTGGCCAGTTTCTGTGCCACCATCTTCGGCACCGTGGCTGCTCTGGGCATCCACAATCTGAATCCCAGAATGCGCAAGGCTGCCATGACCCTGACCAACATCCCCATGACCAACCCGGACATCGTCACCGGCGTTTCCCTGTCGCTGCTGTTTGTCTTCGTAGGTACCCGGATGCTGGGTCAGCGCAACAGCCTGACCTTCTGGACGCTGCTGATTGCCCACATCACCTTCAACCTGCCCTATGTCATCCTCAACGTGATGCCCAAGCTCAAGCAGATGGACAAGTCCCTGACGGACGCCGCCATGGATTTGGGCTGCACCCCGGTGCAGGCATTTTTCCGGGTGACACTGCATGAAATTATGCCGGGTATTGTTTCCGGCGCCATCATGGCCTTCACCATGAGTCTGGATGACTTTGTCATCAGCTACTTTGTCAGTGGTCTGGACTTTGTGACGCTGCCGGTGGAGATTTATTCCTACACCAAAAAGCCCCTCCAGCCCAAGATTTACGCCATGTTTACCCTGCTGTTCCTGTTGATTCTGGTACTGATGATCGCCATGAACTTGATTCAGGTTTATGGTGACCGGAAGAAAACCCAATCCCGGACTGCGGGTATTTAATGAGGAGGTAAAATTGAAAATGAAAAAAATGCTTTCCCTTGTCCTGGCGGTATGCCTGGTGCTGGGCTGCGCAGCCATGCTCACCGGCTGCGGCGGCGGTGAGGAGAAAACCACCCTGTACGTTTACAACTGGGGTCAGTACATTGCCGAAGGCGATGACGACTCTCTGGATGTAATCGCTGCATTTGAGGAGGCCTATCCCAACATCGAAGTGCGCTACTCCACCTACGACTCCAACGAGATCATGTACTCCAAGCTGGCCAACGGCGGCATTACCGTGGACGTGATCATCCCCTCCGACTACATGATCGGTCGGATGCGTCAGGAGGGTATGCTGGAAGAGCTGAACTTCGACAACATCCCCAACTATCAGTATATCGACGAGTCTTTCCGCAACACGTCCTATGACCCGGAGAACAAGTACTCCGTCCCCTACACCTGGGGCACCGTGGGCATCATCTACAACACCAAGTATGTGGATGAAGCCGATGTCACCGGCTGGGAACTGCTGTGGAACGAGAAGTACGCCGGCAAGATCCTGATGTTCGACAACTCCCGGGATGCTTTCGCCATCGCTCAGTACCTGCTGGGCTACGACATCAACACCACCGACGAAGCTGAGCTTCAGGAATGCGCCGACAAGTTGGCCGAGCAGAAGCCCGTGGTGCAGCAGTACGTCATGGACCAGATCTTCGACGCCATGGAAAATGAGGAAGCCTGGATCGCTCCTTACTACGCAGGCGACTACCTGACCATGGTGGCTGAGAACCCCGACCTGGCCTTCTATCAGCCCCAGGAGCAGGGCTTCAACATGTTCATTGACGCCATGTGCATCCCCACCTGCTGCCAGGAGAAGGAAGCTGCCGAGCTGTTCATCAACTTCCTGTGCGATCCGGAGATCAGCGCAGCCAACATGGATTACCTGGGCTACAGCGTTCCCTCCTCCGCTTCCAAGGAATTCCTGGACCCGGAGCTGGCCGCCAACCCGGTCGCTTATCCCTCGGAAGAAACCCTGCGCAACACTTCCAGCTTTGACAACCTTCCCGAAGAGACTTCCCGCCTGATGGAAAGCCTGTTCATGGAAGTCAGAAACGGCTAATCAAACAAAAAACTGTGCGTGCATTCTGCCCGCACAGTTTTTTTGCCCCAAAACGGAAAAACCCCGGTGCCAGGGGAGGCACCGGGGGATTCCGCAAAAGGGTTTGGAAAGAAGAGAGGTAGAAAAGAGGATCTACGGAGTTTGAAAGGAGCGGCTCACGGCTTCCGCAACCTTTCTGTTATCAAGATACTTTTTGGTTTTGAACGCCCAATAACAAAATTGAAAACAAAAAACGACAAATTTATGAACAATCCCCGATTCCTCGCAAACAGATGCCCCGCCGGCAGTTTCACCGGCGGGGATATCTTGTATCGGATCAAATACTTGGGAAGATCAGGGTGACCTTAAACAGGTCGCCGTCCACCAGCAGCTGCAGCTGTCCTTTCTGCAGTTCCATCAGGCTCTTGGCAATGTTCAGCCCCAGGCCGCTGCCTTCGGTATTCCGGGAACCATCTCCTCGGACGAAGCGTTCCATCAGCTCATCGGCATCCACATTCAGCTCTTCCCGGGAGATATTCTTCAGGGAAAGGATAACCTTTCCTTCCGTCTCCAGCAGGTCCACATACAGCCGGGTTCCCGGCATGGCGTACTTTACCGCATTGCTCAGCAGGTTGCTCAGCACCCGCCAGACCAACCGCCCGTCGGCCCGCATAAACACCGCTTCTTCGGTATGCCGGAACACGGGAATCAACTGTGCTCTGTCCAGCTTATCGGCAAACTCGCCCAAGGCCTGGTTTACAGACTCCACCGCATTGACCTGGGTGATCTCCACGGTCATGTTGCCGGTGTTGGCCTTGCTCATTTCCATCAGGTCCTCAATCAGCTTCTTCAGCCGCTGGGACTGACGGTCCAGAACTTCCAGGTATGCCGCTTCCTCCTGCTGGGTATGGGGCCGCTGGAGCAGGTCCACATAGTTGATGATGGAGGTCAGCGGGGTCTTGATGTCGTGGGAAACATTGGTAATCAATTCGGTTTTCATCCGCTCAGATTTCAGCTGTTTCTGGGCTGCGGCTACCGCCACACCGGCAAGATCATTCAGGTCCTCCGCAAAGTCCCGGAACACGCCCACCATCTGCTTATCATCCACTTTGATGTTCAAATCTCCCCTGCTCATCCGCCGGGTGCTTTCCATCAGGGTCCCAAAGCTCCGGGCACCGTACAAAATCAGTACAATATCCGCCGCCAGAAACAACAGGGTAAAGAAGACAGAGCGAAACGCCATTGCCAGAAGCATCAGCAGGAAGATGCCGAAGCCGCAGGCCAGCCACTGCCAGGTCAGCGGCAGCAGGGACAGGAAAGTATGGGTCTTCTCCTTCAGATGGCCCATCAGTTTGCTCAGCAGGCTTCCTACACTGCCGCCAAGCTTTTTCAGTTCTCTGCCCAGGAAGGGGAGCAGTCTGCGCAGCACCCACTGTCCTGCCAGTCCCAGCAGACACAGCACCCGCACACACAGGGTATTGTGCCACCAGAAACCGTTAGGCGTTTTAATCTGGGCCACAAAGGCGAAGCAAAGTCCCACAAAAATCAGGCAAGCCAGGTAACCGGCGCCGGCGCCGAAGGCACATCCCACCTGCAAATTCTGTTCCAGCGCCACACTGGCACCTTCCCACACCACAACAACAATACCGCTGATACCGGCAATTGCCAAAATCAGATACACATCCAGCGGCATCCGATTCAATCCGCCCGCCTGCACCCGCTTGCTTCCAGGTGTCCGGCCCGCCGCACAGCACAGATACACGCCCAAAATTGCAAATACCAGCAAACTGACTCCCAGAATCAGGAACAGGTCGCTGCGGAATCCCCGGACAACCTCCAACAAGGAAAAAAATCCATCGTCCCGCAGTCCACCCTGTACCAGGTACAGTTCCAGGGTCATTTCCGGCATGGGAACGTAAACACACTTGGCAACCATAGTGCTGCCGCTCTGCTCATTGATATACTCATAGCGGGAAATATCGTACTGATCCAGGGGCTTTCCGTTGATTGTCACAGGCGCAGTCGGATCAGGCACCGTCTGCTGGGGAATCGTTTCCTCGGGGACAGTGGGTGCCTGCGTCTCAGTCGGCGCAGTCTCTGCAGCTGCAGTTTCTGTCGGTGCAGTCTCAGCAGTTGTCTCCAGCACTGCCTCTGGGTCCTCACTGACTTCGGCCTCTTGTGGCTCCGTAGGGGGAGCAGTCTCCTCCTGATCAGCGTTTTCTGCCGATTCTTCCGCTGTCTCCTCCGACTGCTCTTGGGATTGTGTCTGCTCCTGCTCTGCGGTTTCCTCAGTGGATGCCTGGACAGGGTTGCCGTTTTCATCCACTTCCGGTGCCTGGGTTTCCTCAGCGGTGGGCTGGGTAGCGGCCTCCGTCACCGGCTGGGTTTCCGGGGGATTGGTAGCTTCCGTGGCTTCCGTTACGGCTTCTTCCGCAGTCAGCTCCTGGAACTGCTCCGGCCGAACAGAGGCAGTAAAAATGATACACCCCAGCTCGTCCTGGGTCAGTTCGCCCACACCTTGGGATGCGTAGGCTTCATAAATGACTTCAGAAGTCATCCCCAACAGTTCCAGCTGAGAAATCTGCCCGACTTCCACATATTCTGCACTGCTGGAACGATACAGAACATTTCCATCCTCGTCATACATCACCGTGCCCAGGATTTCTCCATTGCCGGTGTTATTGTAAAGAGGCTGGCCATTCATATCCCAGAACCGTGCGCCATATACCGCCGCACCCGTTTTGGGAATGGCATTGTAAATATACGTTGCCTCATCCGAGTAAATTTTTGCCTCTACAGATTGGGTTGGGACCTCAAACAGTTCTGCCTTCGGCTCCGTGGAAACCAAATACAGATATTGTCCGGAAACCGGGAAGGTATAGACCGCCCCGCCATCGGATTCCGTCAGGGTTCCTCCGGTTTCCAGAACGTTGCCTTCCGCGTCTTTCAGTGCGTAGCCTGCTTTCTCCCAGTCGAAGCCGGAATAATACCCGCCTCCACCGTGGACATGCTCCGCTGCCAGAGCCTCCGGACAGCCGCCCAGTTCTACGTTGCTGTAGTACATGGCAACGCCGCTGGTCAAATCTCTTCCCCAGCTTTTTACCTCTGCATCCCGTACCTGCTGCACGGTCTTATCATAAAGTCCGGCACCGGTCAGGGCCATAATGGCGCCGGTGCTGGCAACACTGCCAAACAGCGCCAGGGTACACAGAAGAATCGCCAGGAACTTAAATGCAATGTGGTTTTTCATCTGCTCTCCCCTTCCATCTTATATCCCTGGCCCCAAACCACCTTCAGATACCGGGGTTCGGAGGGGTTGATCTCAATTTTCTCCCGCAGATGGCGAATGTGGACCGCCACTGCGCCTTCGCTGCCCAGAGCCGCCTCCTGCCAGACAGATTCGTAGAGCACCTTGGTGGAGAACACCTTGCCGGGGTTTGCCATCAGCAGATGCAAAATGGCATATTCCGTGGGGGTCAAGGAAACCGGTTCTCCTTCCACAGTGACGGTTTTCGTCCGGTCGTCCAGCACAATGCCACCCAGGGTGATCTGATTTCCAGTGGGTTCCGGGCAGCTGCCCAGCCGGGCATAGCGGCGCAGCTGAGAGCGGACTCTGGCCAGCACCTCCACCGGCACAAAGGGCTTGGTAATGTAGTCGTCGGCGCCTACGTTCAGACCCAGTACCTTGTCCTCGGTTTCGGATTTTGCGGTGAGCAGAATGATGGGAACATTGGAAATTTCCCGGATATGGGCCGTGGCTGTAATACCGTCCATGACAGGCATCATCACATCCAGCAAAATCAAGTGGATTTCGTTGTTCTTCACAATATCCAGAGCCTGCTGGCCGGTAAAGGCCTCATACAGGTTGTAGCCTTCCGGGGTCAGATAGATTTTCAGGGCGTTGACGATATCCGGCTGGTCGTCACAAATCAGGATATTATACATAGATCATCCCTCTTTCTTCACTAAGTAACGGTATTATATCACCAATTTTCTTAAGAAGGAAGAGGCTGGTTTCTTAAAATGTGTTTAATATCTTTTTTGTATGGGGAACATGGGCTTCCCCTTGGCCTCTTGAGGAAACCGCTTGCTATTTTTCCGGCAAATTGGTATAATATGTGTAACAATTTTTACGAAGGAGATGTACGCCTATGGACATTTTCACAGTTTTGAGTCTTCCCGTTCTTTCCCGGATCGGCGGAGCGCTGATTGTTTTGGTTATCGGCATTCTGGCTGCCAAAATTATACTGACACTGCTGCGCAAAACCCTGGAAAAATCCAAGCTGGAAAAAGCGGCCCACAGTCTGATTCTCTCTCTGGTGCGGGCCGGAATCTATCTGCTGACCGGCCTGAGCGCCGCCTCTGCTCTGGGCATTGATGTCACCGGCATCGTGGCCCTGGCCAGTGTGCTGACCCTGGCACTTTCCCTGTCCCTGCAGAATATGGTTTCCAACATCATCGGCGGTTTTACCATTTTGTACACCCACCCGTTCCACTCCGGCGACTATGTGGAGATTGCCGCCCAGTCCGGCACCGTTCAGGAAATCAACATGACCTACACCATGCTGGCTACCCCGGACAATAAGATGATTTCCATTCCCAACAGCTCTGTGGTAGCAGCGCAGATTGTCAATTACTCCTCCACCGGCACCCGGCGGGTAGATGTCAATGTCTCTGCCTCTTACGACGCCCCCACCCAGAAAGTGCTGGACGCCCTGGTTCTGGCCGGCACCATGGACAACGTTCTGCTGGACCCGGCTCCCAATGCCGTGATTACCGCCTACGGCGACAGCGCCATTTCCTACAGTCTGCGTCTGTGGGTCAAAACCCCGGATTACTGGGATGTATACTTTGCCGCCACCAAGCGGGTCAAGGATATCTTTGACGAACAGAACATCGGCATGACCTATCCCCACTTGATTGTCCACATGGACAAAGAAACCTGATTTTTCCAGCCTGACTTTCAGGCGGTAAGGAGGCTCGCCTATGGGCATGATGGAAGTATCCCACCTGACCCGGGATTACGGGCAAGGGAAAGGTGTCTTTGACCTGAGCTTTTCCATTGCTCCCGGAGAGGTTTTCGGCTTTCTGGGGCCAAACGGCGCCGGAAAAACCACCACCATCCGTCACTTAATGGGATTTCTCCGGCCCCGTCAGGGCAACTGCACCATAAATGGTATGGACTGCTGGAAAGATGCCGCCCGGATTCAGAAAAATCTGGGCTATATCCCCGGAGAAATTGCCTTTTTCGGAGATATGGACGGCTGGGCCTACCTGAGTTTTCTGCAAACGTACCGGGGTATGTCCGGGGGAAAGCGGATGATGGAACTGATTGCCCGGTTTGAAGTAAACCCCAAAGGGAAAATCAAAAAGATGAGCAAAGGCATGAAGCAGAAAATCGGCATTGTATCCGCTTTTATGCACGACCCGGCCATTCTCATTCTGGACGAACCCACCAGCGGCCTGGACCCGCTGATGCAGGGCCGCTTTGTGGAACTGATTCAGGAGGAAAAAGCCGCCGGGAAAACCATTCTGATGTCCAGCCACATGTTTGAGGAAGTGGAGCGCACCTGCGACCGCATCGGCATTATCCGCAGCGGAAAGCTGGTGGCTCTGGACAGCGCCGGGGCATTGGGTGCCAAGCACCGCAGACGCTATACCGTCACCCTGGCTGCACCCCAGGAGGCGGCGGACTTTGCCACAGCCTTCGGCGGCGAGCAAAATAGACTGAATCCCTGCCAGGTCACCCTTACCCAGAAGCAAACCATGGAAGATATCTTCCTGCACTATTATGCTGAGGAGGATAAGCCATGAACCTGACACTGTACCGCAAGGAACTCAAAGGTTCCTGGAAGCTGCTGGTGATTTTTGCAGCCATTCTGACCATGTACATATCCATGATCATCAGCATGTACGATCCGGAAATGGCGGATGCGCTGAAGCAATTCGAGGCGCTGATGCCGGAACTGATGGCCGCTGTAGGAATGGTAGGCAATCAGGACACCCTGATGGGATTCATGACCTCGTATCTGTACGGCATGATTTTGCTGGTGTTTCCCATGGTCTATATCATCATCCGGGCCAACGGTTTGATTGCCAGATATGTGGATCAGGGCAGTATGGCGGCGCTGCTGGCAGCTCCGGTAAAACGCTCCCGGGTGGCCTTTACCCAGTGGATGGTCCTGGTTACGGGAATCGTCCTGCTGGCAGCTTACTGCACTGCCCTGGAATGGTTCGTTTCCGAAGGGATGTTCCCGGGGGAACTGGAATTGAAGCAGCTGCTGCAGGTCAACGGCGGGCTGCTGTGCCTGCACCTGTTTATTGGCGGTTTCTGTTTCCTGTGTTCGTGCCTATTCAGCGAAGCCAAGCTGAGTCTTACCTTTGGCGCCGGAATCCCGGTGCTGATGTACATTCTGCAAATGCTGGCCAATATGGGCGGCAAACTGGAAAAAATCCAATATACCACCTTCTTCACCCTCTTCCAGGCAGGGGGTCTGGCCGCTGGGGAAGAACAGGCTTTCCTCTTTGCCGGGATTGCGCTGCTGGCGGCTTTTGTGTGCTCCGTGGCAGGAATTTTGGTGTTCCGCAGCAAGGATCTGCATCTGTAAGGTTCTCTTTCAAAAAATATTTTCCCCAATGTAAGTTTGTCAATGATGTGTTACAGATTGGGAAAAGCAAATAAGACCTGTTTCGGGGAACGCCAGGAGAGAGGGC
>CALXDU010000015.1 GCA_944387145.1 uncultured Oscillospiraceae bacterium | reverse complement strand
CTTGTTGGTGCCGCAGAACACGTCCATGACGTACAGCTTCTTGTTGGACAGCTCCTTCAGAGCCAGCTCCTTGCAGGCCTTCCAGGCTTCCTGAGAAGCGGGCTTGTTGTCGTTCTTAAACTCGTCGGAGGTCCACCACACGGTGTCCTTGGAGTTCTCGTCCATGACGATGAACTTGTCTTTGGGGGAACGGCCGGTGTAGATGCCGGTCATAACGTTCACAGCGCCCAGGTCGGTAACGGTGCCAACTTCATAGCCTTCCAGGCCGGCCTTGGTCTCTTCCGCGAACAGGGTCTCGTAGGAAGGGTTGTGGACGATCTCGGTGGTACCAGAAATACCATATCTGGTTAAATCGATACTTGCCATTTGTTTTGCCTCCTATATTATCGAAAAGTATGCGGGATACCCCGCTTTTTCAATATTTTTTGGCATCAGATGGGGCTAACCCCAACTTCCACCAGATATAGTTTAGCACAAACAGGAAAGATTGTAAACACATTTTTCGTGTTTTTCAGTATATTTTTATCGGTTGCGACAGGATAATTCTGTTCATTTTGCCGTCAGGTGACGAAGGCCGCCGCTTATGGCAAGGGCAATCTTGCCATGTGGATTTTTTCACGCTATGATAGCAATCGTCACACAAATGAATTTTATGGAGGGACATATGTCCTGCCACGCTTCCCATACGCAGAGGACAATGGGAGGGAAAACGCCATTTGTTAAAATGTATTCTTCACAACTTCATAGGAACTTAATATCTTCCCACTTTTTTGCTTAACATCTTCCGGGTATAATAAGGACAAACGATTCAAATTCCTCTTTTTCATTTTTTCCTCTCCTCTTTTCTTGTTGCAAAAACTCCGGCGTATGCCGGAGTTTTTGCATTCTATATATAATTGTATAAAACATTGGTAATAAAAAATCACCTCCTGGGAAATCTATCCCAAAGAGGTGATTTTTTGATACTTTCCTACTTGCGAACCCTGATATTGTACCTGATCCTGATTTTTTCCGTCCGGCTCATGGGCAAGCGCCAGATCGGTCAGATGGAAGCGTCGGAATTTGTTGTGACCATGTTGGTGGCGAACCTGGCCGCCATCCCCATGCAGGATGCGGGAATTCCGCTGTATTCCGGGTTGGTTCCCATTCTGACGGTGCTGGGCATGGAGCTGGTGCTGTCGGGACTGATTCTGCGCAGTGTGTTTCTGCGGCGGCTGTTTTGCGGCAAGCCGGTGATTCTCATTGACAATGGAAAGATTCTATCCGACAATCTGCGAAACACCCGGGTAACCCTGGATGAGCTGATGGGACATCTGCGGGAAAAGGATGTACTGGATATCCAGACGGTGCAGTACGCCATTCTGGAGACCAACGGAAATCTATCCGTATTTCCTTACCCGAAACATCTGCCCGCCACAGCCAAGGACGCAGGGATTCAAGCCGCCAAACAGTATCTTCCCCTGCCCATTATTGAAGACGGCTACCTGTTCCGAAAAAATCTGGAGCAGGCGGGAAAAGACGAAACCTGGCTCAAAGGCGTCCTGTCCCAGCACGGGGCCGAAACCTCGGATACCCTGCTTTTAACCATTGACCCCTCGGGTCAGATCACCTGGCTGGGAAAGGAGCTGTCATGAAGCGAAGCATATTTGGATTGGTTCTGCTGCTGCTTCTGCTGGGCAGCAGCTGTATCAACAGCATTATGATGGACCGGATTCACCGTCCCATTGCCGAGAAACTGGATCAGGCGGCGCTGTGCGCCTTGGAAAACAACTGGTATCAGGCAGATCTTCTCTGCGGCCAAGCCCTGGAGCAGTGGCAGACCTGGGCCCATTTCCGGGGCTGTTTTGCCGATCACGCTCCTGTGGAGGAGATTGAAGCCGATGCTGCTTCCCTGAAAGTGTATGCCGCCAGCCGGGACGATGCCACCTTTGCCGCCGCCTGCTATCAGCTGGCCCGGCAGGTCCAGGCCATGGGGGATGCCCACGGTCTGCTGTGGTGGAATCTGCTATAGAACCCGAAATTACCCGAAAAAACCTCCCGTTCCTGCACAAGCTCCTATATCTTGTGATTTTTCCGCAAATTTGCATGCAACATCTAGTGTTTCGACATTCTTTTCAGTTTTCATATGCTATGATGTAGCCAAGCTTACCGGACGCAGACGGATCACCGCAGCTGTGGCGTCGTCCTCTGGGTCCTGGCAGCCTTTCTCCAGAATTTCCGCCGCCAGCTCCCCAGGCGGCGCATCCGGAGGCAAAGAGAACTGGCGCAGGGCACCCTCTCCGTCCACGCCGTCGCTGAGCAGAATCAGCACCTCTCCCCGACACAGGGACAGCTTTTGTACCGTTTCCCGGGTCTTGTCCACACAGATCCCCGGAGGCGGCGAGGCTGTCCCGATTTTTTCTGCGCCGCTGCGACTGAGCAGATAGCTGGGGGCTGCGCCCCATTTGTAAACCGACACTACCCCGGTATCCAGCCGGATCTCCGCCAAGTCCAGCGTTACCGCTCCCGCTGCCCCCCGCAGCGCCAGCAGGCTATTGATACTGCGCAAGGTATGCTCCGGCGGGAATCCGGCTGCCAGCATTTTCTGCACCAGATTTCCTGTCCACTGACTTTCCTGAGCCGCCCCGATGCCGGTGCCCATTCCATCACACAGCAGTACAAAATACCGCAGTTCCGGCCCGGAAAAGGCCAGACACCGGTCGCCGTTGGCCCGTTCCTTCCCCCGGGAACGGGCAGACACCTCCACCCGAAATTCCGGATGGCTTTCCTGGGCCCGCCTTGGCAGCTGATCGGAGAGACTGCGCAGATATTCCGATAAAAACCGATACTGCTGCCCCAGGGCATACCGGTATTCCTCCTGCCGCTGCCGGTCCGCCTGAAGGGACCGCAGCTGCTCCTGTGCCCGGTGCAGCTCCGGAATCAGCCGTCCGGGCTTGCGGCAATTTCCGTCCAAAGGATGTTCCAGCAGGGCCGGGGTAATGTCTCCCCGCTGGGTGCAGCCTTTTCGGGCAGAACACCCGGCACAGGCCCGCTGCACCGCTTTTTCCAGCAGGGCGTTCTGATCGATGGGAGGCGGCTCGATTTCCAAAATCAGCTGCTGGGTAATACGCATCACCTCCGCTCCCAACTCCAGCCGCACCTGGGCCACGCCGGTCTGTCCCCGGCGATGGGCAACTTCCGGGCGGGAGGGAAGAAAGTACCCCGCTCCCCCGCCCAGAATCAGTCCGGGCAACGGGGTCAGGTCCCAGCTTCCCCACACCGCCATCACAATGGCGTAGGCAATTCCCGGTGCCAGACACCGCTGCCATTTTTTGTCAAAGGGAATCATCCGGACAAAGTAGGCCATGCACAGCACCGCCGTCATGGGCATCTTCGTCACCTGGGCCAGATCCAGCCCCAGCCCTGCCAGGGCTGCCCCGGGGAAGGCGCCGGACACCGCCATCATTCCCGCAGCTATGTAGCCAAGCCCCAGATAGGGCGTAAATCTGACCTGGGCCAGAGCCAAGGTCCCCAGGCCTATGGTCAGCCAGTCGGTAATGGCATCCCGGCATCGGGCCGCCTGGGTAAACAGGGCTGAAGCAAAGAAGGTCAGGGCCACCCGGAGAAAAAAAACCATTACCGGCACCCCCTGTTTCAGCATCAGCTGGAACGTCAGCCCCGTTACCGCCGTTAGAAAGGCCGCCAGGGCAGGTATCATCAGAGGCTGATCCTGGCTTTCCTCCCGCTTTCCCATCAGCAGCGCCAGCAGCGCTCCTGCCGCCGTCCAGACAACCCCCTGGTTTCCTGCCTGTCCCCAGAAAAAAGGGTAGCCCACCAAAGCTCCCAGACAGACCACCAGCGCCCGCCATCCGGTTGCCGCCGTAATCAGTCCCATGGCCAGCGGCTGGGCAAAATTCCCGAGACTCGCCGCGCTGAACAGGAAACCACCGCCGCCGTAGGCCAGCACCGCTCCGGTGCTGCGGACCCTGGGGTTGAGCATCACCCTCTGCAGCCCTCGCTGCCCCCGGCGTAAGTACGTTTCCATCATCATTAGTACACCACTGCCTTTCCTTTGAGATAGGGAAATCCTACCACGCCGGGGAAAAATATTCCGTCGGAATGGGTGCCGTCAAAGGCGGGAAATCAAATTTCTCCGGGGCATCTTGCGAAGCCGGGGCGGGGTGTGTATAATGGGTGGCAGAAAAAGGAATTTTCCGCCTTCGAAGAAAGGAAGGATGCTGTCATGGGAAGAGAATTTGAACTGAAATACCAGGCAAATTCGGATATCTGCACGCAAATCCGAAAGAAATATAAAGATTTTGTTTCCATTTCCATGGAAACCACCTATTATGATACCCCCTGTCGGGAATTGGAAAAACGCCGCTGGATGCTCAGGCGGCGGCTGGAAAACGGAAAGAGCGTCTGCACCCTGAAAACCCCCCTTCCCGACGGCAGCCGTGGGGAGTGGGAAGTGCAGGAAGAGGACCTTTCTCAGGCTGTAAAAATGCTATGTAACCTGGGCGCTCCGGCGGAACTTCTGACCATCACCGAAGCAGGGCTGGTAAGCGTCTGCGCCGCCCGGTTTACCCGGCAGGCTGCCTCCCTCACCGCTCCGGGCTGCACCCTGGAACTGGCGCTGGACGAAGGGGAATTTCTGGCAGGAGAAAAGCAGCAGAGCTTCTGCGAAGTGGAAGTGGAGCTGAAAACCGGCAGCGAACTGGCTGCCCTGGCTTTTGCCCGGAATCTGGCCCAGGAATTTCACCTGGAAGTCCAATCCCAAAGCAAGGTTCAGCGGGCCATGGCTCTGGCAAAGGAGGCTTCTCAATGACGGAACGGGAGAAGATGCTCTCCGGCCAGCTCTACGACTGCGGCGACCCGGAGCTTCTGAACCAGTGGCACAAGGCCAAAAACCTGATACGGGATTATAACCGGCTGGATTCTGATAATCTTTCCGAAAAAGACCGGATTCTCAGCCAGCTGCTGGGAGGACGGGGGAAAAATCTGTGGATCACCGCCCCGTTCTATGTGGACTACGGCAACAACATTTACTTCGGCAACAACTGCGAAGTGAATATGAACTGCATCTTTCTGGACGATAACGAAATCCGCATCGGTGACAACGCCCTGATTGCTCCCAACGTCCAGATTTACACCGCCTTCCATCCCACCAACGCCGCCCACCGGTTCGGTCAGCCCAACGCCGACGGCAGCTTCGCCTTCTGCAAGACCCAGACCGCCCCGGTGATCATCGGCAATAACGTGTGGATTGGCGGCGGGGCTATTCTGCTGCCCGGGGTAACCATTGGCGACAACGTGGTCATCGGTGCCGGCAGTGTGGTGACCAAGGACATTCCATCCAACACCGTGGCCCTGGGCAATCCCTGCCGGGTGGTGCGGGAAAACCGATAAGAGCCTGATTGGAGAGAAAGAAATGGCCAATTTTGAAACCCTCTTTTCTACATATGACCGGCTGATGCTGTTTGATACGGAGACCACCGGCCTTGCCTACAGCCGGGACGAGATCATTGAATTCGCCGCGGTGGTGGTAGAGCAGGTACAGGGCAAGCCCCAGGTGATTCAGGAATACGACGAACTGGTGGCCCTGTCCCCCGGCGGGTTCGTGCCGCCGAAAATCCAGGAGCTTACCGGCATTTCCACCCAGGACCTGCGGGAGCGGGGACTGTCCAAAACCCGGGTCTGCCGGGACATCGGGGAAATGATTCAGGGAAACACCCTGCTGCTGGCTTACAACGCCCATTTTG
Organism: uncultured Oscillospiraceae bacterium; assembly: GCA_944387145.1. Taxonomy (GTDB): domain Bacteria; phylum Bacillota; class Clostridia; order Oscillospirales; family Oscillospiraceae; genus Faecousia. The sequence goes on along the minus strand of CALXDU010000015.1, from coordinate 28,694 downwards.
ACCTGAGTTTTCTATTTTATCTGCTGCTGCGCTCGGGTGATCCCACCATTTTACAGGGTAAGGACAAGCTGGACCTGCTCACCGTCTACCGGGATCGCCACTGCTATCCCCACCGGCTGTGCAGCGCCATTGAGCAGTACGGCCTGACGGGCAAGGTGGTCAACTCCCACCGGGCGGTGGACGACGTGCTGGCTACCCTGGCGGTGATGGAGGAAATGGAGAAGGAGCGGGACGACCTGCATCGTTATGTAAACCTATTTGGCTACAATCCCAAGTACGGCATTGAAGGCAAGGCCATTTCCTCGGTGTGCTACAAGCCCCAGGGCTATAACCCCGGCGCACCCCTTTACGAACTGTAAGACAGGAGGTATTGTTTATGCTTAACGAAACTGCCTACACCTTAGGCTCCAACCGTTCCTGCATCCGGGAACTGTTTGAATACGGACGGAAACAGGCCGCCATTGTAGGGCCGGAAAACGTCTTCGACTACTCCCTGGGCAACCCCTCCATCCCCTCCCCTCCGGAGGTTAACCAGGCCATCCGGGACATTCTTGGGGACACCGATTCCCTGGCCCTCCACGGCTATACCTCTGCCGTGGGTGATTACGAAACGAGAAAGGCCATTTCCGATGACTTAAACCGCCGCTATGGTGCCCAGACCCAGCCGGAGGACTTTTTCCTGGGCTGCGGCGCTGCGCCGGAACTGGTATCGGTATTCCGGGCTTTGGCAGTTCCCGGCGGGGAAATTCTGGCCTTTGCCCCCTATTTTCCGGAATACAAGCCCTTTGCAGAGGAATCTGGCCTAATTTTCCGGGTGGTTCCCCCGGATCTTCCGGATTTTCAGATCAACCTGGCTGCGGTGGAAGCCATGCTCACCCCCCACACCCAGGCTCTGATTCTCAACTCCCCCAACAACCCCTCCGGCGTGGTGTACACCCGGCAGACCCTGCAGGATCTGGCGGAACTGCTGGAGAAAAAAGCGGCGCAATTCGGCCATCCCATCTACCTGATTTCCGACGAGCCTTACCGGGAACTGGTTTACGGCGGCGTGGAAGTGCCCTTTGTGCCTCAGATTTACCGGGATACGGTGATTTGCTACTCCTACTCCAAGAGTCTGTCCCTGCCCGGGGAACGGATTGGCTACATCTATGTCAGCGCCCAGGCTGCCGACAGCAAGAATCTCTACGCCGCCATTGCCGGAGCCGCCCGGGGCTGCGGACATGTCTGCGCCCCCAGTCTGTGGCAGAAGGTCATTGCCCGGTGCACCCATCTGCGGCCGGATTTGGAAAGCTACGACCGCAACCGCAAAGCCCTGTATGAAGGGCTGACTTCCCTGGGCTACGAGATGGCCAAGCCTGACGGGGCCTTCTATCTGTTCGTCAAGGCTCCCGGCGGGGATGCGGCGGCCTTCTCGGAAAAGGCCAAGCAGAAAAATCTGCTGCTGGTACCCGGTGACGACTTTGGCTGCCCCGGCTATTTCCGGGTGTGCTACTGTGTCAGTTACGACATGATTCAGCGGAGTCTGCCGGTGTTTGCCCAGCTTTTGCAGGAGTAAATTTCAAGCGGCCCGGGATTTTTCCCGGGCCGCAGCGCTATAAAATTGCAGAATCTCCCACGGCCTAAGAAACATGCCACCGGCATGTTTCTTACCCCTCCGGGGCCGGCCTTTCGATTCCCGTACGGGTTTTGATTGAAATAAAAAAATTCCGACGAGATAGCGTCGGAATTTTCTTTGGTGACCCGTACGGGAATCGAACCCATGTTACCGCCGTGAAAGGGCGGTGTCTTAACCGCTTGACCAACGGGCCTGGTAGCGGCAATCTGATTCGAACAGATGACATACCGGGTATGAACCGGCTACTCTACCAACTGAGTTATGCCGCCATGTGGTCAACGATTCCGGCGCAGCCGAAATCAGCTTCCTTATTATATCCAAAGAAGTGTCATTTGTCAAGAGAAATTTTCCGATTTTTTCTTGAAAATTTGGGAATCCTTTCCTTGAGGTGAAAATGTATGGATTTGACGAAAAAACTGACCCAGTTTTGCATCGGCGGCAGCGCTTATGTGGGGCTGGAACTGCTCTACCGCCGCCGCAGTCACATCAGCATGTTCGGCGCCGGGGGGCTGTGCTACCTGCTGCTGGGGCAGATGGACCGGCTCTCCCTGCCCCAGGGCGTCCGGGCCGGATGCAGCGCCGGGGTGATTACCGCAGTGGAGCTGCTTACCGGGCTGATGGTGAACCGGGACTACCGGGTTTGGGACTACCGGGACCAGCCGGGCAATCTGCTGGGCCAGATCTGCCCCCGGTTTACTGCTCTGTGGGTACCGGTGGGAATGGCCGCCATGGGCATGTACCGGCTGGTGGACGGCGGGCTGGATAAGCTGATGCCTTCTCCCATCCCCACATTCGGACAAAAAAGAGAAATACCCCGTCGAATTTAGTTCTTTATGTCTGTGGAAAGTCCCCTATAGGCTTTTCAGCGCCCAATGTATTCGCTTTCTGCTCCCGTGCCGGAAAGGTCCTAACCTTATGGACCTTTCCGGCGATTTATGTTCTGTTTATTCCGTCTTATTGTATCGATATGAATAGTTTTATAGTAATTTTTTTGTCAATCTTATCTAAAAACAGGTGGACAAATTTCGATTCCTGGGTTATGATAGGATACGTAATCCAAGCGGCTTGGTTCCGCAAATTTTGAAAGAGGTGAAGTAACTATGGCGTTTTCCTTTTTCGGCGGGGTCCATCCCAAAGAAAATAAGTGGTACGCTTGCGACAAGGAAACCCAGGTATTCCCTGCTCCGGATATCGTGGTAATCCCCATGTCCCAGCATATCGGCGCCCCCTGCAAGCCCCTGGTGAAAAAAGGGGATCTGGTTACCGTAGGCCAGAAAATCGGTGACAACCAGGGCTTGTGTGTTCCCGTTCATGCTTCCGTTTCCGGTAAGGTCAAGGCCGTGGAGGCCAGAGCCCACACCAGCGGCACCACCATGATGAGTGTGGTCATCGAAAACGATCACTTGGACACCCTGTGCCCCGACATCCACAAGCGCACCCAGGAACAGGTGGATGCTTTGAGCGTGGAAGAGCTGATCGATATCATTCACGAAGGCGGCATCGTCGGTATGGGCGGCGCTACCTTCCCCACCCATGTCAAGCTCTCCGGCGGTATCGGCAAAGTGGATACCGTCATTATCAATGCCGGCGAGTGCGAGCCTTACATAACCGCCGACGACCGGCTGTGCCGGGAGCATCCGGCGGAGCTGATCTCCGGTCTGAAGCTCATTATGAAAATCTTCGGCCTGAAGGAAGGCCACATCGGCATTGAGGACAACAAGCCCGAGGCCATCAAGTCCCTGATTGCCAACCTGGACGCTTCCGACGGCATCAGCGTGGACATTCTGCCTGCCAAGTACCCCCAGGGCGCTGAAAAGCAGCTGATCTACTCCATCACCGGACGGGAAGTTCCCTCCGGCGGTCTGCCTGCCGCAGTAGGCTGCGCCGTGTTCAACGCCGCTACCTGCAAGGCCATCCATGACGTAGTGTATGACGGCATGCCCCTGATTTCCCGGATCGTCACCGTTTCCGGCGACATCATCATGGAGCCGAAGAACCTGCTGGTTCCCATCGGCACCGCCTTCAACGATCTGCTGGAAGCCTGCGGCCACAGCGAAAATCCTTACAAGGTTCTCTCCGGCGGCCCCATGATGGGCATGGCCCAGTATGACCTGAGCGTTCCCACCATCAAAGGCGTCAACGCCGTGACGGTGCTGGGCAAGCGCAATGAATTTGCGGTGGAAGAGCCTCACTGTCTGCGCTGCGGCAAGTGCATCGACGCCTGCCCCATGAAGCTGATGCCGGTACTGATGTACAAGGCGATACAGTCCGGCGACGTGGAGGACATGAAGGCCAACAACATCATGGACTGCATCGAGTGCGGCTGCTGCGCCTACACCTGCCCCGCCAGCGTTCCTCTGGTTCTGGGCTTCCGGGTGGGCAAACAGCACATCCGCAACGCCGCCGCTGCGGCGAAGAAGTAAGGAGGGGGAGAACCTATGGCACAGATGAAATATTTTTATGAGCTGACCATTTCCAGCTCCCCCCACGCCCACACCCCCATCACCACCCAGACCATTATGCGGGATGTCCTTATCGCCCTGGCCCCTGCCCTGCTGGGAGGCATCTATTTCTTCGGCTTCCGGGCACTGGCTGTGACCCTGGTGAGTGTGGCCGCCTGTGTGTTCTTTGAGTGGGGCTACTGCAAGCTGACCAAGGCCCACTGCAAAATTCACGACCTGTCCGCCTGCGTTACCGGTGCGCTGCTGGCCTTTGTCTGCCCGGTGACCATCCCCTACTGGACCATCATTCTGGGCGCTCTGTTTGCCATTGTCATCGTCAAGATGCTCTTCGGCGGTCTGGGCAAGAACATCGTCAACCCCGCTCTGGCCGGACGTGCCTTCCTGTTCAGCTGGCCTGTCCTTATGAGCACCTGGGTGACTGTGGGCTACGAAAATGCGCCGGGCCTGCTGTCCACTGCGGACATCGTCACCTCCGCTACTCCCCTGGCCAACATGCACCAGGGTATGATGCCCACCGACTCCATTGCGGACATGTTCCTGGGCAATGTGGGCGGCTGTCTGGGCGAAACCTCCGCTCTTCTGCTGCTGATTGGCTTTGGTTATCTGCTGGTCCGCAAGGTCATCACCCCCCGGATTCCTGTGGCCTACATCGGCACCGTGGCTGTGCTGACCTTCCTGTTCCCCCTGGGCAATGACCGCATCGCCTGGATGTGCGCCCAGGTATGCGGCGGCGGCCTGATGCTGGGCGCCATCTTCATGGCTACCGACTACGTCACCTCTCCGGTGACCAAGCTGGGTCAGATCGTCTACGGCGTGGGCTGCGGCGTGCTGACCGTGATGATCCGCTACTTCGGCGGCTACAATGAAGGCGTTTCCTACGCCATTCTGGTTATGAACTGCTGCGTGGTGCTGCTGGACAGAATCGGCCGTCCCGTGAAGTTCGGCGCTCCCAGGAAGGAGGCGGCCAAATAATGAAAACCGAAACAACTGCCAAATATGTTCTTCGGCTGGCCCTGACATTGCTGATTATCACCTCGGTGGTTGCGGTGGCTTTGGCTGGGGTCAACGCCATCACCGCCCCGAAAATCGCCCAGCTCAACGCAGAAAAGACCCAGCAGGCCATTGAAGCGGTGCTGCCCGGGGGCTTTGACCAGGAAATCACCGACTTTACCGATGATACCGGCCTGGTAAGCAAGGTCTACGCCGGTGCAAACGGCTATGCCTTTGAAGTTACCCCCAGCGGCTTTGACAACACCATCACCATGATGGTGGGCGTGGATCTGGAAGGCAAGGTTCTGGGCATCTCCATCGTGTCCCACACCGAAACCTCCGGTCTGGGTGCTGTGGCTGCCGCTTCCACCGCTGCCGGTGAAGCCTTCCGGGGTCAGTTTGTTGGAAAATCCGGCTCGGTGTCCGTGACCAAGGACGGCGGCGAGGTGGACGCCCTCACCGGCGCCACCATCACCTCCCGGGCTGTCTGCTCCGGCGTCAACGCCGCCCTGGCCTGCGCCGGGAATCTGGGCTAAGGAGGTAGCATATGAATTTCAAAAGACAATTCCGGGAAGGTCTTCTGACCAAGAACCCGGTTACCGTGCAGCTGCTGGGCATGTGCTCCACCCTGGCCATCACCACCAGCCTGTTCAACGGCATCGGCATGGGTCTGGCGGTTACCGCCATTCTGACCTGCTCCAATATCCTCATTGCTGCGCTGCGGAACTTCATTCCCTCGCAAATCCGTATTGCAGCCTACATCACCATCATCGCCGGCTTCGTCACCGTGGTTGACCTGCTGCTGAAGGCCTTCATCCCCGCTCTGAGCCAGAGCCTGGGCGTGTTCATCCCCTTGATCGTGGTTAACTGCATCATTCTGGGCCGGGCAGAGGGCTTTGCCTCCAAGAATACCGTGCTGGCTTCCGCCGTGGACGGCATCTGCCAGGGCATCGGCTACACCGTGGCGCTGATGATTATGTGCATCATCCGGGAACTGCTGGGCAACGGAACCTTCGGCGGCGGTCTGCTCAACGGCGGCGAAGGCATCCGGCTGATTCCTTCCCAGTTCCCTGCCATGCAGATGGTCATGCCTGTAGGCGGCTTCCTGACCCTGGGCTTTGTCATCGCCGGTTCTCAGTGGCTGATGAAGCACCTGGACATCAAGAATAAGAAGAAGGAGGCTGCCAAATAATGGAAGCGATTTTGGGTATTCTCATCAGCGCTTTGCTGACCCAGAACTTCATTCTGGTGAAGTTCTACGGCATCTGCCCCTTCATGGGCGTGTCCAAGAAAATCGACACCGCTCTGGGCATGGGTCTGGCGGTTACCTTCGTCATGGCCCTGGCCTCTGCCGCCTGCTACGGCATTAACCTGATCCTCATCGCCCTGAATCTGGAGTACATGCAGACGGTGGTGTTCATTCTGGCCATTGCCTCCATTGTGCAGGTGGTGGAGATGTTCCTGAAAAAGAGCGTTCCCGCCCTGTACAAAGCTCTGGGCGTGTTCCTGCCCCTGATTACCACCAACTGCGCCGTGCTGGGCGTGGTGCTGGTAAATGTGCAGCAGGGCTACAACTTCCTGCTGAGCACCATCAACGGCGCTGCCGGTGGTCTGGGCTTTACCCTGGCCATTGTGCTGTTCGCTTCCATCCGGGAACGGGTGAACCGGAGCGAGTGCCCCGAGTGCTTCAAGGGCTTCCCCATTGCACTGATTGCCGCCGGTTTGCTGGCTCTTTCCTTCATGGGCTTCTCCGGTCTGAGCATTTTCTAAGGAGGGCGAAAGAATGGAAATTTTGATTGCGGTTGCAATTCTGGGCGGCCTGGGCCTGATTTTCGGTCTGGTTCTGGCTGCCGCTTCCAAAGTATTCTATGTAGAGAGCGACCCCCGGCTGGATCAGCTGAACGAATGCCTCCCCGGCGCCAACTGCGGCGGCTGCGGCTATGCCGGCTGCGGTGCTTACGCAGAAGCCGTGTTTAACGGGGAAGCGGAAATCGGCAAGTGCGCCTCCGGCGGCAACGACTGTGCCCAGGCCATGGCTGCCATCATGGGCGTAAAGGCTCAGACCGTCACCCGGAAAGTTGCCCTGGTGCGCTGCTCCGGTGAAAAGATTTACGACGCCGACGGCAACCTGACCAAGGGCGCCAAGGTCAAGGCCAACTACGAAGGCTTCAAGAACTGTCTGGCAGCTTCCAAGGTCGGCGGCAGCGGCCCCCTGTCCTGTAAGTACGGCTGTCTGGGCTACGGCAGCTGCGTGAAGGCCTGCAAGTACGGCGCCATGAAGATCGTCAACGGTGTTGCCCATGTGGACGAGGACCTGTGCGTGGGCTGTATGGCCTGTGCCACGGTATGTCCCCGGCATCTGATTGTACCGGTGGAGCCGGACCGGAATGTGGTCATCGCCTGTGCATCGTTAGCCAAGGGCGCCGTCACCACCCGCAGCTGCACCGTCGGCTGCATCGGCTGCGGCCTGTGCAAGAAGATCTGCCCCAAAGAGGCCATCACCGTGGAAAACAACCTGGCCACCATCGACTACAGCAAGTGCGATAACTGCGGTCTGTGCGCCACGGTCTGTCCCAAGCATCTGATTAAGGACTCCAAGGTAGAGCAGCTGGGCGACCCGGTGGTTCAGTCCCGGAACGGCCCGGTGATTCAGGCGTAACAAGTATAATGAAAACGTGGAACAAGTGCGATTCTTGTTCCACGTTTTTTTCATAGGGAAATATTGTTATCTTCTTTGTACCTTACGGAAGGTGGTTTCCGTCATGGCGATCATCAAAATGCCAAAGAGCAGGATGTACACCGGGAACAGCCGGATGCTGATGTGATTGGCAATCAAACCGAACACCGGGGGCGCGAAGGTAGAGCCCACGTAGGCGCTGGCCATCTGGATGCCGATGATGGCCTGGGAATTTTCCGCTCCAAAATTTCCCGGGGTGGCGTGGATGATGCTGGGATACACCGGGGCGCAGCCCAGACCGATGATCACCAGACCCGCCAGGGCCGGAAGATTGCCGCCCCAGGGCAGCAGCACACAGGCGATGCCCACCCCCATCACGGCGGCGCCCAGGCGGATCATGGTTCTGTCTCCCAGTTTTTCCGACACCAGACCGGACAGGAACCGCCCGGCGGTGATGCCGATGTAAAACAGCGCACCGAAAGCGGCAGCCACTTCCTTGGTAATGCCCCGGGCATCCACCAAAAAGCTGCTGGCCCAGAGCATGGTGGTGCTCTCCGCGGCGCAGTAGGCGAAGAATCCAAGCAGAAGGCTGGGCACGCCCCGGATTTTTAAGGCTCCGGAAATGCCAAGAATTTTCCCATTTTCTTCCTGAGCTTCCCCCTTTTGATGAATTTTCCACACCGGCAGGGTCAGAACCAACACCAGAGCAATGGCAAACTGGATTCCCGACACCATCCGATAGCCGGTCTGCCAGACGCTGTGCGTCAAGGCCCAGCTCATCACATAGGGGCTGACAATGGTGCCCACACCCCAGAAGCAGTGCAGCCAACTCATATGCCGGGAACTGTAATGCAGGGCAACATAGTTATTCAGAGCCGCATCAATGGCCCCGGCCCCCAGGCCGTAGGGAATGGCCCACAGGCAGAGCATCCAGAAGGCGCCGGCGGTGGAAAAGCCGAACAAAGAAATGGCGGTGAGCATCACGCTGGCCACGGTCACATACTGGGTGCAAAATTTCTTGGTCAGCCGCTCGGACAAAAGACTGGAGCAGATGGTGCTGCCGCTGATAATCATGGACACAATGCCCATATAGGAAATGGGAACGGAAAAGACTTCCCGCATGGTAGGCCAGCCGGAACCCAGCAGAGAATCCGGCAGTCCCAGGCTGATAAACGCCAGGTAAATGAGTGAAAGAAGCAGCAAATACATAACATTCTCCCGTAGATTTTTATTTTTTACATAGGGACAGGCAGAAAAAAATCTCTGCCTGTTTTCATTGTGGAAGCTTCTGCCTTCTGTTTCCGGACTCGTCAAAGGTTTTCTTCAGAGCCCGTTCCACCGGCACAATGGAGCCAAGCAGCGCAATCACCTGCAGCAGGCAAATGGCTGTGGAAACCCATCCGATGGTATCCTCGTCCTTGCCCAGCACCGCCAGCATGGGAATCAGGGAAACTACCAGCACCATCCATCCCCAGCGCACCCAGATTTTTCCGCAAGTCTTATGGGCAAAGGCCCAGGTATCCGGATTCTTCATGGATCTGGTAGTGCGGTAGCCAAAGAGGGGGTTCATGTTCTTCGGCGGTTTTTTGAGAAAATACCATCCAATGCCAATCATAATCACCGGAACCAGCAGGTTGGTTGCCAGCATGAACAGCCAAAATCCCATAAGGTTCTCCCCTTAGCGCACAAAGGAAGTGCTCAAGGTGCAGCTCCAGCTTTCTCCGGGCAGCAAAATGGCGGCGGCAGGCTTTTTCTCCCAGTTGGTGCTGCCATTTTCGCTGCTGGGCAGGCTGTGCCAGGGCTCAATGCAGACAAATTTGGGCATGCCGGGCTTGCTCCACAGCAGGGTATAGGGAAAATCTCCGATGCTGCACACCACGCCCCGGCCGGTGCCCTTTTCGTACAGGCCCAGTGTCTGGGACTGAAGGTTTACCATACAGTGGCTGTCATTGGCAAAGAGCTTGTCATCAATGGGCAGGGTTTCCAGATTGGCTCCCAGCTGGTAATAGTCCCCGTGCATCAGGCCATAGGGCAGGTTGTTGATGCAGATGGGAGACTCCATCTGGGAAAACCGCAGTTCGTAGTCGGTTGCCTGGTGCTTGTCGTCAAAGGGAATGGCAAAGCCCGGGTGGTAGCCGATGCCGAAGGGCATCTTCTCCTCGTCCAGGTTTTCCACCGTCAGGGTGTGATGCAGGGTGTCGTTTTCCAGAGTGAAGGCGGACACCAGCCGGAAATCATAGGGAAACTTTGCCAGTGTCTCATCATTGGCGCACAGCTCCAGCACCACGGTGGTTTCGTCCCGGTCTACCAGTGTGTGCTCCATGTTCCGGGCAAAGCCGTGCTGGGTGGCTTCAAAGGTCTTTCCCTTGGCCACGATTTTGTTATCCACAACCTTTCCCGCATGGGGGAAAAGGATGGGGGCATGGTAGCCCCAGACCTCCGGGTCTGCCTGCCACATATGTTCCACGCCGTCGCATTTGCGGATCACGCTTTTCACCTGAGCGCCCCAGGTGGTAACGGTTGCTTTCAGGTATTCATTTTCGATGGTGTATTCCATAACTTCCTCCTTACGTTAGGCCAAGATAAAGGCTTTTGCGGCAAAGTAAATCAGCACCACCGTGCCCAGCACAATCCGGTAAACACCGAAGGCGGAGAACGAGTGCTTGCGGACGTATTCCATCAGGGCCTTGATTACCAGCAGGCTCACCAGGAAGGACACCACACTGCCGATAATGAGAACCCAGATTTCCGTGGAAGTGGCGCTGACCCCGCTGGCCAGGAATTTAAGCAGCTTGATAGCGGAAGCGCCCAACATTGTGGGAATGGCCATGAAGAAGCTGAACTCCGCGCCGGCGCTGCGCCCCACGCCAACCAGAATGGCGCCCAGGATGGTAGAGCCGGACCGGGAGGTGCCGGGAATCAGGCTCAGGCACTGGAAGGCACCAATCAGCAGAGCAGTTTTATAATCAATGTCGTGAACGTCCTGAATCACCCGGCAGTGCTTGCCCTGGTTGCGCCGCTCCACCAGAATGAAGGCGATACCGTAGACAATCAGAGCAATGGACACCACAATGCCGTTGTGCAGGTGCGTATCCATCCAGTCGTCAAACAGCACGCCCACCACGCCGGAGGGGATGATGGCAGCCACAACCTTGAACCACAGGTCCCAAGTCTTTCGCTTTTCCTTCCCGTTTTTGCTGGGAGAGAAGGGGTTGAGCTTGTGGAAGAACAGCACAATCACCGCTAAAATGGCTCCCAGCTGGATAACCACGTCGAACATGCTCCGAAATTCCTCGGACACCTTCAGATTGATAAATTCATTGAGCAGAATCAGGTGGCCTGTAGAGGAGATGGGCAGCCATTCGGTAACGCCCTCCACAATGCCGAACAGAACCGCTTTGAGTAATTCGACCATAATCGTTCCTTTCCCATGGAAAATTCAGATTTTGGGAAAACCTTCCCCAACGGAATCATCATACCCCGAAATCGGATAATTTGCAAGCAGAAGTTTGCGTTCACAAATTGCCGGGTTACTCTTTACAAATTGTTCACTCCCCAATCCATTTTTGCGGTATAATAAGGGAAAAAGAAAAGAAATAGAAAGGGAGGATTTTCTCATGGCTGTCTCCGTTTTGATTGTTGAGGACGACCGTAATATTGCAGAACTTTTGCAGATGTACCTGGAAAAGGAGGGCTACGCCGTTACCGTTGCCGCCGATGGCGGTCAGGGTTTGAGCAAGTTCCGGGCCATCAAGCCCGATCTGGTACTGCTGGATGTGATGATGCCGGTGATGGACGGCTGGACGGTGTGCAAGACCATCCGGGCCGAGTCTCAGACTCCCGTCATCATGCTCACTGCCAAGGGAGAAACCGACGACAAGGTGTCGGGTCTCAAATCCGGCGCCGACGATTACATTACCAAACCCTTTGAAATGAAGGAAGTTCTGGCCAGAATCGAAGCGGTTCTGCGCCGCAGCAGTGGTGTCACCGCGGAAAAGAAGGCCCGCCGTCTGGTCTTTGACAAGCTGATTATCGACATGGACGCCTTTGAGCTGACCGTGGACGGCAAGAAAATTGACACACCCCCCAAGGAGATGGAACTGCTGTACTATCTGGCCTCCTCTCCCAACCGGGTCTACACCCGCAACCAGCTGCTGGACGAAGTCTGGGGCTTTGACTACTTCGGCGACAGCCGTACCGTTGACGTACACGTCAAGCGGCTGCGGGAGAAGCTGGAAGGGGTCAGCGAAAGCTGGAGCCTGAAAACCGTCTGGGGCGTGGGTTATAAGTTCGAGGTGCTGTAAGGATGAAATCCTCCTTCACCCGCAGCTTTACCACAGCTGCCACCATTCTGCTGCTGGCACTGACCATTCTGGGCGCCTCTTTTCAGTACCAGGTAAAGGAATACCTGGTGGGGGCTACCGTGACCAGTCTGGAGCAGGATGCCCAGGTCATCGCCAACCTGGCTGCGGCCTACAACGTAGGCGGAACCCTTTCCAACCGGGAACTGCTTCTGAATCTGAATGTGGTGTCCCAGGTCACCAATTCGGATGTGGTCATCTGCGACAGTGACGGCTACATCATCCTGTGCTCCGACGCCCTGTCCGGGTGTCAGCATCAGGGCTTGCAACTGAACCGGGAATATTTGCAGAAGGTATTTGAAAACGGCTCCGACTCGGCCACCGGTCACATTGATGGACTGTACGAGGAAGAGCGCTATGTGGTCTCTGCCCCCATTGTCAGCAATGACACGGCTACCGGGTTGGTACTTGTCTCCGCGCCCACCCTGACCACTGGAAAAACCCTGAACCGGATTTCCAACATTTTCCTCACCGCCGCCGTATTTGTGGTGCTGATTTCCGTTTTGGCGGTGACGGCCTTTGCCCGGCGGGAAAGCAAACCCCTGCGGGACATGGCAAAAGCCGCCAACGACTTCGCCCACGGCAACCTGGAAGCCCGGGTTCGGGTGGAGGAAGATTACTCCGAAGAGGTGGAGGAGCTGGCCCTGGCCTTTAACAACATGGCCTCTTCCCTGCAGAAAAGCGAATACCGCCGGCAGGAATTTGTGGCCAATGTTTCCCACGAGCTGAAAACGCCTATGACCACCATTTCCGGCTACATCGACGGCATTCTCGATGGCACCATCCCTCCGGAGCGCCGCTCCCACTACCTGCAGATTGTCTCCGATGAAACCAAGCGCTTGAGCCGCCTGGTGCGCAGCATGCTGGACATCAGCCAGCTGCAGCAGGAACAGGGCATCCCCGAAGAGCAGAAGATCCACTTTGACCTGGAAGAATGCGCCGGACAGGTGCTGATTACCTTTGAAAAGAAGATCAACGACAAGGGCATCAATGTGGATGTGGACTTCCCGCCTCACCCGGTATTTACCGTGGCCAATCAGGACTCCATCACCCAGGTGATCTACAACCTGATTGACAACGCCGTGAAATTCTGTCCCAGGGGCGGTACCCTGGGCCTGAAAATCCGGGAGGGAAACAGCAAAGCCTATGTTTCCGTCTCCAACGACGGCGATACCATCCCGCCGGAGGAGCTGCCCCTGGTATTTGACCGGTTCCACAAACTGGACAAATCCCGTTCCCGGAACCGGGATGGCTGGGGTCTGGGCCTTTACATCGTCAAAACCATCGTCTGCAGCCACGGGGAAAATATCTCCGTCAGCTCCAAAGATGGCAAAACCGAATTTACCTTTACCATGCCATTGGTCACCTGAGCATGTTTGATCCCCGGATTGGGAGGTTATCTCTATGGAACAACGCTACAATCACACAGACTGGGATGACAGTATCTACGGCACCGGTCGGACGGAGCCGCCCAAGCACCACAGCGGGCTGCTGGCCATGATGCTGATCCTCATTATCTTTCTGTGCGGTATCATTACCGTATTGGGTATTCTGAATGTCCGGCTGTTTCAGCAGCTGCAAAATCAGGACCCGGCAGAACTGGCCATTTCCTTCCGGGATGTGGAAACCCAACCCCAGGAAACGGCAGCTGCGGAAACCCAGCCCAAGGTCTCCCCTTCCCGTCAGGCTGCCACCATCAATCTGCAAAGCTCCCCTGCCAGTGTGGAAAATATCCCCACGGAAGGCGGACTTTCTCTGCAGGAAATCTATGAGCGCAACATCAAAAGCGTGGTATCCATCAACGCCATTCTCACCGGGGGCAATTCCACCGGTACCGGTGTTGTGCTGACGGAGGACGGCTACATTGTCACCAATGCCCATGTGGTGGAAAATGCCGCTGCCATTTCCGTACAGCTGACGGATCAGGATATCTTCCAGGCCCAGGTCATCGGCACCGATGAGCTTTCTGACCTGGCGGTGCTGAAAATTTCCGCCTCCGGCCTGACCCCCGCCCAGTTTGGAGATTCCTCCAGCCTGCGGGTTGGGGATACCGTGGTGGCCATCGGCGATCCTCTGGGCGTGGAATTCCGGGGCACCTATACCGACGGCATTATCTCCGGCATTGACCGGGATGTGGATATGGACGGACGGACCATGACCTTGCTGCAGACCAATGCTGCTCTGAACTCCGGCAACTCCGGCGGCCCCCTGATTAACTGCTACGGTCAGGTCATCGGCATCAACACCATGAAAATCGGCGCCTTTACCGACAAGGCCGGTGTGGAGGGTCTGGGCTTCGCCATTCCCAGCACCACGGTAAAAACCATCGTCGATCAGCTGATCTCCCAGGGCTACGTCTCCGGTCGTCCTACCTTAGGCATCAGCGGTGAAGGACTGTCCAGTTTTTATCAGCACTATTACCGGATGCCTGCAGGACTCTATATCACTCAGGTTTCCCAGTCCAGTGAAGCCTACGAAAAAGGCGTGGAGGAAGGAGACCTGCTTCTGAGCATCAACGACACCCCTGTTACCAGCATGGACGATCTGAAATCCACCATCTTCAGCTGCGAAGTGGGCCAGACGGTACAGGTTGCCATCTACCGGGGCGGGCAGCAGTATCTGCTGGAACTGACCCTGGAAGAGGACAGAGGATAGAAACGCAATTTTTTGCGAAACAATCGAGGTTAGAGTATGGAACCAATTTATCAACAGGATTTTGAAATCACCGATGCCTATGTGGACCGCTACGGCCGGCTGAAGAGCTCCACCATTTTGTACTTTGCCCAGGAGGTAGCCGGACAGCACTGTCTGGAGCTGGCACTGGACTATGAAACTCTGGCCCGTCAGCGGCTGTTCTGGGCCGTGACCCGGCACCGGGTGCAGGTCAGCCGGATGCCCATGGTGGGCGAAACCCTGCACATCGAAACCTGGCCCATGCCCACCACCCGGGTGGCTTATCCCCGGAGCATGGTGGCCTACGACAGCCAGGGCCGGGAGTGCTTCCGCTCCATCAGCTTATGGGTTCTGATGAATCTGGACACCCGGAACATGATTCTGCCCGGAAAGAGCGGCATCAGCGTGGTGGGCACCCTTCGGGGCAACGAGCTGGCCAGCCCCACGGGCCTGATGGCAAAGCCTCTGGGCAGCCACCGTCAGCGGCCGGTATGCTTCACCGATCTGGACCGGAACGGCCACATGAACAACACCCGCTACTTAGACTGGATTGACGATCTGCTGCCCAGTCCCTTCCACGCAGAGCACACCATGAAAGAATGCACCGTCTGCTATTTAAGTGAGGCCCGTGAGGGTCAGAACCTGAATCTGCAATGGGATTTTGTAGAGGGCGGCGCACTCCAGGTGGACGCCCACCGGAAAAATGCTGAGGACAAAGACGAGCGTATCTTCTCCGCCCGGGTTTTGTTTGACTGACGATTTTTGTTGTTATGTAAATTCCGCGAAACTCCACAGCTTTTGTCGAAGCTGTGGAGTTTTTTCGACAGGCAGGTCAGAACCCAGGAATTTCCAAGGGTTTTTCTGTCGACAGCTGTGGAAAAACCTGTGGAGATTGTGGAAAACTCCTGTGAATAACCGAAATGCCCCTTGTGGAGTAAATGCGTTATGTTAACTTATAGTGCCCGGAAATGGCGGTCATTTGTACATTTCGCACATACATTTTCCAGTAACTTCCAGTCTTTTCCCAGACAAATCTGGTGAAAACTGCTAACTTCCGTTTTTCCACAGGATGGTTGTTCCTACTTGGTTTTTAGACAAAAACGCCGCCGATTCTTTCGGCGGCGTTTTACATTTCTTCTGTGAACCGGAACAGATCATTGGGGGTGCAATTCAATAACTGGCACATGGCTTCAATGTTTTCATAGCGGATGGATTTTGTCTCGTTGTTGACCATTTTGCTGAAATTCTGATAGCTCATCCCCAACTGCTTGTACAGCCAGTATTTGCTCTTTCCCTGCTCCTGCAGCAACCGTAAAACATCCAGTTGAATCATAAGATATCTTCCCATCTCTCATGTTTTAATGAGATCATATCCCAGTTTTCCTCTTTACATATAGATTATTACATTATATAATGTAAAGATACATAGGAGGGTGAAAACATGATTTTAGATATTTCGGGAATTGAGCTGATTCCTGGGAATCAAGGTATATACTGCCCGGGAAATGGTATGCAAAAAGATGTTTTTGGACTTCCTATTGAATGTTGCTGTGACGAATGTGATTATTATATTTGTTGTTATGTAAATTCCATTGAATCTGCATGTTCTGTTTGTTCCGACCAAGATTGTCCTAATAAACAAAAGTAACCCCAGGCAAATTGCCTGGGGTTACTGCTTATTTCAGTCGTTTTTCCAAGGTTGCGGCGTTGAGGGCCGTGAGATAAACCCGGTGGAAGCCGTATTCTGACGTCACCACAAAGGACTTGGGCAGATCGTCACAGGGAACCACTTCTCCTGCTTCCTCGCTTTTGCTCAGGTATTCCCGGGTGCGCTTGGAGGTGGAGGTGTTGTCCAGGTCAAAAATACCCACGATGCACTTTTCCCGCACCGCCATGTCGTTGCCAATGGATAGATACATACTCTCACCTCTTGCGCAGTTTCCACTGCTGCACCGCCAGCTCGTCGCAGCGGTTGTTCTTCGGGTTGTCGGCGTGGCCCTTGACCCAGTGGTAGTGCAAGGTATGCACCTGGGTCAGTTCCAGCAGCCGCTGCCACAGGTCCGGGTTCAGGGCAGGTTTTTTGTCGGATTTGACCCAGCCCCGCTTTTTCCAGCCCCAGGCCCAGCCCTTTTCCAGGGCGTCAATGACATACTTGCTGTCGGAGTACAGCTCCACGATGCAGGGCTCTTTCAGGGCTTCCAGCCCCCGGATCACGGCGGTCAGCTCCATCCGGTTGTTGGTGGTGCTGTCCTCGCCGCCGGAAAGTTCCTTTTCATGGCCTTCCCACTCCAAAATGGCCCCCCAGCCTCCCGGGCCGGGGTTGCCGGAGCAGGCGCCGTCGGTGTACAGGGTTATGGTTTTCACTGCTGGGCTTCCTCTTCCATGTTCTCCACCCGCTCCAGGGATACCACCTGATTGCCTTCTTCAATCCGCATGACAATCACGCCCTGAACGTCCCGCTTGTAGACGTTGATGGAGGAGGCGGGAATCCGGATGATGACGCCGCCGTTTTCAATCAGCATCACGTCGTCATGTTCTCCCACTACCCGGCAGCCGGCCACGTTGCCGGTTTTGGCGGTGATGTTGTAGTTCTTCAGACCCTTGCCGCCCCGGCTCTGGGCACACTTTTCCCCGTTGGGGCCGGTGCGCAGATATTCCGTCAGCTCCGTACGCTTGCCGTAGCCCTTTTCCGTTACGGTGAGCAGGGTCTTACCCTCTTCCGCCTTTTCTGCGCCAACAACGAAGTCTCCGGGGCTGAGGGTGATGCCCTTGACACCGGCAGCGTCCCGTCCCATGGGCCGGACGTCAGTTTCGCTGAAGCAGATGGCGTAGCCCTGGGCGGTGGCCAGCAGGATGTTGTCGCTGCCGCTGGTATGGATGACGTTGATCAGATGATCGTCCTCATCCAGGGTAATGGCCCGGATGCCGCCCTTACGGTTGGTCTTGAGAGACAGGAAGGGCACCCGCTTGACCGTACCCTTCCGGGTGACCATCATCAGGTAGTCGTCCTCGCTGAACTCCCGGGTAATGACCATGGCGGTGACGGACTCGCCGGGCTCCAGAGGCAGCACGTTGACAATGGCGGTACCACGGGCGGTACGGCCTGCCTCGGGAATCTGGTAGCCTTTGCGGTGGTGTACCCGGCCCATATCGGTAAAGAAGAGCATATGGTCATGGGTGGAGGCAATGGTCAAAGACTTGACGTAATCCTCCTCCTTCAGGTTCTGGGCGTTGACGCCTCGGCCGCCCCGGCTCTGGGTCCGGTAGGTATCCACGGGCATCCGCTTGATGTAGCCTTCGTTGGACAGGGTAAAGGCGCAGGTTTCCTCTTCGATGAGATCTTCGATGTCGATCTCGTCCTCCACATCCTGAATCAGGGTCTTGCGCTGGTCGCCGAACTTGTCCCGGATCTCGATCAGCTCTTCCCGGAGCACGCCTTTGAGCTTGTTTTCATCGGACAGCAGCTCCAGATAGTAGTTGATTTTTTCCAGCAGTTCGTCGTATTCGTTCTGCAGCTTCTCCCGGTCCAGGCCCTGGAGGGCTTTCAGGCGCATATCCAGGATGGCCTGGGCCTGGACATCATCCAGGTTAAACCGGTCCATCAGACGCTGCTTGGCGTCGTCGTAGGCGGTGCGGATGATGTGGATGACCTCGTCGATATTATCCTGGGCAATGAGCAGGCCTTCCAACAGGTGGGCACGCTCCCGGGCTTTTTTCAGTTCATACTGGGTCCGGCGGGTCAGCACCTGCTCCTGATGGGCAAGGTACTCGTCGATGATCTGCCGCAAAGACAGAATCTTCGGCTGCTTCTGATCGTCCACCAGAGCCAGCATGATGATGCCGAAGCTAGACTGCAGGGCGGTCTGCTTGAACAAGTTATTCAGCACAACCTGGGGGTTGGCGTCTTTTTTCAGTTCAATGACCATCCGCATACCGTTGCGGTCGGTTTCGTCCCGGAGGTCGGAGATGCCATCCAGGCGCTTGTCCTTGACCTGGTCGGCAATGTTTTTGATCAGCTGACGCTTGTTGACCTGGTAGGGCAGTTCGGAAACGATGATCCGCATCCGGTCCTTGCCGAATTCTTCAAACTCGGTTTTGGCCCGCACCACCACCTTGCCCCGTCCGGTGGCGTAGGCTGCCCGGATGCCGCTGCGGCCCATGATGATGCCGCCGGTGGGGAAATCCGGGCCGCTGATGTGCTCCATCAGATCGGGCAATGTGGCCTCCGGGTCATCCAGCACTGCCACGCAGGCGTTGATGACTTCCGTCAGATTGTGGGGCGGGATATTGGTGGCCATGCCCACGGCGATACCGGAAGAGCCGTTGACCAGCAGGTTGGGGAACCGGCTGGGCAGAACCCGGGGTTCTTTCCGGCTTTCGTCAAAGTTGGGGTCCCAGTCTACGGTGTCCTTGTCAATGTCGCGAAGCATTTCGTTGGACATTTTGGACAGACGGGCTTCGGTGTAACGGTAAGCTGCCGGGGGGTCGCCGTCCACGGAGCCGAAGTTGCCGTGGCCGTCCACCAGCAGATAGCGCATGGAGAAATTCTGGGCCAGACGGACCATGGCGTCGTAGACAGAGCTGTCGCCATGGGGATGGTATTTACCCAGCACGTCACCGACGCAGGTGGCAGACTTTTTGAAGGGCTTGTCCGAGGTCAGGCCGCTTTCGTACATGGTGTACAGAATCCGGCGGTGTACCGGCTTCAGGCCGTCCCGCACGTCAGGCAGGGCACGGCCGACGATGACGGACATGGCATATTCGATGTAGGATTTTTCCATTTCCTCCACCAGGTTGCTCTCGGTGATCACCTGGTCGGGGAATCGGATATCCTCGGGTTGATAGCTGCGGTTATGTGCCAAAAAGGACACCTCCAGTGTGTGTTTTTCCCATTGGGAAGGTCAGAACATGCCCTTTCCCATCAAATATCGATATTGACCGCATACTTTGCGTTGCGTTCGATCCATTCTTTTCTCGGTTCCACCTGCTCGCCCATGAGGACGGTGAAAATTTCGTCCGCCCGGCGGGCATCTTCCAGGGTGATCCGGCGCAAGGTTCGCTTTTCCGGGTCCATGGTGGTCTCCCACAGTTCGTGGGCGTCCATTTCGCCCAAGCCTTTGAACCGGGAAATCTCCACCTTGGCGTTGGGGTTGTCCGCCCGGAGCTGGGCAGAAACCTGATCCCGCTGCTCGTCGGAGTAGGCAACCTTCACGGTCTTGCCCCGGGTCAGCTTGTACAGCGGGGGCACGGCGGAGTAGACGTAGCCGTTTTCGATCATGGGCCGCATGTAGCGGAAGAAGAAGGTCAGAAGCAGGGTGCGGATATGGGCGCCGTCCACGTCCGCATCGGACATGATGATGACCTTGTGGTAGCGCAGCTTTTCGATGTCGAATTCTTCCCCAATGCCGCCGCCCAGGGCCACGATCAGGGGGTAGAGCTTGTCATTGCCGTAGATCTTGTCGGCTCTGGCCTTTTCCACGTTGAGCATTTTACCCCACATGGCCAGGATGGCCTGGAACCGGGAGTCCCGGCCCTGGATGGCGGAGCCGGCTGCGGAGTCACCCTCGACGATGTAAATTTCGCACAGTTCCGGGTTTCGCTCGTTGCAGTCCTGGAGCTTGTCGGGCATCTGGCCGGATTCCAGGCCGGTTTTCCGGCGGATGGATTCCCGGGCCTTCCGGGCGGCTTCTCTGGCCCGGTTGGCCATCATGGCCTTGTCCAGGATAGCCTTGGCGGTCTGGGGATGCTCCTCAAAGTAGATGGACAGCTGTTCGTTGACCACCTGGTCAACCAAAGTACGGATATAGGCGTTGCCAAGCTTTGCCTTGGTCTGGCCTTCAAACTGGGCGTCGGTGAGCTTGACGGAGATGATGGCAGTGATGCCCTCCCGGCAGTCCTCACCGGAAACCTTGTCGTCGCCTTTGATGATGCCGTTTTTCACGCCGTAGGCGTTGAGCACCCGGGTCAGAGCGGTTTTGAAGCCGGTTTCGTGCATGCCGCCTTCCGGAGTGCGGACATCGTTGGCAAAGGACATCAAAAATTCGTTGTAGCCGTCGTTGTATTGCAGGGCGATTTCTGCGGAGGCATCTCCCTTGGTGCCCTTCATGTAGATGATATCCTCATGGAGAGGGGTTTTGTTTCGGTTGCACCAGGCGGCAAATTCCCGGATACCGCCTTCGTAGCACATCACATCGGAGATATCGTCGGCGGTGCGGTTGTCGGTGATGGTGATGGACAATCCCGCATTCAGGAATGCCTCTTCCCGCATCCGCTCGTGGAGGGTTTCGTAATCGTAAACCAGGGTATCGAACATCTCCGGGTCGGGCTGGAAGGTGACTTCCGTACCGGTTTTGTCGGTTTTGCCCACGATGGTCATTTCCTGGGTGATGTGGCCCCGGGCAAATTTCATTTCGTAGATACTGCCGTTCTTGTGCACCCGGACTTTCAGCCACTGGCTCAGGGCGTTGACAACGGAAGCGCCCACGCCGTGGAGGCCGCCGGAGACCTTGTAGCCGCCGCCGCCGAATTTGCCGCCGGCGTGCAAAACGGTGTACACCACTTCCAGTGCAGGCCGTCCGGTCTGGGGCTGGATATCCACGGGGATACCACGGCCGTCGTCGGTGACGGTGATGGAATCGCCGGGGTTGATGGTGACGGTAATATGTTTACAGTATCCGGCCAGCGCTTCGTCAATGGCGTTGTCCACGATCTCATAGACCAGGTGGTGCAGGCCGCTGCTGGAAGTGGAGCCGATATACATGCCCGGACGTTTCCGGACCGCCTCCAATCCTTCCAGAACCTGAATTTGTTCCCCGCCGTATTCCTGTGTTACTTTCGTTTCCTCAGACATAAAATCCTCCTGAAATTGCGCCGTTTATATCATCACATTTCCTTGATTGATGTGCATGGTTTTTCCCAATTTGGTAAACCGTCCCGGTTCGCAGCAGGTGATGAACACCTGTCCGGAGACGATTTTGTTCAGTACGAAATCCTGCCGCCCCGGGTCCAGTTCGGACAGCACGTCGTCCAGCAGCAGCACCGGCTCTTCTCCCCACTCCCGGCGCATCAGTTCCCGCTGGGCCAGCTTCAGGCTGATGGCGCTGGTCCGGGTCTGGCCCTGGGAGCCGTAGGCCTTCAGATCGATGCCGGAAAGGGTGACGGTAAAATCATCTTTGTGGGGTCCGGTCAGACACTGGCCGCTTTCCAGTTCTGCCCGGTAGTGCTGCTGCAAATGCTCCTGTAAGTCTTCGGTCAGCTGACTGACCGGTGCAAAGGGGTCTTTCACCGTGGACACCGTCCGGTATTCCAGGGAAAAGTCCTCTTTTCCTCCGGAAAACTGACCGTGAAAGTCCGCCGCTGCCGAGCCCAGGGCTTCATAAAACCGGGCCCGGTAGGAAATCAGCAGCGCCCCCACCTGGCACAGCCGGAGATTATACTCCGGCAGAATGTCCAGCACCCGGGGGTCCGTGAAATGATCCTTTAAAATCCTGCTTTTCTGCTCCAGAATGCGGCTATACTGGGTCAGAGCCGCATCATAATTGGGCCTGAGTTGACATAACGCACTATCCCCAAACCGCCGCCGCTGGGCGGCTCCCGCTTTGAGCATCAGCAGATCCTCGGGGCAGAACAGCACCGTGGGCAGAACTCCCGCAATGTCGGCAGCAGTTTTCTGTTTCGCTCCGTTTCGCCAGATCTGTCTGGCCCGGCTGCCGGGAAAGAGGACGAAGCGCAGGGTTTGCTTGCGCTGCTGGGCAAAAACCGACCCTTCCACTTCCCCGAAGTCCGCGCCGAAGCGGATCAGCTCCGCGGTTTTCTGTGCCCGGAAGCTTTTGCCGCTGCCAAGATAGGCAATGGCCTCCAGAAGATTGGTCTTTCCCTGGGCGTTGTCTCCCACGATCAGATTGACCCCGGGGTCAAAGGTAAGCTGGGCTTCCTGATAATTTCGGAAGCTTCGCAATGCAACAGATTCCAGATTCATACCTGGTGCACGATCCGGTAGGTCTGACCCTGGAAGGTGAAGGTATCCTCAGGATAGAGCTTTTTGCCCCGCATGGTGCAGACTTCTGCGCCCACCTCCACCTGGCCCTCCTGAATAAGGGCCTTGGCTTCGCCGCCGGTGGCAACCAGATTTGCCAGTTTCATGGCATCCTGAAGCTTGATGTATTCCGTACCGATGGCAACGGGAACGGCGCCGTCTTTCTTCTTTACAATTACTTTCATACCTTACCTCTTAACCATTCTTGATCCGAACCGGCAGTACCATATAGGCAAAGTCGTATTTGTCATCCACGGGGGTCAGCACAATGGGGCTTAAGCCGTTGGTCAGCTCCAGAGTAACCTCCTGAGCAGGCACCACCCGGAGGGCGTCGGCCAGATAGCGGACATTGAAGCCGATTTCCAGCTCTTTTCCGTCACCGGCGAAACTGCACCGGTCCTCGGCAGCGCCGATGGTGGTATTGGTGCGCATCTGCAATTCCTGGTTGGAGAAAATGCAGCGCACCGGGCTTTTGTATTTTTCCGAAACAATCAGGCCGACACGCTCCACGGAAGAGGCCAGCTCCGAAACATTGGCAATGAGCTTGATGGGACAGTCGGTGGGTACCACCCGCCGCCAATCCAGAAATTCCCCTTCCAGTAGACGGCAGACCAGAGTTGCCCGGCCGATCTGGAACAGAATGTGCTTGGGGCCTAAGGTAAAGGCAGCGTTGTCTTCCGTATCCGAAAGAATCTTTTCCACTTCCTTCAGTCCCGGTGCGGGGACAACGAAATTCATCTCCCGTCCGGTGCCCTCTTCCGGATGGTAAGTCCGGCGGGCCAGACGGAATCCGTCCACCGCTACCGCAGTGATGGTTTCGTTGGTCACCTCAAACTTGACACCGGTGTGAATGGGACGGCCCTGATTTTCCGAAACGGCAAAGATGGTTCCGGAGATCAACTCCTTCAGCTGATTCTGAGGAATGGAAATGGCCCGTCCGGAATTGACGTCAGGCAGCTCCGGATAGTCCTCCGCTGTTTCGGCAGAAATGGTAAAGGAAGCGTAACCGGAACGGATGGAAACCTTGAAGCTATCGTCTACCACCACCGTCACCGGCCCTTCGGGCAGGCGGCGGATAATGTCACCGAACAGCTTGGCAGGGAGAATGCACTCGCCGGGATCGGAAATGTCCGCTTCAATTTCGTAGCTGATGGCGGTCTCCATATTATATCCTGTCAAAGTCAGGTAGTGTCCTGCCTTGCAGAGGATGCCTTCGATGACGGAAAGACTGCTTTTCTGTGCTACGGTACGGCCGGCAATATTCAGACCCGTTACCAGCATGCTTTTTTCACAGGTAAAACGCATAGTCAAGTTCCTTTCTTGTTAGAGAATAGACAGATCTATATATCTATCGTAAGTTTAGGTAGTGGTAATAGGGGTAGTAGAAACTTATGTGGATAACTGGAATTTCCCTTACGGCCCCAAGGATTTTTTCTCCACAGGGCAATGTGTATTTTTCGAAACTTTTCCACAGCGCCTGTGGAAGCGAAATTTCGTCGAAACTTTTCCACAACCAGGTTTTCCACATTCCACAGTCCCTGTGGAAAAAATTCAGCGCAAAAAAAGAGAGAAAAACAAGCGAGCAAAGCGAAGCGAACCAATAGCACCAGCCTTAGTTTTCAAGCGATGCTATAAAGACTTCCCCATAGCACCAGCCACAGTTACCGGGCACTAAGCCCAACGAACCACCATACCCCGTGCGCCACTAAAGTTCTTTTTGCTTCTTTTTCTTTCAAGAAAAAGAAGTTAGAGGCTGGAGTTAATGTTGGAGGTGACGTCCCGGACGTTGTTCTGCATGTTGGCGTCGCCGTTTTTCAGAGCAACCTCTACCTTTCGGATGGCATAAAGTACCGTGGAGTGATCCCGGCCAAATTCCTTGCCAATGTCCGGCAGGGACAAATTGGTCAGCTTGCGAATCAGATACATGGCAACCTGCCGGGCTTCGGCAGTGCCCTTGTTCTTCTGGGTGCCCCGCAGCACCTGCTCATCTACATTATAGAACTTGCTGACCTGGGTGATAATCAGGGCCGGAGTGGGTACGGCGTTGCCTTCGGACTTGAACATGTCGTCGATGGCCCGGGAAATGTTGGGAAGATCCAGGGGCATGTTGTTCAGATCCCGGTAGGCCAGAATCTTTTTCACCGTGCCTTCAATCTGCCGGACGTTGGAAGTAATATTCACCGCAATGTAGTTGCACACTTCATCGCTGAGGTTCAGTCCCAGCTGCTTGGCCTTGTTCTTGATGATGGCCATTCGGGTCTCGTAATCCGGCGGGTTGATGTCCGCAATCAGACCCCAGAGGAAACGGCTGCGAAGACGCTCTTCCAACGTGAGCATATCGTCAGGCTTGCGGTCAGATGTGAGCACAATCTGCTTGTGCTCTTCGTAAAGCTTATTGAAGGTATGGAAAAATTCCTCCTGGGTGGATTCCTTACCGGCGATAAACTGAATATCATCCACCAGGAACAGATCCGCTTCCCGGTATTTGGAGCGGAATTCGATATTTTTACCGTTTTTAATGGCGTCAATCAGCTCGTTGGTGAACTGGTCGCCTTTGATGTAGACAATGTTGGCGTTGGGGTTTTCCTTGCGGATGCCGTTGGCAATGGCATACAGCAGATGGGTCTTGCCCACGCCGGGAGGGCCATAGAGAAACAGAGGGTTGTACACCTGGCCCGGGGTCTTGCTGACGGCAATGGCAGCGGAATGGGCAAACCGGTTGGAAGGGCCTACCACAAAATTGTCAAAGGTGAACTGGGGGTTAAAATCCATCGCCGTGGGGGAAGAACCCTTATTTTTCCGGGCGGCCAGCTCCTCGTCGCCGAAAACCAGCAGCTTGGCGTCGGAATTGAAAATCTCTTTCAGGGCGTCATGGATGTAGTCGGTGCAGCGGCGGCGGATGATTTCCCGGCGGAAGTCCGAGGGGGAATAGAGAACCAGATTGTTCTCGTTCAGCTCCACCACCTCGGCATCGTCGAACCAGGCCGACACGGTAACGGCGCCCAGGCGTTCTTCCATATGGCTCAGCACCTTGGCCCAGACGTAGGCGGATGAATACATACTATGGCTCCTTTCCATCTCTCTCACAAGCCAAAAAATGAAAACAGGCGGCTTCTGTTTGTACATAATATATCACCTTAAATTTTATCACATTTTACTATAAAAGACAAGTGGTTTTTGGTAATATTCCAAGAATAGCAATGGGAAAGATTCGGTATTTCGCCGAAAGGGTGAAAAAGAATCCAACCGGCGGAGAAAATCTGCTTCCAGGGCGGAATTCTCTTTACTTTCCCCACCCAATCGGGTAAAATAGCCAGCAAAGGAGGGAAAGTCTATGTTTGATGATCCGAGCAGGGAACTGCGCCGGCTGGAAGAAGAGCTGCTGGCGGAAGAAGAAGAGGAAGAAGCATTTGCGCCCAGTGAAGAGGAAGACTACGGCGAATATGATGAATTTTTTGATGAGGAGGATCTGAACAATGCCCTCTATGGCTCCGACCAGGGATGGGTGGATAACTTAGACGAACTTCTGTCGGAAGAGCCGGAGGTGCGCAATCACGCCAACGGCTACGGCACCCGGATGAAAGCGCCCCAGAAGAAAGTTTCCCAAGCTTCCAAGAAGAAGGAAAAGAAAGCAAAGAAAGCTCCAGTATACGAAGAGGAAGAATACGAGCAGCTGGACGAGAACGCAGCGGTCTTTGACGAAGATTATAAGGATAAAGGCATCGGCGGTCTGGTTTTTCTGGCAATCTTAGAAATCATCGGCATTCTGGCGGTGGTACGGTGGTGGATTCAATGGCTGGGGTAACGGGACGATTTGCCCCCACCCCCTCCGGGCGGATGCATCTGGGCAATGTGTTTGCGGCGCTGCTGGCATGGCTGTCGGTGCGTGCGCAGAATGGAGAAATGGTGCTGCGGATGGAAGATCTGGACACCCAGCGCACCAGCGAAGAAAATGCCCGGATT
Source organism: uncultured Oscillospiraceae bacterium (assembly GCA_944387145.1). Taxonomy (GTDB): domain Bacteria; phylum Bacillota; class Clostridia; order Oscillospirales; family Oscillospiraceae; genus Faecousia. The sequence continues at coordinate 1,918 of CALXDU010000015.1, read as the reverse complement.
CTGCGGGAGGATCTTGCCTGGCTGGGCCTTACTTATGACCGGGAGACCCCGGCCCAAAGCAAAAGAAGCCGGGTATATGACGGGTATTTTGAAAAACTGCGGGATTTGGGGCTTCTGTATCCGTGCTACTGTACCCGCAGTCAGCTGCACAGCGTCAATGCCCCTCACCTGTCTGACGGAACCTATGTCTACCCCGGCACCTGCCGGAATCTGACGGATGGGCAGCGGGCGGCATTTTCCAGAAGTCCTGCCTGGCGGGTAATGGTTCCGGATAAGATCTGGCGGTTTACGGATTTGGTTCAGGGGGAATATTCTCTGAACCTTGCCACCGACTGCGGCGACATGGTGGTGTGCCGGGCGGATGGGGTGTATGTGTATCAGCTGGCGGTCACGGTGGACGATGGAGAAGCGGGAGTCACGGAAGTGGTGCGGGGGATGGATTTGCTCAGCTCCGCACCCCGGCAGATGTATTTGCAGGAGCTGTTCGGATTTTCCCATCCCGTTTATGCCCATGTGCCCATGCTGCTGGCCCCCGACGGGCGGCGGCTGAGCAAACGGGACAAGGATCTGGACTTAGGACAGCTGAAACTGCACTTCCAGCCGCAGCAGATTCTGGGCAACCTTGCCCATGCCGCCGGGGTGATTGACCGGCCTTGCGCCATCAGTGCAAAGGAATTGATTGGGGAATTTTCCTGGCAAAGGGTGAATAAGACGGATATCTGTCTGGATGCCTCTCTGTTTTACCAGAATGTAGGAGGGATAATCCGGTGATTTTGCTGAAAAAGCGGAAAACCGACGTTTTGTGCAGACTGTCTCTTGTCATTGGGGCCAATCCGGGGTATACTGTAGGTATCCGTTAAAAAAAACCATAAGGAGATATAGACATGGGAAAAAAACCTGTGCTCGTTGTGCTGGCTGCCGGTATGGGCAGCCGCTACGGCGGGCTGAAGCAGATCGACCCTGTTGGTGTGCAGGGAGAGGCCATTCTGGACTACTCCATTTATGACGCCCATCGGGCCGGTTTTGATACCGTGGTCATTATCATCAAAAAGGCCATTGAGAAGGACTTTATGGAGACTGTGGGCAAGCGGCTGAAAAACGCTCCTGTGGAAATCCGGTATGCCTTCCAGGAACTGGACAAGCTGCCTGCCGGTTATGCCGTTCCCGAAGGCCGGACCAAACCCTGGGGCACCAGCCATGCAGTGCTCTGTGCAGCGGAAGCAATCGACGGAGCGCCTTTTGCGGTTATCAATTCCGATGACTATTACGGCGCATCCGCTTACAAAGTCATGTATGATTATCTGTCCCAGAACACCGACCCCTACGGCTACTGCATGGTAGGCTATGAACTGGGAAACACGGTTACCGAGCATGGCAGTGTTGCCCGGGGCGTCTGTGAAACCGATGGCGAAGGTTTCCTGGCAGGAATCACCGAGCGGACCCGGATTGAGAAGTATTCCGGCGGCATCCACTTCACCGAAGATGGAGAAAACTGGGTGGACGTGCCGGCAAACACCACTGTATCTATGAACATGTGGGGCTTTATGCCCAGCTTCCTGGAGGAAATCAATGCCCGGTTCTCCGCATTCCTGGACAAGGCATTGCCTGAGAATCCTCTGAAGTGTGAGTATTTCCTGCCCCTGCCCATTGCCCAGCTGATTCAGGAGAAAAAAGCCACCATCAAGGTGCTGACCTCTCCCGACCGCTGGTTTGGCGTGACCTATGCGGCAGATAAGCCGGTGGTGGTTGCCGAACTGAAAAAGATGACCGATGAGGGCAAATACCCTGACGGTCTGTGGGAGTAATTTTCCTAAATAACGCAGAATAACCCCCGGAAAGCATGTGATATAGTCCCCTTAGAGTAGACACTCGAAAAAGCAAAAGTTTTCGAGACTAGACTAGGGGGGCTATTTCTATG
>CALXDU010000014.1 GCA_944387145.1 uncultured Oscillospiraceae bacterium | reverse complement strand
AGATCCGGCAGTGCCAGCTGACCCCAGACATTGGAGATATCAACTTTAATCATTGTTAGGGAACACGTCCTTTCCTTTATATCGGGATGTCCCGTATATGTTACCGCAAATTTCCGTCAAACGCAAGCCCCTTGATAAAAGTTGTGAAACTTTCCATGAGTCTTTTCTATACTTTTCTTTTCTTCGCTATTTTTCTATTTCCCTCTGGCTTTTTTTCAGGGATTATGTATAATAGAACCATCCATTCATCAGGAGGGTTCACTATGAAATACGGATTTGGCATCGACCTGGGCGGCACCACCGTCAAGATCGCTTATTTTGATGAAACCGGTAAAATGCTGGACAAGTGGGAAATCCCCACGGTTACCGATAACGGCGGCGTTCAGATTTTGCCGGATATCGCGGACTCCATCCGCCAATATATGACAGGCTACGGCATTGCGGATTCTTCTATTCTGGGTCTGGGCATCGGCGTTCCCGGCCCGGTGAATGCCAAGGGCGTGGTCAACAAATGCGTCAACCTGGGCTGGGGCGTGTTCAACATTGCCCAGGCACTGTCCGAGCGCACCGGTTTTCCGGTGAAGGCAGGCAACGATGCTAACGTAGCCGCTCTGGGCGAGTTCTGGAAGGGCGGCGGCCAGGGCTGTGAGAACATGGTCTTTGTCACCTTGGGCACCGGCGTAGGCGGCGGCATTGTGGTAGAAGGTAAGCTCCTCCACGGCGCCCATGGCTCCGGCGCGGAAATCGGCCACCTGGTAGTCAACCCCAACGAAACCGTCCCCTGCAACTGCGGCAAGTGTGGCTGTGTTGAGCAGTACTGCTCCGCTACCGGCATTGTCCGTCTGGGAAAATCCTACCTGGACGCCTGCGATACCCCCTCTTCCCTGCGTGATGTCGAGAACATGACCTGCAAGGATATTTTCGATGCAGCCAAGGCCGGGGATGCCGCCGCAGAGGCCATTCTGGACCAGGTTTACAATTATATGGGTATGTTCCTTGGCAACGTATGCAGCGTGGTCAACCCGGAAGTGGTGGTCATCGGCGGCGGCGTCAGCAAGGCCGGCGAGATGCTGATTCAGGGCATCGAGCCTTATTTCCAGAAATATGTATTCCATGCCGCCAGCGCCGCAAGATTCGCCCTGGCCTCTCTGGGCAACGACGCCGGTGCCTACGGTGCCTTCAAGCTGGCCCTGGACGAATTCGGCGTCTGAGGACTCCATGGGATATAAAATTTTTCAGCCGGAACGCAGCCGTCCCGTTCTGGGAGTACTGTTTGATATGGACGGGCTGGTGCTGGATACAGAAAAGCTGTATGCCCGGTTCTGGCGGGAGGCCGCCCATAGTCTGGGCTTTCCTATGACCTGGGAGCAGGCGCTGGGCATGCGCAGCCTGAATAAAGCTGCCGGACAGGAGCAGCTGACCCGCTACTTTGGACCCGGGGCTTCCTACCCGGAATTCCGGGCCCGGCGGATTGAAAAGATGGATGCCTACATCCGCCAGCACGGTGTGGAGCCGAAGCCGGGCATAGTCCCGCTGCTGGACTACCTGGACGAGCACCACATTCCCGCCGCCATTACCAGCTCTTCCCCCATGGACCGGATTCGCGCTTACCTGGAACCCCTGGGCCTATACCACCGGTTCGCCAAAATCTGCAGCGGCTACGAAGTTCCCCGGGGCAAACCCGCTCCGGATATCTACCTCCACGGCGCTGCCCAGCTGGGTCTTTCCCCGGAAAACTGCCTGGCTTTGGAGGATTCCCCCGCAGGCATTCTCTCAGCCTATCGTGCCGGATGCCTGCCGGTAATCGTCCCGGACTTAGACCAGCCCGACGAAGCCACTCTTCCCCTGCTCTACGCCAAAGCCGATTCCCTGGCGGATATCCCCGCCCTGCTGGAATCCCGGAAATAAGCAATCTCCCCGTGGAACAGAACCGTTCCACGGGGGTTTCTTCTGGAAATCAAACTTCCATCCCGGATTCCAGCCCCATATTCTCCCCGGTCATGGGGTGCACCAATTCCAGTCTTTTGGCGCAGAGCATCTGGCTATTCAGCCCCAGCTGCCGAGACAGGGCCTGAGACTGACAACTTCCGTACTGCGGATCGCCCAGAATGGGGAATCCCCGCCAGGCACAGTGCAGCCGCAGCTGATGGGTGCGCCCGGTCACCGGCTCCAGGGCCAGCTTGCAAATCTCCCCCCGCCGTTCCAACACTCGAAACCGGGTCACGGAGGGTTTCCCGTCGGGCCGAATCTCCCGCAGCAGACTGGGCAGGGGTTTTCGGGCAATGGGGGCATCAATGACCCCCTCCTCTTCCTCCGGCCCGCCGAAGGTCAGGGCATGGTAGGTTTTCTGAATGGGCACCTGCTGCAGCAGATTATGGACATGGGCATTTTTTGCCAAAAGCACAATGCCGAAGGTATCCCGATCCAGCCGGGTCATGGGATGGAAGGCCCCGCTGTGCCCGGTTTTCTGATAATATCCATAAACCAGGTTTGCCAGGGTTCCGGTGTTCTGGGAATGGGACGGATGAATCAGCATCCCGGCAGGCTTGTCCACCGCCAGGAGGAAATCATCCTCGTACAGGACCGTCAAAGCTCCATCCTCCGCCGGGTAATCCGGGGGCATTTCCTCCCAGGAAACGGTGATGATATCCCCGGGCTTCACGGGATAGTTGGTTCTCTGGGGCACCCCATTGACCCGGATGCCGTCGCCCCATTTGTACTTGTTCATCAGTCCTGCGGACATCCGCAGTTCTCCCAGCAGAAACGACGACAGTTTTCCCTCCCGCCGGGCCGTCCATTTCAGTTCCATACCATCCCTCCAACGGAAAAACCCTGCTGAAAATTCAGCAGGGTTTCTTAGCATTTTGCTTAGTTCAGAGCAGCCTTAGCCTTCTCCACGACAGCAGCGAAAGCAGCTGCGTCCTGGATAGCCATCTCGGACAGGCTCTTGCGGTTCATCTCGATGCCGGCCTTCTTGATGCCGTTCATGAAGGTGGAGTAGTTCATGCCGTAGGGAGCGACGGAAGCGCTGATACGGGTGATCCACAGACGGCGGTAGTCACGCTTCTTCAGCTTGCGGCCCTTGAAAGCGTAGTTGCCGGACTTCATGACCTGCTGCTTGGCCATCTTGAAGTGCTTGGACTTGGAACCCCAATAGCCCTTAGCCAGCTTCAGGGTAGCATTTCTTCTCTTGCGCGTCATCATTGCGCCTTTAACTCTTGCCATTTTTCGTATCCTCCTTCTGCCTTACTTGTAGGGAATCATCTTCTTGATTGCGTCGATATTGGTCATATCGGCGTAAGCGGTAGCACGCAGATGGCGGGTACGCTTGGTGGTCTTCTTGGTCAGGATGTGGCTCTTGTAAGCGTGCGCTCTCTTAACCTTACCGGTCTTGGTCAGGTTGAATCTCTTCTTTGCACCGCTATGGGTCTTCAGCTTGGGCATAGGTGGTTCTCCTTCCATTGTCTTTTGTATAAAGTATGAAATACTTACTTGCTATTTTTGGGGGTCAGGAACATCGCCATGAAGCGGCCTTCCAGCTTGGGATTCTTCTCCATGGTGGCGATCTCAGCGCAGTCCTGGGCAAAGTCCATGAGCAGCTTTTCACCCAGATTGGTGTGCGCCATCTCACGGCCGCGGAAGCGGACACTGACCTTCACCCGGTTGCCGTCGCTCAGGAATTTCTGGGCCGCACGAACCTTGGTATCAAAGTCGTTGGTATCGATGCTGGGACTCATACGGATTTCCTTGATTTCCACAACCCGCTGGTTTTTCTTGGCTTCCTTTTCCCGCTTCTTCTGATCGAAGCAGAACTTGGAATAATCCATAATCTTGCAGACGGGAGGGACGGCATTGGGAGAAATCTTCACCAGATCCATGCCCTGTTCTTCTGCCATGGCATTGGCCTGGGCGGCGGACATAATGCCCAGCTGGGCACCGTCGGCACCGATGAGGCGAATCTCCTTGTCCCGGATCTCCTCGTTGAGCTGATGATCTAACTTTGCGATGGTAAGCACCTCCAGATAAACAACAAAAAAGCGGATGCCAAAGCATCCGCACAATTCGCAGCATCTCCCATAAGTGGGGAACGTGGAATATGAACCGTTTTGCACAAGCTTACGGTGAGGCGGATGTTCAGCCTTCTTTATTACCCGAGCATTTTATCACAGGTATTCGGACTTGTCAAGGCCTTTTCCGAAAAAATCGGCTAAATCCGAATTTTCTCTGCCTGACGGAATATCTTATGCCCCAGCTGGGTAGGATTATTCCAGCTAGCCCACAATGGTTCCCGGCTCCCCGGTAAAGGCCGAGAGAACCTCCAACGGGATGCCGAATTCCCGGGCTAGTTCCACGCTGCGGTCATGGAGCACCTGAGCGCCGTTTTCGATGAGGCCCAGCATCTTTTCATACCCGATCCGCCCGAATCGGACTGCATCGGAGTATAGCCGGGGGTCCCGGTCGTAAACACCGTCTACATCGGTAAAGATCTGGCATTTGTCTGCGTGCAGGTATCCCGCCAGAGCCACTGCCGTAGTATCCGAGCCGCCCCGGCCCAGGGTGGTGATGTCTCCTTCCGGGTCAAGCCCCTGGAAACCTGCCACCACCACGATTTTCCCCCCATCCAGCTCCTGCCGGATGCGGCAGGTATCCACGTTGACAATTCTGGCATTGCCATGAACCCCGTCAGTGGCAATCCCTGCCTGCCAGCCGGTCATGCTCACCGCCGGATAGCCCATGGCGCCGATGGCCATGGCCATGAGCCCCGCCGACATCTGTTCCCCGGCAGCAAGGTAAGCATCCATCTCCCGTGCAGCACCCTGCCGGTTGATCTGGAGAGCCTTTTCAATCAGCAAATCCGTAGTATCCCCCTGGGCGGAGACCACCACAACCACCTGGTTACCCTGCCGGGCCAATTCCACCGCTCTGCCAGCGGCATTGCCGATGCGCTGGGCATCCGCCAGCGAAGTTCCTCCGTATTTCTGTACGATTAGCATATCGATCCCTCCCAGGTTATCGTATGTCACCCGGGGCGAATGGTGACGAACCTTACGTTCCATTTCTTCCCGGTTCCGGCATAAAAAACTGCCGCCCGGAGGCAGCAGTCTTCAAGACATCCTGTTTGCTATCTTTTATCCGGCCAGAACTTCCGCCTTCACCACGCCAGGGAATGCCTGGAGCTGGTTGAGCAGTTCTTCCAATGTCACCGTCAAATCCATGGTCTCGGCAGAGATCGTCACCACCGCAGTACCATTGGTGGGCACGATGGAATTGATGGTAATGATATTGGCTTTGGCACTGGCAAAGACTTGCAGAAGCTCAGACAGCAGTCCCGGCTCATCATGGAGCAACAGCTGGAAGGTGATAATCCGCCCCGTCATCATATTCTGAAACGGCAAAACCGAATCCCGATACTTATAAAAAGCACTGCGGCTGATATCCGTCATCCGGGTAGCCTCGTTGACAGTGGATGCCTCCCCAGTGGACAGCAGGCGCTTGGCCTCTGCAACCTTCAAAAACACCTCCGGCAAAGCAGATGCCTCAACGATGTAATATTTGGGTTTTGTCATCCTGGTTGACCTCCTAAAGGTTTTCTAATTGTGTGCACTAGAGCAACATTTGTTTTTCCAGTAAGTATTGTAGCATAGATTCCTAAAAAAGCAACCCCCATTTCACAGGAAAGGAGGAAATTTTATGCTACCCGGAATCAAAAAAGTTCTGTCTCTTCTGACGGTGTTTCTCATCGTCTGGTTCGCCCTGCGCTACCTGCTGCCCCTGTTTTCTCCCTTCCTGCTGGGAACTCTCCTGGCGCTGGCAGCGGAGCCACTGGTATCTTCCCTGCAAAAATACGGCCGCATCCCCCGGGGAATCAGTTCCGGGATCGGGGTGAGTATGGCCTTTTGCATTGTGGCCATGCTTCTGCTTCTGCTGTGCGCCTTCCTGGTGCGGGAGCTGGGGGCTTTAGCCGGGGTGCTTCCCAACCTGGAGCAGACCGCCCAGTCCAGCGTCTCTCTGATTCAGCGGTGGATGCTGGATCTGTCCAACCATACCCCGGTAAGCATGCGTCCGCTGCTTCAGGAAAATGTGAACGCCCTGTTTTCCGACGGCGCAGCCTTGCTGAACCGGGCTGTCCGGTATCTTCTGGGGCTGGCAGGGAGTCTTCTCAGCCATGTGCCGGACAGCGCCCTGAGTCTGGGCACTGCAGTTCTATCTGGTTATATGATATCCGCAAAACTGCCAAAAATCAAGCTTTGGCTTTTGCGGCGGCTGTCCCGGGAAAAACTGCGGCCTCTGGTGGACGCCTGGAAACGGATGAAGCATGCCGTCTGGGGCTGGCTGCTGGCCCAGTGCAAGCTGATGGGTGTCACCTTTGTAATTTTGCTGCTGGGCTTTGTGCTGCTGCGGATTCCCTATGCGGTGTTCTGGGCATTGGGTGTGTCTTTGGTGGATGCCTTCCCGGTGCTGGGTACGGGCACGGTTCTGCTGCCCTGGAGCCTGGTGTGCCTGCTTCAGGGGGACAGCCCCCGGGCCATCGGAATTCTGGGCATTTACATTGCCGCATCCCTGATCCGTTCGGCTCTGGAACCGAAACTGGTAGGCCGTCATCTGGGCCTGGACCCTTTGATCACCCTGATGGCCTTGTACGCCGGATACAAGCTCTGGGGCATCGGCGGCATGATCTTAGCGCCCATGCTGGCGGTCACTGCTACCCAAATTGTCCCGGATCGGAAGAAAGATGACACATTTTGACTTTCTCACCCTGGGATGCACCAGATATTCTTCCACATTTCCAACAAAATTCCCACCTCCCTATTGTACATCCCGTTCATTTTTGCTATAATGTAGTGAAAATGTAATTATTGGATGTGTAACAAGGTGAAATACGGAATTTGGAATGTGAACGAACCGGAAGCCGGTGCTGTCAACGCCCTGGTGGGAGCCGGTTATGCCCCGCTGGCAGCCATGATTCTGGCTTCCCGGGGAATCCGGGACAGCGCCATGGCCAGCGCTTACTTAGATTGCAGCGCCCCCCTTCTGGACCCCTTTTTGATGACGGATATGGACCTGGCCGCCGGTCGGGTGGCCCTGGCCATGGCCCAGGGGGAAAAAATTGCGGTTTTTGGCGATTATGACGTGGACGGCATCACCTCCACCTGCCTGCTGACAGACTTTCTGCGCCGCCACGGCGCCGACTGCATCAGCTATATCCCCGGCCGGCTGGAAGAGGGCTACGGCCTGAACCCCATCGCCATTGAGCAGCTCCACACCGCCGGTGTCAAGCTGATTATCACCGTTGACTGCGGCATTACCGCCGTGGAGGAAGCCCAGCTTTGCCGGGAGCTGGGCATTGATCTGGTGATCACCGATCACCACGAGTGCAAGGATACCCTGCCCCAGGCCGTTGCGGTGGTGGACCCCCACCGGGTTGACGGGGGATATCCCCATAAGAATCTCTCCGGCGTAGGCGTGGCCTTCAAGCTGGCTGCCGCCCTGAGCGGTGACCAGGAGGCAGTGCTGTCGGAATATGCCGACATGGTCTGCCTGGGAACCGTAGCGGATGTGATGCCCCTGCAGGGGGAAAACCGGGTATTCGTCTCCCGGGGACTGGAAGCCCTGGCCCATACCCGCCGCCCCGGACTTGCCGCATTGATGGAGGAAAGCGGATGCTGCCCGGACTCCATCAATTCTTCCTCCATCGGCTTTATTCTGGCCCCCCGAATCAACGCCGCTGGCCGCATGGGCCAGATTGACCTGGCTCTGGATCTGTTCCTGACGGAAGATCCTGCCAAAGCCCAGAATGTGGCCCGCCAGCTGTGTGAACTGAACCGCCAGCGCCAGGCGGTAGAATCGGAAATCTACCGTCAGGCGGTGTCCATGCTTCCCGCCGGACGGCCCCCGGAAGCCATCGTGCTGGCAGACGAAAGCTGGCATCAGGGCGTGGTTGGCATTGTGGCCAGCCGGATTGCCGAGGAATATGCCTGCCCCACCTTCCTGATCTGTCTGGATGGTGACCACGGCAAAGCCAGTTCCCGCAGCCATGGAGGCTTCAACCTCTTCGCCTCCTTAAGCGCCCTGTCTCCCCTGCTGGAAAGCTACGGCGGACATGAACTGGCTGCCGGTTTTACCATTCACCGGGATAACATTGCGGAATTTCGCCGTCAGGTCTGCGCTCTGGCTGCCGGATTCTACTCCGATGACACCCCCAGAACCACTCTGGATATCGACTGTGCCATTGCGCCGGAGCTGCTGACCCTGTCTAACATTACCTCCACCAACGTGCTGGAACCCTGCGGCAACGGCTGTCCCAAACCGGTGCTGATGATGAAAAATCTCACCATCGAGCGCATCACCATGGTCGGCGGCGGACGGCATATGCGTCTGCGCCTGCGCAGTGGCCGCCACGGCATCAACGCCATTTATTTTTCCGCCGACCCCCAGAGTGCGTCTGTTCAGACGGGAGATCTGGTGGATATTGCCTTTACCCCCCAGATCAACGAGTACCGGGGAGAGCGCAGCGTGCAGATGAACGTACTGGACATCCGCCCCAGCTGCGCCGCAGCCTGCTCCATGGATGTTTCCGGCTACCGCGCCTTGCAGGAGAACCGGATCACCCCCCAGGCTGCCGCTCAGCTGCTGCCTGCCAGAGCCACACTGGCCATTGTGTGGAAATATCTGGCCTGCGGCGGGCCTTCCATTCAGGAATCCCCCATCTGCCTGTGCCGGAAAATCGTCCGCTGGTCCAACCATCCTTTGAGCCTGGGCCAGATGATGACCTGCCTGGATATTTTCCGGGATGTGGGTCTGCTGGAACTGACCCGGCTGCATAAGTACATTGCCATTCGGCTCACCCCGGCACCGGGCAAAGCCGACTTGAATACAAGCCCCACCATGCAGCACCTGCTGCAAGCGAAAGAGAGCTGATATACCGTGGAAACTTTTGAAGAACACTATGCCTCCATGAAAGCCGCCCTTTCCAAGCATCTGACCGATGCGGACATGGAACTGGTTGAAAAAGCAGTCGAATACGCCAACGCCAAACACCGCTATCAGAAGCGCAAAGACGGCTCACCCTACATCATCCACCCTCTGGCAGTTGCCCAGATCGTAGCGGAAATGGGACTGGACCGGGATGCCATTCTGGGCGCTCTGCTCCACGACTGCATTGAAGATACCGACGCTTCCCATGAAGATATTGAAAAAATCTTCGGCACCACCGTAGCCGAACTGGTGGAAGGCGTTACCAAACTGACCCGGGCCAATTTCTCCACTTCCGAGCAAGAACAGATGGAGAATCTGCGCAAAATGTTCATGGCCATGAGCAAGGACATCCGGGTGGTGCTGATCAAAATCGCCGACCGTCTGCATAACATGCGCACCATGCAGTACCAGACCCCGGAAAAGCAGATCAAAAAGTGCCGGGAAACCATGGACATCTACGCCCCCCTTGCCCACCGTCTTGGTATGCAGCGGATCAAATGGGAGCTGGAAGACCTGTCCCTGCGCTATCTGGCCCCGGCAGCTTATGATGAGATCATGTCCTACCTGCAGGCCCATAAAGAGCAGGACGAGACCTTCATGAATACCATTCAGCAGAAGATCACCGAACGCCTGGACAGCATGGGCATCCGCAACAAGACCTACGGCCGGATCAAGCACGTCTACTCCATCTACCGGAAAATGCAGGCCCAGGGCAAAACCATGGACGAGCTGTACGATATCTACGCCTTCCGGGTGATTGTGGACACCATTCCCGACTGCTACAACGTGCTGGGCCATGTCCATGACCTGTTCAATCTGGTTCCCGGCCGGTTCAAGGACTACATCTCCACCCCCAAGCCCAACATGTACCAGTCCCTGCACACCACCGTCATCGGCTCCCAGGGCATTCCCTTTGAAGTCCAGATCCGCACTTGGGAAATGCACGAAACCGCCGAATACGGTATCGCAGCCCACTGGAAGTACAAGCAGGGCACTGGTGCCGGCTCGGAAAAGGATTTCGAGTGGGTTCGCCGTCTGCTGGAAAGCCAGCAGGATTCCGACGCCGAGGAATTTGTCCAATCCCTGAAAATCGACATGTTCGACGACGAAGTTTTCGTCTACACCCCCAAGGGCCGGATTGTCTCCCTGCCTGCCGGCTCTACCCCCATTGACTTTGCCTATGCCATTCACTCCGGCGTTGGCAACTCCATGATCGGCGCCAAGGTGAATAACCGCATCGCCAACATTGATGCCAAGCTGAAAAACGGCGACATTGTGGAAATTCTCACCTCCAAGTCCGCCAAAGGCCCCAGCCGGGACTGGCTGACCATCTGCAAGAGCAACCAGGCCCGTACCAAGATCAAGCAGTGGTTCAAGAAGGAGAAGCGGGAGGAAAACATCATCCACGGCCGCGCCTCTTTTGAAGCAGAAATGAAGCGGGAAGGTCTGCCCCTGACCGCGCTGTTCGACCCGGAACTGGAAAGCCACTTGCTGAAAAAGCTGTCCTTTGAAAACTGGGACGATATGTACGCCGCCATCGGCTACGGCGGCCTCACCGCCACCAAAGCCGTGGGCCGGATTCGGGACGACATCAATCGGGCAGTAAAAGCTCAGTCCGCAGAGAAGCTGCCCCAGAGTCCTCTGCGGTTCAAGCCTGACTCTGAGGCCGTGGCCCAGAACCGCCACGCCGTCAACGGCGTCATCGTGGAAGACATCGACTCCTGCATGATCAAATTCGCCAAATGCTGCACCCCCGTCCCCGGGGATGCCATTGTGGGCTTCATTACCAAGGGCTTCGGCGTCAGCATTCACCGGGCCGACTGCCCCAACACCCAGGGCCGCAACGATCCCCGCCAGGCAGCCCGCTGGGTGCGGGTACGCTGGGCCAACCAGGAAGAGCAGCCCTTTGAAACCACCCTGGAACTGGACTGCATCACCCGGGACGGCCTGCTGCTGGACGTTGCCACAGTGATGACCTCCGCCCGGGTCCGGGTGAAGGAGCTGGTGGGCAAAGACCTGCCCGGCGGGCGCAGTATGTTCACCGTCCGCTTCGAGGTCAAGAACGTCAGCGAGCTGGAAACCATTCGTCAGAAGCTGCTGAATATCCGGGATGTGACCGGTTCCCGCAGAGGCCAGAATTAACCCCATAGAAGGAGATACAAAAAATGCGTGCTGTGTTAACAAGAGTATCTTCCGCCAGCGTCACCATTGACAATCAGGTGGTGGGGCAAATTGGCAAAGGGTTTCTGATTCTTCTGGGCATCGGCCCGGAGGATACCGAGGCCCAGTGCCGGTATCTGGCCGAAAAAGCCCTGAGCCTGCGAATTTTTGAAGATGACCAGGGCAAAATGAACCTAGGACTGGAACAGGTTGGCGGCCAGGTGCTAGTGGTCAGCCAGTTCACCCTCTATGGCAACTGCCGCAAGGGCCGCCGTCCCAGCTTTACCGAAGCTGCCCCGCCTCAGCTGGGCAACGAACTGTACGAGAAATTCCTTTCCATCTGCGCAGAGTTGGGCTATCCGCCTCAGCACGGTCAGTTTGGTGCGGATATGAAAGTTGCCTCCGTCAACGACGGTCCGGTGACCCTGATTCTGGACACCGACCAGCTGATGGACACCCCCAGACGCAGCTAAGGAGGATTTCTATGCGTACCATTCATCCTCTGGTTCTGGGAGCTTACCAGACCAACTGCTACATCCTCCATGACGACGCTTCCAAGACCTGCTGCGTCATCGACCCGGGCTATACCCCCGAAATTATTCTGAACACCCTGAAATCCCTGGATCTGACTCTGGAGGCCATTTTGCTGACCCATGGACACTTTGACCATGTGGGAGCAGTCAAAGATCTGGTTGCCGAAACCCAGTGCCGGGTCTATCTTTGCCCGGAAGATCTGTCCATGCCTCCTGCCATGACCGCCGGCACCCTGTACCGTACCGACGATCTTTTTGACGGCATGCAGCTGCACCTGGCAGGGCTGGATATCTCCGTTCTGCACACCCCGGGACATACTCCTGGCTCCGTCTGTTTTGCAGTGGCGGACGTACTGTTTTCCGGCGATACCCTGTTTGCCGGAAGCTGCGGCCGGACGGACCTGCCTGGCGGCGACTGGAACGCCATAACCAAATCCCTGCACCGGCTGTCAGAGTTTACCACCGACTATTGGGTCCTGCCCGGTCATGGAGAATCGACAACTTTATCCGAAGAAAAGCGGTACAATCCGTATATGCGTTGAAGAAAAACCGGCCTGTGTTCCGGTTTTTCCTCGCCTGTGAGGAATTTTATGAAGCTAACACTTGTCGGTCACGATGACCGCTACGCCGTGGAGCAGCTGCAACTGGCGCTGTTCCCGGAGGGCAGCCAGGGCCAGGCCACATCTGCCCTCCATCGGGGCAATACCTGGCTCACCGCCACCGCCAAAATCACCCTGGAGGGCAAAACCGCCACAGCTTGCCGCCGGATCAAAGCCAGTGAGGAAACCGTGCGGCTGCGCCGCCGGGTCTTGCAGCAAAGCTACTACCTGGCCGCCCGGCAGCTGCTGCCGGAAGTTCCTGCCTGGGGCGCTCTGGCCGGGGTTCGCCCCACCAAAATCACCACCAAGCACATGCTGGAAGGCGGCACCCCCAAGTCTGCGGACAAGCTGCTGAAGGACGTGTACTATGTGACGGAAGATCGGCGCAAGCTGGCCGTTGACTGTTCCCTCTCCACCGTCCGGGCCGCCGAGCTTCTGCAAGATAACGACCTGTCGGTTTACATCGGCATTCCCTTCTGCCCCACCCGCTGCGCCTATTGCAGCTTTGTCAGCCGCACCATCGGCAAGAAAACCGAGCTGCTGGAACCTTACCTGCAGGCCCTGCTGAAGGAAATCCAGCTCACCGGAAAACTTCTGAAAGGCTCCGGCAAACAGGTGCGCACCCTCTACATCGGCGGCGGCACCCCCACCACCCTGTCTACTCCCCAGATGATCCGCCTGCTGGATACCATCCATGAAAGCTTCGACCTGAGCCGGTGTCTGGAATTTACCGTGGAGGGCGGCCGCCCGGATACCCTGGATGCAGAAAAGCTTCTAGCCATCCGCACCCATGGCGCTGACCGGATGAGCATCAATCCCCAGACCATGGAAGATGCAGTTCTACGGGCCTGCGGCCGGATTCATAAAACCGAGGACATTCTGCGGGCCTATGACCAGGCGGTAGACGCCGGTTTTTCCGCCATCAACATGGACTTGATTGCAGGACTTCCCCTGGATACCCTGGAGGGCTTCTGCCGCTCCCTGGATGCCGTGGGAAATCTTCGCCCTGCCAATATCACCGTACATACCCTGGCCCTGAAAAAAGGGGCCGATCTGTTTGAGCGCCGGGACAATCTGCCCGATGCCGACACCGTCCGGAAGATGGTTGCCTACGCCAACCAGTCCCTTCGCGCCTGGGGCTACAAGCCCTACTACCTCTACCGCCAGAAGTACATGTCCGGCAGCTTTGAAAATGTGGGCTGGAGCCGCGACGGTCTGGACTGCCTGTACAACATTTACATGATGGAAGAGGTCCACACCATTCTCTCCCTGGGCGGCGGCGGTATGAATAAGGTCAATCTGCCCGACGGCAGCCTGCGCCGGTTCCACAACCCCAAATTCCCGGAACAGTACATCGAAATGCTGGACTCCGTCCTGGAGCAGAAGCGAGAACTCTTCTCCCTGATGAAATAACACTGCCTACGAAAGGAAGCATCTGATTTGGATACGCTGATTTCCAACGTCACCGCCGTGACCATGAATCCCAAAATGGAAGTGCTCTTCGGTGCCTATATTGGCATCCAGGATGGCAAAATTGTCTCCATTTCCAAAACGCCCCCGGAAGAAGCCCCAAAAACCATCATCGACGGCACCGGCATGGTAGCCATTCCGGGCCTGATTAACTGCCATACCCAGCTGGCAACCTCCGTGCTGCGCAGCTATACCGACGACCTGGGCAATACGGAAGCCCTGCAGGCACTGCTTCAGAAGGAAGCCAAGATGGACTCCCGCAGCGCCAAGGCCGCTGCCCTGCTGTCCATTGCCGAGTGCCTTCGCTTCGGCGTTACCTCCGTTTCTGACCTGTATTACTACCCGGGTGCCACTGCCGAGGCCGTGGCCCAGTCCGGCATCAAGGCCAACCTGGCTCTGTCCAGTTACCGTTTTATCGACCAGAATGAGGATTTCGACTTTGAAACCGACGAACAGTGCCAGGAATTGGTGAAGGTCGTGGAAAAATGGCACGATTATGACCAGGGCCGCATCAAAATTGACGCTGGCATCTACGCCGAGTACACCAGCAACTATAAGCTCTGGGAAGCCCTTTCCGGCTATGCCTGGGAAGCGGGCATCGGCATGCAGCTGCACCTGGCAGAGACCCAGGGCGAAGTGGACTCCTGTCTGGACCGTACCGGCATGGGCCCCGGCGAGCTGCTGAACTGTCACAATATGTTCAATGTTCCCGCAACCGCAGTAGGCTGTACATACCTGGAACCCCAGGAGCGTAAACTATTGGGGAAGAAGAAAGTATCCGCTGTGGCAACCCCTCTGACCGCCTATAAGTCCGGCCTGCCCTCCACCCCCATTCTGGAATCCGTCCAGGCGGGGATGAACGTGGCCCTGGGTACCGGCGGTGCCGTTGCCAGCGGCAATCTGGACATGTTTGAAGTCATGCGCTTTGCCGCCATGTCTGCCCGGAAGGAAAAAGGCGACCCCACCGCCCTGCCCGCCCCCGCAGCACTGATGATGGCCACCGTCACCGGTGCCCAGGCCCAGGGCCGCAGCAGCCAGTGCGGCATGCTCCAGGTGGGCATGGACGCAGACCTGGCTCTGATTGACTTCTCTGCTCCCCACCTGATGCCCTGCCACAATGTGCTCAACGGTCTGCTCTGGTCCGCCAAGGGCGGCGATGTAGCCATGACCATGGTTCGGGGTAAGATTCTCTACCAGAACGGCCAATTCCCCACCATCGACCTGAAGGAAGTGGTGCAGGAGCTGACCACCTACGCCATCCCCCAGCTGTTTGACGAAGCCAAGTAAGGAGGCTCCCTATGTCCGATCCCCAGAAAAAGCAGAATTTCCTCCAAGGCACCGCCATGCTGGCCATGGCCACCGCCATTGTCAAGGTAATCGGCGCACTGTATAAAATCCCCCTGAACGCCATCATCGGCGAACAGGGGTTCGGCTACTTCAACACCGCTTACGATATTTACAACGTGCTTCTGATGATCTCCACCGCAGGTCTGCCTGTGGCCATGAGCCGGATGATCTCCCAGGCCAGTTCCCTGCACCATTACAACGAAGTGCGGCGCATCTATAACACCGCCCGGGGCATCTTCCTGGGGCTGGGCATTACCGGAAGCCTGCTGATGACGGTATTCTGCCGCCAGCTGGCCCAGTTTCAGAATCAGCCCGACGCTTGGGCCGCCATCGGCTTTTTGGGCCCCTGTGTGCTGCTGATCTGCATTATGAGCACCTACCGGGGCTTCTTCCAGGGACAGAGCAATATGATCCCCACCTCGGTATCTCAGGTACTGGAAGCCGCAACCAAGCTGGTTGTGGGCATGATTGCTGCTCTGGCCTTCCTGAAAACCACCCGGAGCATCCCTCTGGCCGCTGGCGGCGCGATTCTGGGTGTCACCGTCAGCTGCCTGGTTTCTTCCATCTACCTGTTCAGCAAATTCCGGGGAAGCTTCGTGCTCATGCCGGAAACCGGGGAAGTTCCCCGCTCCTACGGGGACATTACCAAGAGCCTGCTGATGATCGCTGTGCCCATTACCATCGGCTCCGCTGTGCTGCAGTTTCTGACCATGCTGGAAACCAAAATCTACATGGGTCAGCTTCTGAACCTGGGCTACACCCAGTCTGCAGCAGACACGATGCGGGGCATCTACGGCATGACCCTGACCATTTACAACATGCCCTGTGCCTTCATTACCCCCATTACCATCAGTATCATCCCAGTCATCACCTCCCAGCTGACCCTGTGCCGCAGTCAGGAAGCCAAGCTGACAGAAGAATCCGCCGCCCGAATCACCGGTCTGGTGTCCATGCCCTGTGCTGTGGGTCTGACTTTGCTGGCCCGGCCAGTCACGGCTCTGTTGGGCGGGTATACGGGAGATAATCTCACGCTCGCCACCAAGCTGATGGCAATCCTGGGCGTCAGCATTCTGTTCAATGCAGTGGTTCTGGTGACCACTGCCATCATGCAGGCCCATGGTCATGCAGGACGTCCGGTGTGCAATATGCTCGTTGGCGGCATACTGAATCTGATCGCAGTGTATATCCTCACCGGCAATCCCCACATCGGCATTCTGGGCACCCCCATCGGTATCTTGCTGTGTTATGTGTCCATCACGGCACTGAACGTGTACTCCATCCGCACCCTGCTGGACAACCCTCCGGCCATTATCAAGAATCTGCTGCGTCCCTTTGTGGCGTCCGGAATTATGGGCGTTTTTGTATATGCCGCACTGCGGGGCCTGGAGCATCTGGGCATCACCAGCCGGCTGCTGCTGTGCTTCCTGCCCATCAGCGTAGGCGTGGTAGTCTACTGTGTGTCTGCCGCTGCCCTGAAAGCCATCACCCGGGAAGACTGTCTGCTCCTGCCCAAAGGAGAAAAAATCGCAAAACTTCTGAGATTGTAATATTTTTTCCAAAAATTGCTTGCATTTTCCCAATAGTTATGTTAATCTATCTTCGATTTTGCCATACAGGAAAGAGGA
Organism: uncultured Oscillospiraceae bacterium; assembly: GCA_944387145.1. Taxonomy (GTDB): domain Bacteria; phylum Bacillota; class Clostridia; order Oscillospirales; family Oscillospiraceae; genus Faecousia. The sequence goes on along the minus strand of CALXDU010000014.1, from coordinate 21,014 downwards.
TCGCATACCATGAACAAAACCGAATTGATTACCGTGGCCGCAGAAAGCGCCGGCCTGACAAAGAAAGATACCGAGCGAGTTCTCAACGCAGCCATTGACGCCATCACCGCCGCCCTGGTCAACGGTGAAAAGGTGCAGCTGAGCGGATTCGGCACCTTTGAAACCAAGTCCCGGAAAGCCCGGATCGGCCGCAACCCCCACACCAAGGCTCCCATCGAGATTCCCGCCACCCGGATTCCCTCCTTCAACGCCAGCAAGGCCCTGAAGGATACCGTTGCCAAGTAAGCTATGAGACTGGATAAATTTCTGAAGGTCTCCCGCCTGATCAAGCGCCGCACCGTAGCCAACGAAGCCTGCGACAACGGCCGCATCAGTGTCAACGGGCGGGTCGTCAAAGCCAGCTACGATGTAAAAGTTGGCGACAGAATTGAAATCTCCATGGGCACCCGTACTGTGGCCGTGGAGGTCCTGGAGGTAGCCGACAATGTCCGCAAGGACGATGCCTCCGGCATGTACAAAGAAGTGTAAAAGTGGGAAGAAGAATCTTCCCACTTTTCTTTTTCCACGATTTGGGACATCGTCCTTACCGCGCAAATCCCCAAAACAGTTGACAAAACCACCGAAATCGTGGTATAGTACCCGAGAATATCCAAAAGAAGTGCAAGTTCTGGGATATGGATTACCGGTCTTTGTCACCGAGCCGATTTTCAACCTGTTCTCAGGTCCCACCGCGATATTGGGAGGTTTTACATGAGCGGACATTTTGAACGAAAAAAGCAATCCCCTTCTGCAGGAAAAATCCTGCTGATTGTCCTTGTGGTCATCATTGTGCTGCTGGCTGCTCTGGCCATTGCCGCTGTGATCTATTATAATTCCATGCTGAATAAGATCAACCATGTGGATGTGCCGGACATTGTTTATACCCAGGCCACTACGGAAGCCACTGCAGCAACCACCGCCCCTACGGAAACAACGGAAGCCACCACAGAGGCAACCACAGAGCCGCCCCATGTGCCTTCCAGCGCCGATTACCTGAATATCCTGCTGGTAGGACAGGCAAGCCGGGAGGGTGAGGAAGAGCGCTTTGCGGACACTTCCATTCTTTGCACCCTGAACACCTACACCAAGACCCTGACCATGACATCCTTTCTGCGGGACTCCTTCGTGAAGATGCCCGACTATAAGGGACACTACGGCGGCCGGATCAAGCTGACCACTATCTACCACCTGGGTTCGATCTATGGCGACGGCCCTGCCGGCTCCATGGAACTGATGAACATGACCCTGTACAACAACTTTGGCGTTGAGGTAGACCACAACTTTGAAGTCAGCTTCGACGCCTTCATCAAGGTGGTGGATATGCTGGGCGGCGTAGATGTGGAGCTTACGGAAGCGGAAGCCGATTATCTCAACGCCGACGATGTGTGGGTGCTCTACGATGTGGAGCCGGGTCCTGCCCACCTGGACGGCATGGCCGCCTTGTGCTACGCCCGGATGCGCAAAGCCGCCGGAGACAATGAAAGCGACATCACCCGTACCAGCCGTCAGCGGCAGGTGATTGAATCTCTGCTGGAAGAAGTACGGCAGTGCAGCCTGTCTGAAATTCAAGACATCGCCAATGTCGTTCTGCCCCTGGTCACCACCAGTATGACCAACTCGGAAATCACCGAACTGCTGATGACCCTGGTTCCCATGCTGCCGGATTTGAAGATTGTAGATAGCGGCACTTGCCCGGCCAACTATCAGGGCGATACCGTTGATATCTATGGTGACGGTATGCAGCACAGCGTACTCCGCTTCGATGAAGCCCAGACCAAGAAGGAAATGCGGGCAATCACCGAAGGTGAAGTTTCGGAATAAAGCAAAATCCCACGCATATCTTCCGATATGTGTGGGATTTTTTGCTTTTACGATGCTGCATTTACATGCTCTGATAGCGGGATTTTGTCAGGAAGCGCACCGGTACGGTTTCCGAAATTCGGGCAATCAGCTGACGGTAAAAGGCATTTCGCTCCTGAGCCTCCTCCGAAGAGATGGGCTTTCGCATGGCAGCCTCCCAGTAGTTTTCATTTACATCCCCGGAGAATCCGTCAAATCCAGCCAATACAATTTCACAAGCCCCCAGAGATTTTGCCAGCATCAGCCCCATAACACCGGAGGAATCCTGGGTTTTCTCCCCATCTACAATCCATTTTTCATAATCAATCACCGCCGCACCGTCATTGGTGCGGCCAATATTGGAAGGTGCAATCACCCGGCAGCCCCGCTGCAGGGCCTGCCGGTACACCTCCGGACGGGTGGTCAGCACGAAGTCGGTGTCAAAGACAAATTGGTTCAGCCCCACAGACACCACCTCCGGGGAAAAGAGCAGATGCAGAATCTTCTCTTTCTCCCGGGCAATGGATTTTCCCGGCGCAATCAGCAGCACACTCCGGCCGGAAAAGGCTTTGCCCAGCCCCTCCAGCACTGCCCCGTCGTCCAGCTGGCGTTTTCGATTGTACGAACGGTACAGGGATTCTGCCAGTTCTTTGTCGAAGGAAATCTTTTTCTCCTCCGGAATGGCCTCCAGCAGTTGGGCCACCTGATCCATGGACAGCATATGGCGGTTGTAAAAATGAGAAGCGTAGCTGGGACTGCAATGATGCACCGCAGACAGGTAATATTCCGCCGCATAGCCCCAGTAGTGTTCCTGATGAATCACCCGAATCACCTGGTCGATCAGTTCCAGCAGCGGAGCAATCCGGTAATACCCGTCGTGGTACAGATTCATGTGTTCCAGCAGCAGTTCCGTATTCAGGTTCCCAGCGCCTTTTCCCATTCCCATCACCGACGCATCCAGCATCCGGTTTCGCTTGGTGGGGTAGGCCAGCAGGGCCATGGCATTGGCGTAGGACAGCTGCAAATTGTTGTGGCTGTGCAGTCCCAGGGTCATCTCGGGTTTGAGGTTGTGATCCACAATCTGCATCAGCCGGGTCACATCGGTGCCCCGCATTTCTCCAAAACTGTCCACAATATAAAACCCTTCCGCCTCCGGAAGCTGCTGGTTCACCGCCTGAATCAGTTCCAGAAGCTCCATATCCGAGTAACGCAGGGTCAGCATGGGCTGGATATACAGCTGATACCCCCGCTCCAGAACCACCCGGCCCATAGCAAGGGCCTGATGCCAGTCTTTTTTGTGAAAGGCCAGACGGATGCCGTCAATGCCCCCTTCCTGCCGTGGCTGAAGCTTTTGCAGGTCGAATTTTCCAAAGTCCACCATGGCAACATATTGCTGAAGCGGAACTTTTTCAGTCAGAAAATTCTGCCGGATGGCTTCTACGCTGCAAAACTGGGTCCGCTCCCGTTGGGTGCCGTCTTTTTCGTCCAGGTAGCCCAGTTCAATCACATCCACCCGGGCACTTTCCAGGGCATGGAGAATCCGCTCCATATAGCCCTGCCCGAAATTGAAGCCATTCACACACCCACCGTCCCGGAGGGTTACATCCAAAACTTTTATCATGCTTTCATCCTTTCCGCTTTTGCCTCAGCCAAGTAAACAGCTGCCCAGCCGCCTGCCGGTATTGTCGCAGATACAGCCCCAAAAACCCCGCCGCCGTGAAAATCTGAATGCCATAGTTTCCTTTCAGAGCCGCCCCCACCTGAACCAGCAGCAGGCAATAGCCACCCAGGTCTTTTGCAAAGCTGCACTTCATCCGGATATATCTCCGGGAAACCACCGCCCGAATCCCCCAGGAGGCAAAGTAAGCCGCCAGCGTGGCGCCCGCTGCCCCCAAAATTCCATACCGGGGAATCCACAGCGTATTGAGCACCACATTGACCACCGCACTGGCAACGGTGGAGTAGGCACAGGTCTTGGTATCCTTGGCAGCGGCAAAAATACTGCCCAGATACCCGCTCAGGGCGCTGAAGAAGGATGCCGCCAGCAGCACCGGCACATACCGCCACGCCTGAAAAAATTCCTTGGCAAACAGCATCCGGCAAAGCACCCGGTTTCCCAGAATCATGGCACAGCAGATCAGCAGCATGGTACATTGGTAGTAGGTATAGGTTTTTCCGAAAAAGCCGTCGCTGTCCTGACTGTCAAATTCCGTAATGGCCGACAATGTCCATGCTTGCTGAAAGATTCCCTGAAACACCCCCAGAATGTTGGGGATTTTATAAGCCACCGCATAAATGCCGTTGGCTGCCATGCCGCACAGGGCTGTGACAAAATAGTGATCCAAACTGGAATTGATCCACCAGGCCAGGGCGGTAAAAATGGTGGGGACGCTGTAGCGAAGCAAACCTCGGGCTGTGTCTGCCGTTACGGAAACCTTCCAGCAAATCCTCCGGGCAATCCCCAGCGTTCCTTCCAGGAAGCCAATCCCGGCAAAGGTGCCCAAAACCTGAGACAGAAAATACCCGTCCACCCCCCGGCCCAGCCAGACCAGAAACACCACATTGCTCAGCAGCATCACCGCCGTCTGAATCAGGCTGCTCAGCACATATACCCGAATCTGTCCCACCGCCCGGACATAGTTCTGATACAGTCCGTTTACGCTTCCGGAAAGGTACAGCAAAAACGTCCACGCCAGATAGCTTCCCGGAATCCCCGGCAGTGTGCTCAGCAGCAGCAAAATCGCCAGAAGTATGCCGGTGCCTCTTGCCATCACCCCGGCGCCGATGCTGAGAAATTCCCGGTTGTCCGGCTCCTGCAAAGTAAAGCGCATCACCGCTTCGGCAATGTTGGCGGTAAACACGGGAATCAGCAAAGTTGTGCCGGTGGAAACCAGGTCAATCAGGCCGTACTGCTCACTTGTCAGCAGGCTGGTGTACAGCGGCACCAGCAGAAACGACAGCACCTTCTGTCCAAAAGAGCCGATGGTAAACAGCAGAAAATTCCGGGAAAGCGCATCATATTTTTTCCCCATGGTTTCCCCCGCTTTCCGGACAAATCCTGTTATTTTCTCATAGAACCCGGCATAGGATGGAGGCTTGGTACTGATCTTCCTCTTCATACTGCCCGGGATAGTCCATTACACCGCTTTCCAGCACATGCTTTCCCGCAATGGGCTTGCGCAGAAGATCTCCTCGCAGAAACCAGATATATTCCACATCAATATGCCCGATATCCACCATCTGATAGCCCCCTGCGCACATCCGAGCCGCCAGTACCGTGGCCGTTGGCCCTAAGGCAGCCAGAAGAAGGGTATCCTTTCTTACATGGGTCCGGATGGCCTCTTCAATGGCGTCGATTTTTTCATAGGCATTGGTGGCAGGGCAGAGAATCCGGCGAAGGCTGGCCGCATTGGAAAACAAATCGTTTCCCACTCCCAGCTTGGACCGTTCCCCTTCCACAATCACAATGTCCCGCCCCTGCCACAGCCGCCGGAGGTTCTCAAACCGCCGGGCACTGGCCTGCCGGTCGTGGTAGTCAATATAGGGTCTGGTGATGCTGGCATTGCAGTAAATCCGCTCCCGGTCTGCCAGCTGTAGAATCCGGCTGTAAAACTCTCCCCGAATGGTGCGCCAGTGCATTTTGGCATACAGGTTACACTCCTTGCAGTCCACCACCCCCCGGGGAATCCCGATGAGCAAATTTTCGTCCCGGGACTGAAATACCCGGGTCAGCTCCTCCGCCAGTTCCGGGGAATAGGACTGGAAGGAAGGCAGGTCCACCCCAAACATCCACCGAATCTCCCCGTCTCCGAACCGGCTCAGGGATTTCCTCTGAAAAATCAGCATGTCCACCGTTTCCTGGTCATCGTAAAAGCGAAGCTTCGGCGCTTCCCGGTTTCGGTCCCGGATGCAGGCTGCGGCAAACCCGGGCAGCTGCCGGGCAAGCAAGTACAGGTACACTGCCCGATCAGGAAGGTGTTCTTTCAGCCGTTTTTTCCATGTTTTCTTCATCTGCCCATCCCCTCCAAAGGGGCGGTATCCAGCCAGGACTGGATGATCTGCTGCCCTTCTTCCAAGGATTGGGCAATCCGGAACCGCTGGGGATTGCGGTAGAGCGTTCTTTGAAGTTCCAGCTTCTGCTTTCGCTCTTGGGTAAAATAGGGCCGCCCCGTGGCTTTGTCCCGGATTTTCTGCTCCAATATGGGATACAGCATCAGCGAGCAAGGCTCCTCGTCAAAGAGAAGCTTGCTGGAAATCATGGTGGCGCAGGACAGAGAAATGAGAATTTTGTTTTCCAGATTCTCATTGAGAGCATAGACCTCCCAGGGTACGGCGGTCTGGGTCATCACCGGGAAGGTATCTGCAAACCGGTTTTCCCGGCTTCTCGGATGCAGTTTGACCAGGCACTTTTCTTCCGGGAACCGCCGCCGGATGGCATCAAACAGATCTACGTCCAAATCCTCAGTCAGCAAACCGTCGTTGCGGTAGCACTCCTCCATGAACAGCAGCTTGGCCTCCTTCAGCTGGGGCACTTCCCGGTATCCAAAAACATGGTTCACCGCTTCTACCAAGGCGGCATCTTGTTTGTCCACCCTGGGCAGCTGCCGCTTTTCCCCGGTTCCGAAAGGCTCCATCCACTTAGGGCAGCTGAACCACCAAAAATCAATATGGTCGGTGGCATCCTGCAATCCCAGCACGGGATACAGATAGGCCTTGGTTTTGGGCTTTCGCCGCTCAATGTGGTAAATTGACGGCCCATCCTCTACCATGTGAAAAATCAGCTTGGGGTTGTGTTTTTTCAGCCGGGTCACCGCCAGATCGTTGAAAGCGCCGTAGATATTGAAGCCAAACAGCTGGTCATAATCCTGTTCTTCCAGCAGCTGGGAAAAATCCGACAGTTTCAGGCATGTCCGCAAATCCGAAGCTTTTCCCCGCACCAGGTAGGATTCTTCTTCGATTTCATAGACATTGGCAAACATTCTGGTTTCCCGTAACCGCCGGGCAATCCCGCCGCTTTCCGGGAAGGTGTCAAACACATACACATCCCCCTCCGCTTCCGGCAGCAGCTGCCGTTTGAGCTGGATGGTGCGAAAAACATGAATGGGTGTCCGGCATAAAAAGGCAATGCGCATTTTATTCGCCTCCTGAAATCCGGGGCGCCTCCCGGGAGTAAGCATATACCAATGCCGCTCCCATCAGCGCCACCTGGAACACAAAATATCCTTCCGTATTGTCTGTCAGATAGGTGATAAAGGAATAGGTCAGCAGCAGCAAATATAGCGTGGCCGGTTTCTTTCCGTACATGCGGAAAACCTTCTTCGGCAGAAACAGCAGGTTATACCAGGCCCATCCCAGAAAGCCCACAAATCCCCAGTCCAGATACCGTTTCAGGATGTCGTTGTGCAGCCCCCGGAACACCACCATGTTTCCCACCTCTTTGTAGGACATGTTTTCCAGCATCTTGGATGTGGCCCCCTGACCCCAGCCCAGAAAAGCGGGATCAAAACTGCTTCTTCTTGTAAAATAGGGAAACACCGCATCCCGACCACTCCAGGAGATATTGTTCTCGTTCAGCAGAGAAATCAGGGAATTGTTGTAGATTTCGTTCAGATAAATCAGGCACAGTGCCATCCCGCAGATGCCTACCGTCACCACCAGCTTTTTCGATAGTCCCCGCTTTTTCACCAGAAATCCCAGAAGCAGGGAGAACAAAATCGCAAACAGCCCGATTCGTTTTCCTGCCAGGAACAAAAACACCAGCGACAGCAATCGAATACCTCTGGCAGAAAGGGTCTTTTCCCCCTGAAAATAGGAATACAGATAGCAGATTCCCAGGGTAAAGGAAATGTGGTTGGTTTCCAGAAACTGGCTGGCCCGGCTTTCCGGAAGCAGCTTCACCACCACCAGCGGTACCTGCAGCACCTGCCCCGGGCCGAACCGGAACACCGCCAGCACCAGCAAACTGCCGCTGATGATCAGCAAGGTTTTGGTCAGCAGATCCATGGTCTTTTCTCCCAGAATCACAAACAGACACCAGGCAGAAACCAGCATGCACCCCCGGAACAAAAATTCCGACAGCCACCGGCTCCAGTAAGACACGCCGAACTGGGCAATGGGTTTGCTCCACAGGCTGTACAGCGGCGCTGTCACCAGTACTGCCAGCGGCAGCAGAATCTGCCACCGAAAGTACTGCCCTGCCCACCGTCTGCGTGTTCTCCTCTGCTGGGAGTGGCCGGACAGGGCCATCACCACCAGCACCAGGGTGGAAATCAGGTAGAAAAAATGAATGATCCGTCCGGGAATCCCATAGATCAGCGGTTTATAGACCTTTCCGAAAAAGTCGGCGCTGAACAGCCCGAAAAGAAGGACCGCACAAAGCAAATGGTTTGCATTCAGGGTCAGAGTTTTCCTGTTTTCCATGTGATCTTCTCCTCTCCCCGAAACTCCCAGATGCACAAAAGGGGTCTGGATTATCAGTATGCGCCGATTTTCCCCCGGGCATTACAATTTCCTGTGAAAAGTGAAAAATTCATCCCCCGGCGGATGGCGGCGCCTGCATACGCTTTTCCTGCCAGCAGAAGCATGCAGGGCAGCGTCCAGCCTTTGCGGAACAGGAAAAACACTACCTTCCGGGCAAGGGTATCCCTGCCCATCTCTGCCCTTGCCAAAACCTGACGAAGATGGCTGTCTCCGATCATCGCCTCCAGATACCGCCGCTTTTCCCCCCAGGAAAGCCTCGATTGGGAAATCTGCTTTGCCGCGGCAATGGTATTGGAAAGATAGGGATAGGCCAGTCTGCGGCGCACTTCCTCGCTGTAGCCCAGCTCCCGGCATACTGCCATGCAGGCATCATAACAGTCCTTGATTCTGGCATACCGGTCCGGGCGATAGACCCTGCTCAGGGAGGTTTCATTTTCGCAGTAGTAATACAGCGCTTTTGGCAGCACCGCCACCTTCTGCACAAACCCATACAGCTGCAGCAGGGAGTAAAGATCCTCAGACAGCACCACCCGCTCGCTGACAAACTGCCAGCCACTTTCTTGCAGCAGTTCCAGCCGAAAAAAAGAAGTCCAGGCGCTCATCCACAGCCCGCTGTCTTTTCCCCGTGCCGTATCCGGGGCTATCAGCTCCGGGAGAAATTCCTCCCGCACCGCTTCCCCCTGATAGACAAGCCGCTCCGGGCAGGGGATTCTCCTTTGCACAACTTGCCCTGTTTTGCTTACACTGCAAAACCCAAAGGTTACCACATCTGCCTGTTCCCGCTCTGCCAAAGCGCAGCACTGTTCCAGATCGTCCAGAGCCACATAGTCATCGCTGTCAAAAAAGCAGATGTATTTTCCGGAGGCCAGTTCCATCCCGGTATTTCTGGCCATTCCCAGGCCCTGGTTTTCCTTGCGGATGTGCCGGATTCTGCTGTCTTTCTCTGCCCATTTCCGGCAGATTTCCTGGCTTTTATCGGTAGAACCGTCGTCAATCAGCAGAATTTCCAGATTCTGGTAGGTCTGGTTTACAATGCTTTCGATGCACCGCTCCAGATAGGCCGCCACATTATAAACAGGCAGCACCACCGAAATCAAAATCGGTTCCATGGGCATTCTCCTTTCTGTACGTCTCTTTCCACCAATGGTAGAGCCCCACCCCCGGCAGCCAGGTCAGCAGGAACAGCCATTTTCCTCGGACCTTTCCATACAGCTGCCCAGGCGTAAACCCTGCAAATCTGCCGTAAACCTGGTACTGCATCATGGCTTTCAGCCGGGGCAGGCCGTGGATATCCGCACTGAGAAACACCCTGGCCCGCTCTGCACAGCCTTTGGGGGAGGCCAGATTGTGGGCTCTGCGGTTTCTGGTCAGCCCTTCTTCCAGATAATCCGACAGATAAATCACATCGTTGAAAAACCGCATTTGATATTTTTCCGCCATGCGAATCCACACAATGTCCTCTCCCAGAAACTTCTCCCCGGCAAACACAGGAAAGGGGTATTCTTTCAGGCAGCGGGTGTACCACACCTCCGCCATATCCCCGCCGATTCCCCGGTTGATCCGGCACTGGACAAAGGTTTCCTTCATCCCATCACAAGGAACCGGCCCGTCACTGAGGAAGCTGCCGTCGGGCTTTCCTCTGAGGAAGCTGAACCCGCACAAATCCGGTTCCTCCCGGTAGGTTTCATAGACCGCCAGAACTTTCTCCACTGCGTCCGGGGTCAGGCAGTCGTCGCTGTCCACAATGAAGGTAAGGGGGGTATAGATAAACTGATAGCCATAGTTCAGAGCGGTATGCTTTCCGCCGTTTTTCTTTTGTTTGTAGAGAATGGGAAAGTCCGCCGCCTGGGCAAAACCCGCCACCACTTCCCGGGTATCGTCGGTGCTGCCGTCGTCGATGACCACCCACTGAAAGTCCTTGTTTTTCTGGCTGCACAGGGAAGCAAACAGCCTGGGCAAATATGCTGCCCGGTTGTAGGTTGGGGTGAGTATGGACAGGGTTTTCATAGATTTTCCCCCATCTGTCCGGCAATGTCCGCATCCACGATTTCCTCACCGGTTTTCTCTGCCAGCTGGGCTTTGCTGGCCTGACTCAGCCCGTCCCGGACTTCTGCATTCATGTCGCAGGTGCTGCACTTGTCCAGAGCTTCCTTGCTCACCTTGCCGTCCCGGTAATCCCGGACAACCTTGCTTTCGTACATGGAGTAAGGCCGCGCCATCACCAGGGCCTTAGCCTTGTGCCAGAGCGCCCACATGCCGGGAACCCAGATATACTTGCGCATGGCAGGCGCCGCAGAGCCGATCATCCAGCAGTTGCGCTGGCAGCAGCGCACATTCTGACGCACACGCTCCGCCTGGGGACTGTTCCAAAGCTCGTCCCAGGTCTGCTCATTCAGATTGCCCATCACTTCCTTATCTTTGGTGCCGTTGCAGGGCATCACATCCCCGTAGGGGTCAATGAAGAAGGTATCGAAGCTCATGTCGCAGGGCAGCAGCCGCTTCTGACCGTAGATGTATTGAATCAGTCCGTGGTTAAAATAGGCCCGCATCCACTTTTTCGGGCTGTTGGATTTGAGCAGGGCATTGATCAGATCTTCAAAATTCTGGGCAACCATGGGACGGTCGTGAATCCGGTTTTTCGATTCCACGAAATAGAAGCTGTTGTGCAGGGAGGCGGTGGCAAATTCCATGTCCATCTCCTCTGCAATCCGGTACAGCGGCAGCAGATCTTCGGCGTTCCGATCCTGCACCGTCATGCCAAAGCCCACGTCCTTCATGCCCATTTCCCGCAGTTTTTTCAGGGTAGAATACCCCCGGTTGTATCCATCCTCCAACCCCCGGATTTCATTATTGGTCTGCTCTAAACCTTCAATGGAAATCCGGATGCCGATCTGAGGAAACTCCTTGCACAGCTCCACTATCCGGTCGGTAAAGAATCCGTTGGTGGAAATCACAATTCGGTCGCTTTTTTTGTACAATTCCCGGACAATCTCCTTCAAATCCCTGCGGATAAAGGGCTCGCCGCCGGTGATGTTGGTAAAATACATCTTCGGCAATTTCCGGATGGTTTCTATGGACAGCTCCTCCTCCGGACGGGAGGGGGCCTTGTATCGGTTGCACATGGCGCAGCGGGCATTGCAGCGGTAGGTGACAATCACGGTACCGTTCAATTTCTTCTGGCTCATTGGTTTGTTCTCCTTGTATGCTTGTGCTGATAATGTTTCAACAGGGCGCTGGTGTAGTCTTCCAGCCCCATCAGGTTTGCGCCGGCGCAGTTTTCGCTGTAGCGCTTTGTTCGTTCCGGATGTTCCCAGAGGGTTCGGATTTTCTCCGTCAAATCCTCAGCGCTGCCGCTTTCAAACAGCTCCCCCGTCCGGCCTGGCTGAATCAGTTCCGGAATGCCGCCAATGTCGGCACCCAGCACCGGGGTGCCCAGGGCCAGACTTTCCGTCACGGAGAAGGGGCAGTTTTCATAGCAGGTGCTGGGGCAAATGCTGAACCGGGCGCCCCGAATCAGATTTTCCAATTCCGCCCCTTTCAGAAAGCCCCGATTCTGCACATTCTTCCCGGAATTTACCGCCGACTCCATTGGCCCGCTTCCGGCACAGACAAAGGGAATTTCCGGCAGCGCCTGACAGGCCCGGAGCAACAGGTCAATCCCCTTTTCCTGGGAGTAGCGTCCAAAATACAGCACATACTCCCTGATTTCCGTTCTTTTCGCTGGCTTCTTCTCCACAAAGTTTGGAAGCAGTACTGTTCGTTCCGCCAGCACCGGATTGGTGTCCAGCTTTCGCTTCATAAAATCCGAACAGCAGATGATGGTGTCGATTTCCCGATAGACGCCCTGCGCTTTCCAAAAGGCCGCTTCCAGGGTGCCCAGGGCAGATTTGGGAAGAGATTCATGAATACACCGGTTTTTCATGCAGTGCACCGGCCCTCCCGTCAGGCATTTTTCGCAGTTTTCTCCCGTGGTGGGATTGCGCATCTGGTGGTTGGGGCAGACCAGCTGCCCGTCGTGGGCGGTGTAGACAATGGTGCAGGGCTGACCGCTTTCTTTTTCCCATTTGCGAATCTCCAGGATCACCGAGGGGGTGAGCTGGTAGTTAAAGTTATTCAGGTGGCACACCTGGGGGCTAAAATCCTCCAGCACTTTTCTCAGCTTCTTCCTGGCCTCGGCGGAGTAGATTGTCTTCACCGGGTAAAGCAGTTTCCGGGCAGCGCTTCCCTTGTGAAAGTCCATGTTGGCGGTATAGCTTTCCACCCGGTTTCCCACTCGGCGCTGGGGATGTTCCATGCCGAAGTACTGCACCTCATGGCCCAAGCTTTCCAGGTATTCTCCCAGCTGAAACAGATAGGTTTCCGAGCCGCCGTTGGGATGGAGGAATTTATTGATCATCAAAACTTTCATGGCGTTTCCTCGGTTTTGTATAAAGGTCAATGGTCCGCTGGGCAGTTTCCTCCCAGCTGTATTTCCCGCAGACGAAATCGGCAGCTTCCTGTTTGTATTGTTCCACCAAATCCCGGTTGTCACACAGCATCTGTAATTTTTGAATCAAGTCCCGGACATTGTTTCTCTCAAAGGTCGCCGCCTTATCTTCCACCACCTCGGTGCATTCCGGGATATCGCTGGTCAGGCAGCAGTTGCCGTAACTCATGGCCTCCAGCAGGCTCAGGGGCATTCCCTCCAGCAGCGACGGCAGCACATACACATAGGCGTTGCTGTAGAGTTCTTCCAGCACCTGTCCCTGGACAAAGCCGGTAAAGAGAATCCGCTTATCCTCCGCGGCACTTTCCTTCAGCTGCTGCAAAAACGCTTGGGTATCGGAAGCGCTGCCCGCAATCACCAGTTTTTTCTCCGTATCTACCGCTTTGTAGGCTTTTATCAGATTTTCCAGCCCTTTTTCCGGTACAATCCGCCCAAGATACAGAATGTATCCATCCTTTTGAAGGGCAAATTGTTCCCGGATTATTTGGGCTTCCACTTTCTCCGGCCGGGTGACCCCGTTGGAAATAAAGGTGGTGTGTCTGCCGTAGGTGTGGTCAAAGTAGGTTTGCATCTGCCTGCTGAGCACGATGATCTCATCGGCAAATTCTACCGCCACCCGCTCGCCGAACTTAATATACTTGGCGCCAAAGCCGCCTTTCCATTTGTCTCTCTGCCAGTCCAGGCCGTGAACGGTGGCCACACATTTCTTACCGAAAAGTTTCGGCAGCCACAGCATGGCGCAGGGGCCTTCCGCGTGAAAATGCACCACATCATACCTTCCTACCGCCGCCCGGGCAGCGCCGAAAAAGCTGGATGTCATGGCCGCCAGGCCCTTTTTATCTATGGTCAAAACGGGGCGAATGGTCACACCGTTATAGTTTCTTCGTTTCTTGGTTTCAAATTCTGTTCCCGCCACATGTTTTCCTTTTCGGTTGAAGCAGGTTACCTGGTGGTTCTGCGCCGCCATGCGGGTAGAGAGCTGTTCCACCACGATTTCCACACCGCCCTCCCGGGACGGAATCCGCTTGTGTCCCAGCATGGCGATGTTCAGTTTGTCATTGTTGCGTTCCATAGGCAATGGTTTTCTCCAGTCTGTGCCCTGTTTTTCTCTGGCACAGCAGTATTTTGGGCAGAAAAAGAGCAGATGATCCAGTCTGTATCACTTTAGGATTCATCTGCTCTTTTCTGTTGTTATTCTTATCAATCTGCTTTTTCATAGAAAAGAGAGATTACGGTTTCCTGCAGGGACTTTTCATCGACGTAGAATTCCACAAATTCTTCTCCCTGAACCGCCTGACCGTCGATGGAGACAATGGGCTGAAGCTCGCACTTTTCCAGCACCTTGCTCAGTTCGTTGAGCTGATTCACTGAGCAGTCCGAAGCGAAGGAATCGTTTACCTTCAGCAGCGCCGAACTTAAAAAGCCGTCAACGGTCTTATTCTTCTCCATCAGGGCCTTGTAAAACTCGTTCAGGTACTGCCGCTGACGCTCCATCCGCCGCAGGTTGCTGCTGTCATCCAGCTCCGCCCGGTTGCGGACATAGAGCAGTGCCTGCTCCCCTTTCAGGGTCATTTCCTTGCCCTGTTCCATAGCAGGGTCCAGGTCAGTAAAATCATCCAGCAGCGTCAGGGTCACACCGCCGACCAGGTCGTTGATTTTCCCCACCGCATCCATGGTAAGGGTCATATAGTGGTCAATTTTCACACCGCCCAGCAGGTTGGATACGGCCTTGACTGCATTGAGGCTGCTGTCGGAGCCGCCGCTTCCGTAGGTGTGGGCCAGGGCCAGCTGTCCAACGAAGCTGCCGGCGCCGGCGCCTCCCAGCCCCAGCCGGGGAATCTCCGTCATGGTGTCCCGGTTCAGGTGGAGCAGGCTGCAGGTATTGGCCTTCTCATCGATGATGGCCAGCAGCAGGAAATCCGCCTGCATTTTGTTGGTGTAGGCAATGGTCTGCTCTTCCCGCTCGAATTTGTCCAGGCCCAGAATCAGGATGGTCTGCAAATCCTCCCGCAGGCGGTAGGTTTCTCCCTGAAACTGCACCACATTCTCGGCAATGGTGGGCATCACCGTTTCTGTGGGAGTCTGGGTTGTCGGGGCAGCGATGCCGGACTTTGCGCAGGCGCTCAGCACCAGCGCTGCCGAAAGGCTCAGGGCGAGCGCTGCCGCCCTGAGCACAGTTTTCCGAATCATCTTAGTCCTTCTCGGTGATGAAGGCGATGGGGCCTACGGCTTCAAAGGTAACCGTCACTTCTTCCTCTTCGCCCATCTCCACGTTCTCGGCATCCACGATGACCCACTCGCCATCGACGAACACCATGACCATCAGGAAGTCATCTGCTTCCATACCCTCGACTTCAAAGGAAATAGCAACTTCCTTCTCCTTTTCCAGAGTTTCCTCCAGCTCCTTCTCCAGTTCCAGGTAGAACAGGTCCCGGACCACCAGATCCTCGGCGGTCAGGTCAGTATCCATTTCCTTCAGCACATCCGCCAGGGTGGGGACAGCCTCTTCCAGGGATTCCGCTTCCGCGATAATCTTGTAAGCTTCCTCCATAGTCTCCTGCACTTCCTTGGAAGCCTTGCTCAGGTCTACCAGCGCCGTAACCCGGACACCGGTCTGCTCCACAGTGGGAGCGCCCTTCTGCTGAACGCTGGGAGTAAAGGCCGCAGCGGTAGGCGCACCCTTCTGGGTGACGCTGGGGGTGTACTTTGCCGCACTGACCGGCACCACCAGCATGGCGGCGGTCAGAACAGCGCAAATGGATGTAATGGTTTTTTTCATGTGTTTACCTCGCTTTGATGTATATTTAATTACGCCCGGCATTCCCATCCAAGAATGTCCCGGCGGTAATTACTGTCATACCTGCACGGTCTCCCACACAGGTTCCAGATACCGAGTGTTTTGTATGTTCCCGGCTATTTTGGGGGGCAGGGTGTCCCAATTGGGTGCACGCCAGTGCTGTCTGTGACAGTCCGAGCCCAGGAATTGGATTTCCCCACGCTGCAGCATCCCCATGGCCCGATATCGGGTTTTCCAACTGCTGAAGAAGGACACATTGGCCTGCATCCAGATACCGCCGCTGCGCAGCTTGGGCCAGATGGCCTTGGGCTGGAGGGAAAAATATCGCTCTGCGTGGGCCAGAACCACCTGCATATCCGGCGCAGCGGCACATTCCAGCAGATCTTCCACCATCCGCTCCGTCCACCGGAAAAAGGGCATTTCCAGCAGCAGCAAATCCGTGCCGGAAATCCGCAGCTGCTGCACCTGGGGAGAAGCGCCGATGCCTTCGAAATAATGCACCTCCGCCCCCAGGAAAAGCTGGGGCGCATCCTCCGGCAGCTGCTGCCTCAGAGCTTCCCAGGCCCGACTTCGTCGGGTAAGGAATTCCTCCGGACTGTTCTCCCAGGGATAGTAGTGGGGCGTCAGCACCACCGTATCCACCCCCTGCTGCTGTTCCTGCCGGAGCATCCACAGACTCTCCGCCACACTTTTGCAGCCGTCATCCATCCCCGGCAGGATATGGGTGTGAAAATCGATCATGGTCCAGCCCCCCTTCCGGGCTGTCTGTAATCGCCATAGGATTTGCCGTAGCGCCGGTAATTTTTCTTCTGGACGTCGGCGCCGGTCATCACAAAGCCCAGAATCTTGGCATTGGCAAACCGCAGCTGCCGCACCACTTCCTCCAAGGAATCCCGGTCGCAGTAATTCTGCCGGACAACCACCACCATCCCATCCACCATCTTGGACACCAACACCGCATCGGTCACCGCCGTAATGGGTGGCAAATCCACAATTATCACGTCAAAGGCTTCAGACATGGTCTGGATGGTGGTTTTCATGTTGGCCGAACCCAGAAGTTCCGCCGGATTCGGCGGGATATCCCCTGCCGAAGCTACCCAAAGGTTGGAAATCAAATTGGTTCGCTGCAAAATTTCGTTGCCGGAAACCTGACCTACCAGCAGATTGGTAATCCCCGGCTTTTGTTTCAGCCCCAGACGCTTGGACACCGTGGGCAGCCGGAGATCCGCTTCCATCAGCAGAACCCTGCCCCCGCTTTGGGCCATGGTGTAGGCCATGTTGATGGAGGTGGTGCTTTTCCCTTCCCCCTTCATGGCGCTGGTTACTCCAATGACCTTGCATCCGGTGCTGTCGGAAAGGCTGAATCCCAGATTGGTCCGCAGCAGCTTATATGCTTCCGCCGCGCCAAAACTCAGGTTCTCTCCCAGGGTTTTCCGGGATTCTTCCAAAGAAAGGTTGTCAGCATAAGAAAATTTTTTCTTCATAGAAACTTCCCTCGCTTTTTGCTCTGCTGTCCGGCGCTGACATCGTAGGCATTTGCACTCTGATTGGACAGCAGATCCGGAATCACCGCCAGAACCGGGATATCGTAGGTCTGAATCAGATAATCCGAATCGTGAATCAGATCATCCATCAGTTCCCTGATAACAACCACTCCGCAGGCCCCAATCACCCCGATCACAAATCCCAGCAGCATATTGCCCCGCAGACTGGGGGAGGCTTTCTCACTTGGCTCCACCGCATAGTCCACAATCCGGGCCGAACTGCCTTCTACAATGGAGGCAATTTTCTGAGGCAGAATCTGGGCAATGGCATTGGCCAAAACCTCTGCTTCCTTCGGGTCCGGGCTGGTAACCGTGATAGAGAACACTTCTGTGGAGTTTACCGACTGAGCGGAGATCATCTTCTTCAGCTGCTCATAGGTGTAGTTGACCTTGGTCTGGGCAATGACCTCCGATAAGGTAGCCCGGGTGTTCAGAATCACAATATAGGTATCCACCAGAGTCTGAGCGGCGCTGAGCTCCGCCTGACTGATACTGACCTTTGTGCTTCCCACAGAGATATTGTTGCTGTTTACATACATCAGCGCTTCGGCTTTATACAGCGGCGTTACAAAAAACGCCGTATATCCCAACGCAACCGCCGCTGCCAGCACACCGGCAATTACAATCCCCACCGCCTTTTTCCACAAAGCCTGCGCCATTCGCAGCAGGTCAATTTCCAGTTCACCAGTTTCGTTGTTCATGTTCCTACAGTCCTTTGCAATCGTCATACAGGGGAAGGGCCTTGGAAGATGCCCCGGTGTTTTTCCGTCTGTCATCTCCTCAAAGCTCGCTTATGATAACATACGCCCTTTTTAAAATCAAGCATTTTTGTTCAAAAAACTCTGTAATCTTCTGCCATTTCGTTAATATTTTGTTCTTAAAAGTTCGAAAATTACATTATTATCCAAGAAAGGGATTTTGTTCCAAATCACATAGAACCGGTTCTTTTGAATACCGCCTGCACTGTTTTGAGCAGAATGCGAAAATCCAGCCCCGGCGTCCATTCGTTGATATATTGCAGATCCAGCTTCACCACTTCCTCAAAATCCGTGATGTTGCTTCTGCCGCTGACCTGCCACATACCGGTAATCCCCGGACGAAAGGCCATTCTCGCCCGGTGGTAGAGGGCGTATTTGTTCCACTCGTCCAAGGTAGGCGGGCGTGTGCCTACCAAGGACATATCCCCTTTCAGCACATTCCAGAACTGGGGCACCTCATCCAGGCTCCAGTCCCGCAGATAATTGCCAATGCCCTTTTTGATGGTTCCATCCGGCAGCCTCCGGGCGCCAATGATTCTGGGGTCAAAGTCCAGTTTGAACATCATCCCATCCGCCACCCGGTTGTATTGGCGCAGCTCCTGCTTGCGCTGCTCCGCATCCAGCACCATGCTGCGCAGCTTGTACATGGTAAAAAGCTTGCCGTTTCTGCCGATGCGCTGCTGCTTAAAAATAATCGGCCCCGGGGACTGTATGAAAATCACTGGCCCCACAATTACCAGAACCGCCCCAGCCAATACACAGCCCGCCAAACCACCCAGAATATCCATAGTCCGTTTGAAAAAGGCCTGCCGGAAGGTAACGCTTCTGACCACGCTGGTCAGCACCGTAAACCCTCCCACATGCTCCACCATTTCCTGAAATTCCGCCGCGTCCTGGCGAAAATCCACCACCCGCTGGACCGCCACGCCGGATGCGGCAATTCTGTCCAGGGATTTTTGCAGAGACTGCACTTTGCCGCAGGATTCTTCCAGATCCTGAACTACCAGCAGTTCATCCACCCAGTTCCGGCAGATATACGTCTCCAGGCTCTCCCGGGATGCCACCACCGGAATACCGTCAAGTTGGGACGGAAGATTATCGGTTTCCTCGTCCAGCAGAACCAGCCCCGCAATGGTGGACAGGCCATGCTGGTTGTTCCGCAGATTATTCAGCACAGACACGATCCACCTGCTGTCAGCCGCCACCAGCATGGCATTTTGCAGCCGCAGATTCCCCCGGTTCCGAATAATTCGCTTCCACGAAATGCGAATCAGATAGTTCATCAGAAAGTACAGTCCTCCGGTGAGGATGCAGACCATCCGGGAATAGACAATCCCCGCCTGTACCGAAAACAGATAGAACACGGAAAACAAGGTCACCACTCCGGCACTTTTGGCGCACTGAACCAATTCCTTCCACAAGCCCCGCCGCAGAATATCCCGCAGGGATTCTGAGAAAAACAATACCAGCAAATCTGCGCAGATCAGCGTCAGGTTTACCCCCCAGTACTCCCAGGGAAGGCCGGGACTGTCCCATCCGTGGCGTATCTTGCATGCCAGCAAAAAGCTCATCTGCAGCGCAAACAAATCCAGCAGCATAAAATCCAGATGCTTTAACCAGCCTGTTGTCCGTTGTCTGTACATATCCAAACACCCCGCCTGTTTCTTCTTTCTATTCTGTTCCAATCCGGGCAGTACATACCTTCCAGGGGGAAATTTCTTGCCGATTCCATAAAAAATCCCCAAAGCCAAATGGTCCGGCTTTGGGGAAACGGTATGCTCAGCGCAATTCTATATGGACATAATTTTCGTCAATGGCATAGGCGTAGGAAATCTGGGGCAGCTGCCGAACGTAGGCCAGAACGGTTTGGGCTTTCACTCCAGCCGGGGAAAAATCCATGGCCTTTCCACTTAAGTGCTTGCTGTTGATCACGCCCCCAACGTCTGCATTGTGTCTGGGACAGCGCACCCCGCTGGATACGGTAATGGGGACGCCGAAATGTTCCCGAATCTGCTCCCCAGCCAGCACCAGCGCTTCCTTGGGCTCTGCGGGAAATCCCCGGCAGTAGCGTCCGCCGCACTGGCAGCGAAATTCCTCCCGCCGGAAATAGCGGACCCGATTCCAAAAGGTGCTGTCCCCACTGTCCTCTCCCGGCTGCTGGGGCATTCCCTCCCAGACTGCTTTGCGAAGAGCCTGCTGGGTTTTCTCTCCGGCAATGCCATCCACATCCAGACCGCCAAAAGCCTGCTGGAAAGCCCGAATGGCCGCAGCCGTCTGCGCTCCTGCAATACCATCCACTGATGCGGTGTAATACCCCAGATACGCCAGCAAATGCTGGATTTGCTTCACCGTCACCGGCCTTCCCCCCTTATGGTTTGTGCGTTTCCAGAACCTGTTTGCTTCATCCCAATGCTCCTTTCCAGCTTGGTATTTTTTCTGAGAAAATACCTTCACAAAAGGTGATAAAACAGCGCCTTGTTGCACACAACCGTGCAGTTTTCCCGTCGGACTTTCCCAAACTCACCGCTCCATCTCCGCCCGAAGCTTTTCCAGCGCCCGTTTTTCAATCCGGGATACATTCCACCGTGGCTATTGTAAACGTTACATTGTTAGGAATTCGCCTCAAACTGCTTTGAATTTAGCTGTTTGAAGCGAAATTTGATGTAAATTTGTTTGTCTTCACTGAGTTCAATCCGCTCAATGAGGCTGACAAGCAGCTCCCGACTGGTACAGGCGCTGTCCAGGAAACGCTGAACCAGCGCCCTTGCTTCCTCCTCCGCTTCGACGGGGGATTCTTTTTTCTTCTCCATCTCCCTGAGTTGATCCTCCAGCTTTGCTCTATCGGATTTCACTTTGAGATAGATCCGCTGGAAGTCCGCTTCGTTCAGAATACCGGAGAGTTTATCCATGTACATTCGGTCCAGATTGGCGGTCATGGACTCGATCTTGCCTCGCAAGGTCTGAATCTCCTCTTCGGTGCTGTCCGCAGCTTTGGCGGCATCCACCGCTTTCTCCGCCATTGGCAGCAGACGGCCTTCTTTCAGATAGTT
Source organism: uncultured Oscillospiraceae bacterium (assembly GCA_944387145.1). Taxonomy (GTDB): domain Bacteria; phylum Bacillota; class Clostridia; order Oscillospirales; family Oscillospiraceae; genus Faecousia. The sequence goes on along the minus strand of CALXDU010000014.1, from coordinate 21 downwards.
TTGGCAGACTTCCCGAACTTT
>CALXDU010000013.1 GCA_944387145.1 uncultured Oscillospiraceae bacterium | reverse complement strand
CTGACATTCCCCGGCCGCCGGGCCGCAAAGCGGCCGTTGGTCACCGCACCAGCGGCCGCTCAGCACCGCAGAATGCATCAGCAGTACGTCCATATGTCCAAGTCTCAATTTACACAGGAATTTGTATTGATAATTTGATAAGTTATGTTATAATCTTTTAGTTTCAATTACTTACATATGATATTGATATAAAATCTAACGAAGAGTACGGAAACCCTCTTCACAGGTAAACGGTTTGGTATTATGCCGGAGGATTTCAATTATTTATTTTAAAAGCTAATTTGTGATACAGCTACGAAATAAATTCTGACATGATTGGATTTCCTGGTAATATATGCTGCCGCTCAGGCTGTCATCAAGGAAATGGCATAAGGATCAAAACCGGTTTTCTTAAGCCGCAAAGTTCCTGTAAATCCGCAGGTTTCCGCATCATGTAAACCAAACGAAATGATGCAACCCCGGGACTTTTTCTGAAACATCTGCCCCCCGTACATTGCCAAAATGGCAATGTACGGGGGTTTTTCTTGCCGGGAATTTGACGAAGCTTTCTTCTGAGAGAATTTTGCTGCACGCAGACATTTCCGTCTTGACGAACCCCTAAACAATATGCTACGGTACACTTATCTCATATTTATGATGAAAGAAAGGAGCGTGTCATTTCGTGAACGTCTATCTTGCCAAGCAATGGAAGTGGTGCACGCTTTTTGTACTCGTCACACTGCCTCTGGCCTTTCTCGCACCTTACAAGTCCTATGTCATCCAATGGCTCATTGACGCCCAGTCTGCTGCCCAGATTCCCCGGATGCTGGCAGCTGGCGGCGGCATCTTTCTTTCGGTTTTCCTGCTGGAGTGGGCAGGGCGCAATATCTTTTCCCGCATCAACACTTCTGTCGCCTGCAGCATGCGTCAAGCACTTCTGAGCGGGATACTCTCCCGGGATTTGGGGGCATTCAAGCAGGAGACCGTAGGCAGTTACGTCTCCCAGCTGACAAACGACATCACGGCCATCCAAAACGAATTGCTCACTCCCCTTTATAACATTGTGCTTTACGGCGGGATGCTTCTTTTTTCCCTGCTCTTTCTATACCGCATTCACCCGCTGATGTTCCTGATCGCCGTGGCCATGGCTGTTTTCCCCGCCGTGATCCCCCACATCTTCGCCCGGCATCTCAAGAAAAGCCGCGGGGCTTTTTCCAAAGAAAACGCTGCCTATGTCACCGTCAGCAAGGATATATTGCAGGGATTTGAGACCCTGCGCAGCTTCGGCGGGGAGAAAAACGCTGCCCGGCAGCACCACGTTTCCGCTGCAGCTTTGGCCCAGTCCGAGCTGCGCTACCATCAGGTCATCAACTGCAACATTGCCACCACATCCTTTATCGGACAGGTAGTGTTCTATCTGGTGCTGGCCATCGGCATTGTGCTGGTGTTTCGGGGAGATCTTACCATCGGTTATCTGGTGACGGCGACGAATCTGATCAACTTTACCAATCAGCCCGTGCAGGTCATCTCTCAGAGCGTTTCCAGAATCATCGCCACGAAAGACATCCGCCGTCGCCTGGCATCAGCCTGTGAAAGGGCAGCCCAGAGTGCCGACACAGAGAGCACCGCCGACGGCTACGCCCTTACGCTGAAGCATGTTCGCTTCCGCTACAGTGAAAACGGACCGTGGGTGCTGAACGACATCTGCTGCACCTTTGAAGAAGGCAAAAAGTATGCCCTTGTCGGCGCCTCCGGTGCCGGAAAATCCACCCTGGCCAAGGTCATTGCCGGGATGTATGGCAGATTTGAAGGTACGATCACCTGCGGCGGGAAAGACGTGCGCAGGATGACCCGTCAGGAATTTACGGACACCGTGGCCATCATCCCCCAGAGTCCCTTTCTGTTCAACGGCACGGTGCTGGAAAATATCACCCTTTTCTGCGACAAGTGGACGGAAGCGGAGGTTCTGTCCGCCGCCCGACAGGCAGTTCTGGGAGACTTGCTTGCTGCGCTTCCCCTGGGGCTGCACAGCGAGATTCTGGAAAACAGCCTCTCCGGCGGACAGGCACAGCGCATCGGCATTGCCCGGGCGCTGCTGCGAAAACCGTCTATTCTCCTTGCCGATGAACCCACGGCGAACCTGGACAGCGCCCTTGCCGATGACATCGAAAGCCTGTTGATGGACTGGCCCGGCACTGCGATTCTGATTACCCACCGCAAAAGTGAATTGGTGCTCAGCAGAGCCGACGGCATTCTGGAATTTGCAAAGGGCAGCATTCTCCCAAAATAATCTGTCAGCTGCCCCAAGGGAGAATCCCTCTTCCGGCGGCCCAGGAATCCCAGCGAAACGAAAAGCGCACCGCCAAAGGCGGTGCGCTTATTTGCTGATTGGGATGCTCAAGTCTGGATCTGTGCCTTTCCGGGTCTTAGTTTGCTTGGCTGGGCAATCATAACCGTCACGGTAAAAATCCCCGCCCTTTCATCATATGTCCATTCAAAGTCGCCATGGTATTTGCGCAGCACTTTTTTCACACTTTTCAGGCCAAATCCATGGAGTTTTCTGTCTTCTTTGGAAGTAATCAGGGTTCCGGAGCAAGTATTGGGCGGTGCGGCGCAGCTGTTGGAGAGAATCACAATGTCAAACCCGTTGCGAATGGTGGTTTCCAGGGAGATTTGTTTTCGGGCGGACTGCTCTGCAGCGGTGACCGCATTGTCCATCAGATTTCCCAGAACCGCCACCAGGTCCATATCTTCCATCTTCTTCAGGTTGCAGCTTCTAACGTTGTAGTCAAAGGAAATTCCCCGGCGCTCGCAGTCCAGGACGTATTTTCCAATCATCACATCCAGCATCAAATTGCCGCTGCGGCAGCTTTTGGAATAGGTATTCAGCTGGTCTGTCATCTTGGCAATGTAGCTGGCAATGGCAGGGTCCCGATTGCGCGCCTGGATGGCTGCCAGGTGATTTTTCGCATCGTGGGCGTACAGCATCAGGTTCTGATTTTGCCGTTCCAGAATGTCATAGTAGGACTTCTCCGTCTGGAGCTTATCGTATTCGCTTTTCAATCGGATGTATTCACTGTTTTCCTCAATCTGCTGCTGATAGGTGATAAACTGGAGCAAGGTAGCGCCAAAGATAATGGCGCTGCAGATTGCCAGAAGCAGCTGCACTTTGTATGTAATGCCATCCTGGGCACAGATATACCAGAATGCACTCATACAGGCGGCCACAGCCAGCGGATAGTAAAACAGCAGCAGGGGAGCCTTCGTAAAATTGGCTTTGGGATTGATGATATTGGACAAAATCAGGCAAGTCAGGAGCAAAAGCACCTTGCTGGCACAGGCTGCCATGGCAAGCAGAGGCAGATTGTGATTCAATTCTCCTGCGTCTACCCTGGCAAGTACGGAGAGAAACAGGATGGAAACCATTTCCAACGCAAAATTCAGGGCATCCAGAACAATGGCATAGCATACCGTAGAAATCCGCCGCATTTCAAAGCACACAGGGACATACGCAATTTTGATGCCACAGGAAAACAAGGTGTTGATGACAACATTATTGTGAAAAAGCAAATTTACGCCGGAACCCAGTTCAAACAAGGCAAGCCCAAAGCCAATACATTTCCAGGCCGAACACCGCCGGGTGGTAATTCTGGAAAAGAAAATATACACAATCAGCATTTCAAATCCATAGACGGTGCAGGAAATCAGAGGATTGAGCATACTATCGTCTCCTTAGGTATTCAAACCAGTATTTGTGAAACTGGGCCTGCTTTCTGGGGGCAATGGGAATCCGGGTGCCGTCTGTCAAATACAGTTCCGAATATGAGTACTGATTGACATAGTGCAGATTCACCACAAAGGATTTGTGCACCTGATAGAAAAACAGCGGCGGCAGTTTCTCGCTGATCTGCTCAAAGCTCTCCCGGATGGGAATGCTCTGGTTTTTTGTCTTTAAGTAATTTTTCCGATTGGAACGGGTCAGGTATAAGATCTCATCCACTAAAATCCTTTGCTGTACATTGTCACCATACAGGAAGATATCCACATAGGCCCCATCAATATACTCCATTGCCTTGTCCAGTCCGGAATACAGCCGGCATACATCAAAGGGCTTGGAGTAGTAGCGAAAGGCCTGCAAATCCATGGCATCATCCTGGTATTCGTCATAGTTGGTCACGAAGAACAGGGCAATTTTGCTGTTTCGCTTTTTCAGCTCTTTGGCCAGGGTAATGCCGTCGGTCTGCGCCATTTGAATATCCAGAAACGCCAGATCAAACCGGGTATCGCTGCGCATTACAGATGTGGGATCGGTAGAAGTAATGATTTCATGGGCAACAAACCGGTTTTCCATATATTCATGCACATGGGCACGGAGGATGTCCACATATGCTTCTTCGTCATCACAGATCAATATTTTCACGGAGTATCCCCTCCCAACCATACAGAATCGACCGCCAGACACGGCGGGTCTATTTTACCATAGGCGCATCTTTGCCGCAAGCAAATTACGTGCAAAGCCAACGGCAATCTTTGTTATTCTCTGTTACTCCACTGCACATACACCTTTAAAAGCGCCTCCAGCATCCCCTGTTCATTGGGTGACAGGCGCATAATCAGGCTGGTAAGTTTGCTGGCCTCTGGGCTGATTCTGCCGATCAGGTAGTAATCCGGGGTATTTCCCAGTACCGTGCATAGTTTGAAAAGCATGGGTGCGGTGATGGTGTATGTCCCACGCTCAATCCCGGATAAATGATTTTTGGAATAGCCGATCCGCTTGCAAAGCTGCTCCTGGGTAAGACCGCAGGCATTGCGGGTCCGGGCAATCCGTTTGCCAATTTCTCGTTTGTTCATTTCCATATCATGTCACCACTGCTGTGCCAGCTGTTTCTTCTGGCAGGCTGAATCTGCAATAAAATTATGTATTGTTCTGTATTTTATGTATTTTCGGCATTTTTCCTTCTTTTTCCCGCTTTTTTGCATACTGCCTTGAAAAGGATTCCCCATTGTGCTACTGTGCAGGCAAGGAGGTGAGAAACATGAAAAAGGTAACCACCCTGGCCGCTAAGATTGCCAAGAAAACTGCGGAAAATGCTCTGCGCCGTGATGCCAATCAGACCACCTGCAGCATCATCTTCCAGCCCAAGGCACCTGCCAGCCTGAACCGCTTTAAGAAGGAGAACGCATGATCTCCTCTGCGGCAAAGCGTATCTGTGGTTTCTTGGTCTGCGCCGGTGTCGTTTCCCCGGAGGAATCGGAACTGTATGAATACGGTTTGTTCCTGCTGATCTCCCGGGCAGCATTCTTTGTCCTGGTATGCGCTCTGGGGCTGCTGTGCGATTTGTTTTGGGAGTGCATTCTTTTTTATCTGCACTTTTCCCTGCTGCGCGGATATGCCGGAGGCGTGCATGCATCCAGAGAATGGGTATGCCTTCTCTGCACAACCCTCTGCTTCTGTCTTGCGGTTGCAGGAATGGGATGGCTGCGTTCCTCCGGTTTGACTGCAGCAGCCTACGGCATGCTATTGGTGTTTGGGCCAATGGTTTGGATCTTCAGCCCTCTGGATGTTCCGGAAAAGCCGTTGACCCCATGGGAAAAACGGCGCTTCGGCAGAATTTCCAAAGGACTGGTCCTGGTTTCGGCGCTGATTGCCATTTTCACAGCACAATTGAGGTATCCCCTTCTTTTGTGGGTAATTCCCTGGAGCGTTGCACTGGAAGGCCTGCTGCTTCTGGCCGGCTTTCTGAAACAGCACCGCTGTCAAGACAAGCAGGAAATATTCCGCAATTTGACATGATTTTCTTGCAGTTTTACATGGGCGCTTGCATTTTCCCGGAAACCCAGGTAAACTCTCCCCATGGTTCTGAATTGGGCGTATGGGAATTACCGGGTTGGGAAGGTTTGCCGTTCCATCGGAAACAAATTGCCACGGCTGCAGACCAAGCTACAAGATAGCTTCCTCGGCAATCCATTTCATTTTTTGTAAGTGAATACCGAGGCACGCTGCTTTTTACACCTGGGCAGCGTGCCTTACTTTCGCATCCAAAAAACAGCCCAAGTTTCATGGCTCTGCCAGTTCGCAGAACCTCCTCACAGTCCCGGAAGCCGGTCAGAATCCTCCGCCAAATGCCAAAAAAGTTTCGCCTAATTGTTCAAGACAGTTTTCCACCCGCTGTCTTCGCGCGAATCTTGCACCCGGCCCAGGCGATGAATTCCTCCGGCCTGGGACTGTCCCCTTTTATAGGAATCTGCCGCCAGGCAGCTTGAATCGCCGGGTCCGGATTGCGCAGCCCTGCCTGCAGGGCTTCCTGCATAGCAACCCGCACTTCGGCCTCCGTAATTCCTTCCCGTCGGGCGATCTGGGCAATGATTTTCTGGATCTGAGCTTCTTCCGCAATTCTTCTAAACATGGCAATGCTCCTTTATGGTATCTTGGTGAGATGGTTTTCCATCTCAATGTAACGCTATAGTAGCATAGTCTGTTTCCAAAAGGTGTCGAATACCGTCGAGACTGGAAGAAATAGATAGAGAAACCGCAGCAGCACCGCTTCCTTTGTCGAAGGTGCTGCAAAATGGGGGAATCCGCTGCCGTCTTGATCCCCTTACAGAAATACATACAGAAATGTGGTGTGACTTTGGATACAATTGAAAAGCTCCGCTTCCTGCTGGCGGAGCGAGGCTGGACAGAATACCGTTTGGCCAAAAAATGCGGACTGAACCAGTCAACAATTGCCAATATCTTCCGCAGAAATACCGTGCCCTCCATTGCCACACTTGCGGTGATCTGCAAAGGCTTCGGCATCACATTATCCCAGTTTTTTGCAGAAGAAGAGACGGTAGAATTGACGCCCGATTTAAAGGCCGTTTTTGAATGCTGGGTAAATTTAACCCCCGCCCAAAAAAGTGCTGCTTTGCAGTTGCTGAAAGCCATGAACAGCGAACATGAAATTTAGGGAGCCAGATGGCTCCCTATTTCTTTTTATATGGTTTGGCCATCCGCCGAAAAGGAATTCCACATGGTCGCACTGCATGAACCCCGGGAGTGATACAGCTGAAGCCGGAGTATCCGTTCCCCAAGTCAAGATTATTTCTGAACCAGATGGACGGCAAAGCCCGCAAATTCCTCCTGGAGGTAGATGGCCACCGTCTTGCCCTTGGGGCTGCACTTGCGGCTATCTTCGTTGAAGGCGATGCCCTGGCGGCGCAGGTAAGCCTCCGCCCGCTCTACGTTGTTGGTGCCGATGGCGATATGGCCCAGCCTGCCCAGGCAGGGCTGTTTCATGCATTCCACGGCACTGCCGGCGAAGATGGAGGAATTCCCCGCCTTGTAGTCAAAGCCAAATACGGTGCAGAAGAGCTTGGCAGTTTGGACAGCGGCTTCCTCGTTGGCGCAGTTGATGCCGATGTGCTTGAGTTCAAAGCCCAGCATGGTTTTCACGGCTTCTTTGCAGATCCGGGTGATTTCTTCCCACTGCTCATTTTCGATCAGCGCTTGTTTGACCATCCAGGTGCCGCCGCAGGCGATGATCCGGTCGAAATTCAGATAATCCATCATATTCTCGGTGTTCACGCCGCCGGTGGGCATCCAGCGCAGACTGCCGTAGGGACCGGCCAGTGCCTTCAGCATGGCAACGCCGCCGTTTTGCTCGGCAGGAAAGAACTTGACCACCTTCAGGCCCATGCTCATGGCCTGTTCCATTTCGCCGGGGGTAGCAGTACCGGGCATCATGGTCACGCCTTTTTCCAGGACATAGCGGGTAATATCCGGGTGGAAGCCGGGGCTGACAATGAACTGAGCGCCGGCGGCAATGGCCCGGTCTGCCTGTTCCCGGGTCAGGACGGTACCGGCACCCACCAGCATTTCCGGAACTTCCGCACAGATGCGCCGGATGGATTCCTCTGCAGCCGCTGTCCGGAAGGTCACCTCTGCGGCTGGCAGGCCGCCTGCTGCCAGAGCCTTTGCCAGGGGGACAGCCTTGTTCGGGTCGTCAATGGCAATGACAGGGATGATGCCGATTTCAAAAATGCTTTTTATCAGATCCATACCAAAACGCTCCTTTTGGTTTCCTGTTATGAAACATCGTTTCGCAATTTACACGTTTATTATACCGTATCTGAGCAAATAGGCAAGATGGCGTTTCCTGAAGGAAGGACTTTTTCAAAATTCCGCAATCCATTGCAAAAGGGCACCGGAGCCGAAGCCCTGGTGCCCTGAAAAAGTGGGTTTGTGCTTTTAACGGTTGGCGAACCTGCGCACCACGTCGGACATTTCCTGGAAGTGTTCTTCCATGTCTTTCACCAGCTTGAACTGGGTCCGGGTACGGTCCAGATTCTGCTGGGGATAGTGGATGCGGAAGTAGTGGTCGCCTTCCAGGTAATCCGTGAGGAAGCGGATGCCGCACTCCAGGGTCATCAGTCTGGCGCCCCAGGGCAGATACTCCAGTTCTGCCTGGGTCAGGCAGTTGTTGGTGCCTTCCAGGAAGCCCCGGGTGTAAGCGGTGTACAGGTCCATATCCAGGGAAACCTTGGACAAGTCCTGTTCGTCTTCCTCGCAGTGGTTGGCACTGAAGCGGATGGAGTCGCCAAAATCATAGATGCTCAGCCCGGGCATGGTGGTATCCAGGTCGATGATGCAGATGCCTTCGCCGGTCTGCCGGTCGATGAGAATGTTATTCAGCTTGGTATCGTTGTGGGTAACCCGCAGAGGCAGCTTTCCCTCTGCCAGGGCGTTGACGGCCACGGAGCAGTCATCTTCCCGATCCATGACAAACTGGATTTCCGCCTGGACGGAAGCGGCTCTGCCCATGGCATCCTGCTTCACCGCCTGGCAGAACTTGTCAAAGCGGTTCTTGGTGTCGTGGAATTTAAAAATGGTCTCATTCAGGGTCTGGGCAGGGTAGTCCTGCAGCAGATTCTGGAACCGGCCGAAAGCCCGGGCGGAAGCTTCAAACAGCTCCGGGGTTGCGGTCTGGTAGCAGACGGTGTTTTCCACAAAGGGCATCAGCCGCCATACCTGCCCCTGCTCGTCGGTATAGCAGGACTTTCCATCCTTGGTGGGCACCAGTCCCAGAGTTTCCCGGGCAGGATCGCCTCCCATGGCGGTGATTTTTTCCTTCAGGAAGGAAGTAATCCCCACAAAGTTCTCCATCAGCGCATGGGGATCGGGGAATACGTTGCTGTTGATTTTCTGCAGAATATAACGGATAGCGTCACCTTCCTGGGGCTGGCAAACCACACAGTAGGTGTCGTTAATGTGTCCCTGGCCATAGCGGACGGCACCCAGCAGGGTTTCCGGAAGGGAAAACTGGGACAGCACCTGGCTCAGAACGGGATTGCTGGTCTGATAAGTAAGCATACACATTCTCCTTTTTATCGTTGTGGCAAAACGCTGATGCATTCTGCTGAAATAGTACGTTATGGGAACATAATTTGTCAATCTCCATAACAATACTATCTTTATCGAAATAAACTATCCCATTTCCCCACATAAGGGCATACCTGTTTTTTCATAGGAGCCGGGGATTTGTTTGCGCCCTGGTTTACTTTTGCTTCCAGGGCTGATAAAATAGAGGAAATGATCAGACAGGAAATGAGGTGGGTGGATGTTTCAGATTCTGGTTGTGGACGATGACAAAAATACCCGCACCCTGATGAAGCTGGTGCTGGAAGGGGACAATTATTCTGTCCTCACCGCCTGCAACGGGGAAGAAGCCCTGGCAGTGATGGACAGCAGCCATGTGGATCTGGTGGTACTGGATGTGATGATGCCGGGGATGGACGGCTACCAGCTGACCCGGGCATTGCGGGAGAGCAGCAACAATCTGCCCATTCTGATGGTTTCCGCCAAGCAGCTGCCGGCAGACAAAAAGCAGGCCTTCCTGGTGGGCACCGATGATTACATGACCAAGCCCGTGGACGAGGAAGAAATGCTGCTGCGAATCAAGGCCCTGCTGCGCCGGGCCAGAATTGTCAGCGAGCGGCGGATTGTCATCGGGGATGTGGTGCTGGACTACGACGCCATGACCGTATCCCGGGGAAAAGAAATTCAGCAGCTTCCCCAGAAGGAATTTCTGCTGCTGTATAAACTGCTGTCCTACCCAGGCAAGATTTTCACCCGGATTCAGCTGATGGATGAAATCTGGGGCATGGACAGCGAAACCGGATGGGAGACGGTGACGGTACACATCGGGCGGCTGCGCAAGCGGTTTGAAGGCTGGCCGGAATTTGAGATTCTCTCCGTCCGGGGACTGGGATATAAGGCGGTGAAAACCATATGAACCAGAGAAAGCAATCCAAGCACTTCGGCCTGATGCTGATGTTTGCCTTTGTGGCCTTTCTGACCATGCTGATTAACAGCGCCATTACCTCGGCGCTGATGTATGTGCTGATCAAGGGCAGGCTCCTGTCGGCCTATCAGGAAGTGGTACCCTATGCGGGAATGCTGCTGCTGTTCAATGCGCTGCTGAGCGTTCCGGTGGCCTTTCTGGTGGCAGTGGTGACGGTGAAATTCCCTTTAAAGCCGGTGCGGACTTTGATTGACGGCATGGATGCTCTGGCCTCGGGGAACCTCAAAACCCGGGTCAATGTAGGCAGCATTATGCGCAATTACCCGGATTTTGTGGCAATTAGCGAAAGCTTCAACAAAATGGCAGAGCAGCTGGAAAATACGGAGATGCTCCGCTCGGACTTTATCAACAACTTTTCTCACGAATTCAAGACCCCCATTGTCTCCATTGCGGGATTTGCCAAGCTGCTGAAAAAGGGGAATCTTCCCCCCCAGCAGCAGAAAGAGTACTTGGACATCATCGAGCAGGAATCTCTGCGGCTAAGTTATATGGCCACCAACGTGCTGAACCTGACCAAAGTAGAAAACCAGACCATCCTGACAGACATTACCCGCTTCAACCTGTCGGAGCAGATCCGCTCGTGCATTTTGATGCTGGAGGGGAAATGGAGCTGCAAGGATCTGGAGCTGCAGCTGGAGTTCGGGGAATACACCATCCAGGCCAATGAAGAACTGCTCAAGCAGGTGTGGCTGAACCTGCTGGACAATGCGGTGAAATTTACCCCGGAGGGCCACACCGTCCGGGTACAGATCATGCAGCAGACCCAAGGTCTGGAAGTTTCCGTAACCAACACCGGCAGCGAGATTTCCCCGGAACATCAGAAAAAAATCTTCAACAAATTCTACCAAGCGGACGAATCCCACGCCACCCAGGGAAACGGGGTAGGTCTGGCTGTTGTCAAACGGATTGTGCAGCTGCACGGCGGTGAAGTCCGGGTCAGAAGCGCAGACGACATCACCACCTTCACGGTGCTGCTGCCGGACAGTCCCCAGGACGGAAACGTCCAGGAAACGTAACACAGGAGGGAATGTTTGTGAGTATTTTATTGACGCTGGCCTATTTGTTTTTTATCGGCTCTATCATAGGCTGGGTACTGGAACTGCTGTTCCGGAATCTGACCCACCCACACAAGACCTGGATCAATCCCGGCTTCTGTACCGGCCCATACCTTCCCATTTATGGCTTTGGACTGTGCGTGCTGTATCTGCTGGCATCCCTGGAGCAATATGAGATGATTGAAAACCCCTTCTGGAACAAGGTGGTGCTGTTTTCCGCCATGGCGGTGGGGATGACGGTGATTGAATATGCAGCCGGTGTGTTCTGCCTGAAATTTTTGAAAGTGCGGCTGTGGGACTATTCTGACCTTTGGGGCAACATTCAGGGCATCATTTGTCCTCTGTTCTCCTTCTTCTGGGCCATCCTGGGTGCCATGTATTATTTTCTGGTACATCCTCACATTCTGGAAGGGCTGGAGTGGCTGTCCCGGAATCTGGCGTTTTCCTTCTTTATCGGCATGTTCTTCGGAGTATTTCTGATTGATGTGGCCCATTCCAGCCAGCTGATTGTGAAGCTGAAACGCTTTGCCGAAGACAACACCGTGGTTCTGCGCTACGAGGGCATCAAGGCTCATATCCGCAACGACCTGGAACGTTCTTCCGCAAAATACCGGTTCTTTGCCCCCTTCCATTCTGAGCGCCCGTTGAGCCAGTCTCTGAAGGAGATTGTGGAGCTGATGGAAAATCAGCGGGCCCACCGGAAATGATTTGGCAAAGAATTACATAATCTTTACACAATTGGATGTTGTGTTTTCTTTCGGTTTAGATTGCTGCTGTATGCTATCTTTATTATGCGAAAAAGCAGCTTCTGACCCGGAAGGTCCGCCGGGAGCATGAAAATTGCTCCCGGTTGCTTTTGCGGTCAGACTCCCCTTGTGGGAGGAAGTACATACAGGAGGCAGACCATATGAAAACCTATCGTGCCGGCATTGACGTGGGCTCCACCACCGTCAAGCTGGTTATTTTGGACGAAAACGGTAAGATTCTCTTCGGAGATTACCGCCGCCACCACGCCCACACCCAGCAGACCCTGAACGCCCTGCTGATGATGGCAAAAAAAGCCCTGGGTGAGTGCAGCCTGCGGATTCAGATCACCGGCTCCGGCTCCATCAACCTGGGCAAGGCCCTGGACATTCCCTTCGTGCAGGAAGTGGTGGCAGTGGCCTCGGCACTGAAATACGCCGCCCCCCAGACCGATGTGGCCATTGAGCTGGGCGGCGAGGACGCCAAGATCATCTACTTCCGGGGCGGCCTGGAAGAGCGGATGAACGGTGTCTGTGCCGGCGGCACCGGCTCCTTCATCGACCAGATGGCGGCGCTGCTGCAAACCGATGCAGAGGGACTGAACAATGCCGCCAAGGATTACCAGCAGATTTACCCCATCGCCGCCCGGTGCGGCGTGTTCGCCAAGACGGATATTCAGCCGTTAATCAACGACGGTGCCACCAAGGCCGACCTGGCAGCTTCCATTTTCCAGGCGGTGGTGAACCAGACCATTTCGGGTCTTGCCTGCGGCAAACCCATCCGGGGCTGTGTTGCCTTCCTGGGCGGGCCGCTGCACTTCCTGACGGAGCTGAAGGCAGCCTTTGTCCGCACATTGCATCTGACGGAGGAAACCACCGTTGACCCGGAGAATTCTCACCTGTTTGCCGCCATGGGCGCTGCCCTGGAAGCTAAGGAGCAGCAGGCCGTTTCTCTGACCGCCCTGGTGGAAAAGCTGCAAAAAGGCGTGCAGATTCAGTTCGAAATGCCCCGACTGGAGCCCCTGTTCCGGGAAAAGGAAGAATACGAGGCCTTCTGCCACCGCCATGCCCAGGCAGTGGTGAAAAAAGGGAATCTGGAAACCTACCAGGGCAACTGCTACCTGGGCATCGACGCAGGCTCCACCACCACCAAACTGGCCCTGATTGGCGAAGACGGGCAGCTTCTGTACCAGTTCTATGCCAACAACCAGGGCAATCCCATCCTCACCTCCCAGTTTGCCCTGGGGCAGCTGGAAAGCCGCCTGCCAGAAGGGGCCAAGATTGTCCGTTCCTGCTCCACCGGTTACGGCGAGGCCCTGCTGCAAGCAGCCTTCTCCCTGGACGAAGGGGTGGTGGAAACCATCGCCCACTGCACTGCCGCCTCCTTCTTTGACCCGGAGGTGGACTGCGTGCTGGACATCGGCGGCCAGGACATGAAGTGCATCAAGCTGAAAAACCGCACGGTGGACAACATCATGCTCAACGAAGCCTGTTCCTCCGGCTGCGGCTCCTTCATCGAAAATTTCGCCACCTCCCTGGGCTACACCGCCGAAACCTTTGCCCAGGCGGCACTGGAAGCCAAGGCCCCGGTGGATCTGGGCACCCGGTGTACGGTGTTTATGAACTCCAACGTCAAGCAGGCCCAGAAAGAGGGAGCCACGGTGCCGGACATTTCCGCAGGCCTTGCCTACTCCGTCATCAAAAACGCCCTGTACAAGGTCATCAAGCTGGCCTCCGCCCAGGATTTGGGGCAACACATCGTGGTCCAGGGCGGCACCTTCCACAACCAGGCAGTGCTGCGGGCCTTTGAAAATATCACCGGAGTCGAAGTCACCTGCCCGGATATTTCCGGCCTGATGGGCGCCTTCGGTGCGGCGCTGACGGCAAAAAATCACTACACCGGTCAGGAAAGCTCCATGCTGTCTTTGGAAGAAATCCAGAAGCTGACCTACTCCACCACCAGCGTCCGCTGCGGCGGCTGCAGCAACAACTGCATGCTCACCATCAACAAATTCTCCGGCGGCAAGAAGCACATCAGCGGCAACCGCTGCGAAAAAGGCGCCGGCGGCGGAAGCCACGCTGCCAAGGCCCCCAACCTGGTGCAGTTCAAGCAGAAGGTGATGTTTGACTACCCGCCTCTGGAAGAAACGAATGCCCCCCGGGGCACCATCGGCATTCCCAGAGTGCTGAACATGTACGAAAATTACCCCTTCTGGGCAACTTTCTTTAAAGAATTGGGCTTCCGGGTAGTGCTGTCTCCCTTTGCCAGCCGGAAAATCTACCAGCTGGGCATGGAATCCATCCCTTCCGAATCTGCCTGTTATCCGGCAAAGCTTGCCCACGGTCAGGTGCAGTGGCTCATTGACCAGGGCATCAAGACCATTTTCCATCCCTGTGTGTTCTACGAACATCAGGAAACCCAGAAGGCCCAGAACCACTTCAACTGCCCCATTGTGGTTTCCTACGCCGAAAACCTGAAAAACAACGTAGAAGCCATTACCGAAGGAGATGTCCATTACATCCGGCCCTTCATTGCCTTCACCAGTGAAGAAATCGCCGCCGACCGGCTGGTGAAAACCGCCGCCGAGGAGTGGCAGATTCCGGAAAAGGAAGTCCGTGCCGCCGTCCATGCCGCCTGGCTTGCCCAGCACCAGGCCAAAGAAACCATCCGTCAGGAGGGAAAACGGCTCCTGGAGCAGATGGAGCGCACCGGCAGCCGGGGCATTGTTCTGGCCGGGCGGCCCTACCACATGGACCCGGAAATCAACCACGGCATTCCGGAACTGATTGCCTCCTACGGCGTGTTTGTCTTTACCGAAGACAGCCTGCCGGTAGACTTTACCCCCCAGCGGCCCCTGCGGGTGGTGGACCAGTGGGTATACCACTCCCGGCTGTACACTGCCGCGGAATTTGTCAGCCACCGGGATGATCTGGAACTGGTGCAGCTGACTTCCTTTGGCTGCGGTCTGGACGCAGTCACCGCCGACCAGGTCAGCGAAATCCTGGAAAAGAGCAACAAGCTCTATACCCTGCTGAAAATTGACGAAGTGAACAACCTGGGCGCAGTACGCATCCGCATCCGTTCTCTGCTGGCAGCCATGGATATGCGCCGGGAGAAACAGATTCAGGCCCAGCCCAGTCTGCCGCCCTATCCCCGCCGGGAATTCACGGAGCAAATGCGCCGGGAGGGCTACACCATTCTGGCTCCCCAGATGAGCCCCATTCACTTTACCATGCTGGAGCCGGTTTTCCGCAAGCACGGATACCATCTGGTGCTGCTGGACAACGACAACCGTCAGGCCATTGACACGGGACTGAAATTTGTCAACAACGACGCCTGCTTCCCCTCCATCACCGTGGTGGGCCAGATCATGCAGGCGGTGCTGTCGGGAAAATACGACACGCAGAAGCTTGCCATCATCATGTACCAGACCGGCGGCTGCTGCCGGGCCAGCAACTATGTGGCCTTCATCCGCAGAGCCTTGGAAAAGGCTGGGCTTCCCCAGATTCCGGTGATTTCCATGAACTTCAACGGCATGGAAAAGAATGCAGGTTTCCGCCTGAGCTTCTCGCTGCTGGCGGATGTGATTCAGGGACTGGTATTCGGAGATCTTCTCATGCGGTGCCTGTACCGTGTACGGCCCTATGAACTGGAAAAGGGCAGCGCCAATGCCCTGTGCAAGCAGTGGCAGCAGCGGTGCATTGATTTTCTCACCTCCGGCAGCAGCATTCCCCGCTACCGCAAAATGTGCCGGGAGATTGTGGAGTCCTTTGATTCCTTCCCCATTGACGAAACCCTGCGCAAGCCCCGGGTGGGCATTGTGGGCGAGATTCTGGTCAAGTACATGCCCCTGGCCAACAACCACCTGGTAGAGCTGCTGGAGCGGGAGGGGGCCGAAGCGGTAGTGCCGGATCTGCTGGACTTCTTCAACTACGGCCTGTACAACACCCGCTACAAGGCAACCTTCCTGGGCACCGCAAAATCCGGCGTGCTGATCTCCAAGGCGGGCATTGCCGCCGTGCGGCAAATCCGCAAAGCCGCCCTGGATGCTCTGGAGCACTCCAAGCGGTTTGAGCCGCCCATGCCCATTGAGCAGCTGGCAGAAATGACCAAACCTTTCCTGTCCATCGGCAACCAGTATGGCGAAGGCTGGTTCCTCACCGGCGAAATGGTGGAACTGATCCGCAGCGGCGTGCCCAACATTGTCTGCATCCAGCCCTTTGCGTGCCTTCCCAACCATGTGGTGGGCAAGGGCGTGATCAAGGCCCTGAAAAAGGCTTATCCCCAGGCAAACATTGCCGCGGTGGACTATGACCCCGGCGCCAGCGAGGTCAACCAGCTCAACCGGATCAAGCTGATGCTGTCCGTTGCGGTGGAAAATCTCAAAAATCCCCAGCAAACCCCGGTATCCGCCGGAAAGTAAACCCCAAGAATAAAACAACGCCCCCGGAATGGAAGGATTTCCTTCTACATTCCGGGGGCGTATTCTTACAGATCCAGCATTTTCAGATCTTCGTCATCCACTTTTCTCAGTTCTTTTTTGTTCAGGGCATCATAGATGCAGGGAACCACATACAGCGTCATCAGCCGCTGTCAAGTAAGGACTAAATATTTTTGAAATATGTTTACAATTTTGTGGGCTAAGAAGCCGCATCCACCGTTTCAAGGCAGGTTAGGGAAAGTCCATATTGGGCAGCAGATCCGGGGTCATCCGGGTATAGGCCACCACGCCCAATACCAGCACTGCAATCACCGCGACAAACACCGTCAGCGGCTTCTTAACCGAAAATTTCCACATACTATGCTCCTAGCCATAAAAAGTCAACATACAGTCTACCACTCTGTCCCCATTTTACCAATGGCTGATGTATAAAAATTTAGTAAACAAACAATCGCCGCCGATACCGGCGGCGAAAGGCTGCTGCATGCTTTCTTATGTTCGCTCTTCTTCGGGGATAAAGTCCAGGGTGATGGATTTGAGGTTGGTCCGCAGCTGGATGTATCTGACACCGGCCGAGTCCATCATCCGCTTGGATGCCAGGGTTGCCAGGGAGTCGGCATACTTATCCGACAGGTAGTACACTTCCTTCACCCCGCTCTGGATAATGGCCTTAGCACATTCATTGCAGGGAAACAGCGCCACATACAGCTTGCTGCCCCGCAGGTCCCGGCCGTTGGCATTGAGGACGGCGTTCAGCTCCGCATGAACCACATAGGGGTACTTGGTATTTTCCCCTTCCCGTTCCCAGGGGTATTCGTCATCAGAGCAGCCTTTGGGCATGCCGTTGTAGCCGGTGGAAATGATGATGTTGTCCTGGGAAACAATACAGGCGCCCACCTGGGTGTTGGGGTCTTTGCTGCGCTTGGCTGCCAGCATGGCGATTCCCATAAAGTACTCATCCCAGCTGATGTATTCCGTCCGTTTCATAGTGGTTCCCTCCTGTTTTTTCTCCATTATACAGAAAACCCAGGCCGGACACAAGTGCCCGATCTGGGTTTTTGCAATCAATCAAAGAAATCTTTCAGGGTGTCGATGAATTTTTTCCGCTTGGGGGTTTCCTCCATGGTGCCGTCCAGCTGCCGCAGCAGATCCTTCTGCTCCTTGGTCAGATGGGTAGGCGTCTCCACCACCACGGTGAAGCGGTGGCTGCCCCGGCGGCGGGGATTGCCCACTTCCGGAATGCCCTTGTCCCGCAGGACGAATTCCTTACCGGTCTGAGTGCCCTCGGGCAGATCGAACTTCACACGGCCATCCAGGGTAGGCACCTCAATTTCTGCGCCCAGGGCTGCCTGGGTGAAGGTGATGGGCACCTCGCACAGAACGTCATAGTCCTCCCGGGTAAAAATGGGATGGCGCTTGATGTAGATTTCCACCAGCAAATCGCCGCTGACGCCGCCGTTGCTGCCGACACAGCCTTCGCCACGGACCCGGACGCTCTGTCCGGCATCCACACCGGCGGGAATCTTGACCTTGACCCGCTTGGTCCGGCGGACCTTGCCCTTGCCCTTACAGGTGCTGCAGGGGGTCTTGATGACCTTGCCCCGGCCGTTACAGCTGGGACAGGTGGTGCTGGACTGCATCTGCATACCCATAAAGTTCTGCACCGTGCGGACCTGGCCGGTACCACGGCACTGCTGACAGGTTTCGATCACCCCGTCGGCGGAGCCGGTGCCGTTACAGGCGGCGCAGTTTTCAATCCGCTGGGCTGCCACTTCCTTTTCACAGCCGAAGGCCGCTTCTTCAAAGGTCAGCTCCAGCCGGGCCATGACATTTTCGCCCCGGCGGGGTGCATTCTGTGCGGAACCCCGGCTTCTGCCGCCGCCGAAGAATTCGCCGAAAATATCTCCCAGGTCGCCGAAGTCCCCGAATCCGCCGAAACCGCCGCCATAGCCAGGGCCGCCGGCACCGGCGCCGAAGTTGGGATCTACCCCGGCGAAGCCGAACTGGTCGTAGCGCTGCCGCTTGGTTTCATCGGAAAGCACCTCGTAGGCCTCGCCCACCTCTTTGAACTTTTCCTCGGCTTCCTTGTTGCCGGGGTTGCGGTCCGGGTGGTACTTCATGGCGCTTTTGCGGTAGGCCTTCTTTATTTCCTCGGCGGTGGCGTCTTTCTTGACACCCAGCACCTCATAATAATCACGTTTATTTTCTGCCATACACTTCAATTCTCCTCAAAAGCCTGCAAAGGCGCTGATACACCAAGAAGGGGCGGCTTATGGCCGCCCCTTTTCTGGGGTGAATCAGTCAACGGTTTCGTAGTCTGCGTCCACAACGCCGTCGTCGCCGGGCTTCTGGTAGCTGCCGCCCTGAGCGCCGCCGTCCTGAGGACCGGCCTGCTGATACAGCTTCTCGCTGACAGCGTAGAAGGCCTTCTGGACTTCCTCGGTGGCTGCCTTGATGGCGGCGATGTCGCTGCCCTTGTTGACTTCCTTCAGCTTGTCGATGGCACTCTGGATGGAAGCCTTCTCGTCGGCAGAAATCTTGTCGCCCAGCTCGTTCAGGGTCTTTTCGGTCTGGTAAACGGTCTGGTCGGCCATGTTGTGGGTGTCAACCTCTTCCTTACGGGCCTTGTCTTCGGCGGCGTACTGCTCAGCCTCGCGGACAGCCTTGTCGATGTCCTCCTGGCTCAGGTTGGTGGAAGCGGTGATGGAAATCTGCTGCTCCTTGCCGGTGCCCAGATCCTTGGCGGAGACCTTCACGATGCCGTTGGCGTCGATGTCGAAGGTAACCTCAATCTGAGGCACGCCGCGGGGAGCCGGAGCGATGCCGCCCAGCTGGAAGCGGCCCAGCGTCTTGTTGTAAGCGGCCATTTCCCGCTCGCCCTGGAGGACGTGAACCTCAACGGAGGTCTGACCGTCAGCAGCGGTGGAGAAGATCTGGCTCTTGTGGGTGGGGATGGTGGTGTTGCGGTCAATCAGACGGGTGAACACACCGCCCATGGTCTCAATGCCCAGAGACAGGGGAGTGACGTCCAGCAGCAGGATGTCCTGCACATCGCCGGTGAGCACGCCGCCCTGGATGGCAGCGCCCACAGCCACGCACTCGTCGGGGTTGATGCCCTTGAAGCCTTCCTTGCCAGTGATAGTCTTCACTGCGTCCTGCACAGCGGGGATACGGGTGGAGCCGCCAACCAGCAGCACCTTGCTCAGGTCGGAAGCGGACAGGCCGGCGTCGGACATGGCCTGACGGACAGGCTTCATGGTGCGCTCTACCAGATCAGCAGTCAGTTCGTTGAACTTAGCCCGGGTCAGGGTGACGTCCAGGTGCTTGGGGCCGGTGGCGTCAGCGGTGATATAAGGCAGGTTGATGTTGGTGCTGGTCACGCCGGACAGCTCGATCTTGGCCTTCTCAGCAGCTTCCTTCAGACGCTGCATAGCCACCTTGTCGCTGGCCAGGTTGATGCCCTCGGCCTTCTTGAACTCGGCAACCAGGTAATCCATGATTCTCTGGTCGAAGTCGTCGCCGCCCAGCCGGGTGTCGCCGGCGGTAGCCAGAACCTCGATGACGCCGTCGCCGATGTCCAGGATGGACACGTCGAAGGTACCGCCGCCCAGGTCATAGACCATGATCTTCTGCTCGTTTTCCTTGTCCAGGCCGTAAGCCAGAGCTGCGGCGGTGGGCTCGTTGATGATCCGCTTTACATCCAGGCCGGCAATCTTGCCTGCGTCCTTGGTAGCCTGACGCTGAGCGTCGGAGAAGTAAGCGGGAACGGTGATAACGGCTTCGGTAACGGGCTGTCCCAGGTAGCTCTCTGCGTCGGCCTTCAGCTTCTGCAGAATCATAGCGCTGATTTCCTGGGGGGTGTAGCCTTTGCCGTCGATGGTGACGTGATAGTTTTCGCCCATGTGACGCTTGATGGAAGCAACGGTCCGGTCAGCGTTGGTCACTGCCTGACGCTTTGCAACCTGACCGACCATACGCTCGCCGGTCTTGGAGAATGCCACCACGGAAGGGGTGGTACGGGTGCCTTCTGCATTGGCGATAACAACGGGTTCGCCGCCTTCCAGAACGGCAACACAGGAATTGGTAGTACCAAGGTCAATACCGATAATCTTGCTCATAATAATTTCCTCCTAATATATCCAATGAAAAATGTATACAAAGTAATGGGATCAGTTGGCCACCTGCACCATGGCAAAGCGGACGACCTTATCTCCGATTTTGAATCCCTTCTGGAACACCTGGGCGATCACATTTTCCGCCAGCTCCTCGCTGTCGATGTGCATCACCGCATTGTGCAGGTTGGGATCAAAGGCATCTCCGACTTCTCCGAAAATTTCCACGCCCAGGCCGCTGAGAATCTTCACCAGCTCGTTCATGGTCATCTCCACGCCTTTTTTGTAGGCGGCGTCGGAGGTTTCCTGGTTCAGTGCCCGTTCCAGGTTGTCGTAGACGGGCAGGATTTTCGCCACGGCGTCGGCCTTACCGTTGCCGTAGGAAGCTTCCTTTTCCTTGACGGTGCGCTTGCGGAAGTTGTCAAACTCCGCCGCTACCCGCAGGTGGGCATCCCGTTCTGCGTTATATTTTTCCTCCCAGGGATTGACCTGCTCGGCCTCCGGGGTTTCCGGAACTTCCTGGGTTTCCTCGGTTACTTCCGGGGTCAGGATGGTTTCTTCTTGTTCTTGCTGCTGTTTTTCCTTTTTTGCCACGTTCTCGGCCTCCTATATTGTCAGGTGGGAGGATTCTCCCGCCGCTGGTTGTTTTCTTTATCTACTGCTCTGCGTCATCCTTCTCTGCCTGGGGCAGCTGGGGGGTCTCGGGCTTGGCGAACATCTTCGACAAACTCTCGGCAAAGTAGCTCAGCCGAGCGGTAACCTTTGCGTAATCCATTCGGGTGGGGCCTACCACACCGATCATGCCCTGAAGGCCGTCGCCAATGTCGAACTTTGTCATCACCACGGAGGTGTCCTTCAGTTCGTCGGCTACGTTCTCCGGGCCAACGATGACCTTGGTGCCGTTGGCATCCTGCATCACCGCCGGAAGATTGCTCAGGGCTTCTTCATCAATGGAAGCCATCACCCGCTGGGCTTTGTCCACGTCCCGGTACTCCGGAAGTCCCAGCAGCCGGGACTGTCCAACCACTGCCATATTGGTGGCAGCGTGGTTTTTCAGGGTTTCCTGGGTAAAGTCCAGGATCACCGGCACCAGGCTGGCGGCAGTTCCTGCCGAGCGCATCACCCGGTCCATCAGCTGCGTGGTGAAGCCTTCCAGGGGAATCTCCGTCATGGTGGCGTTGAGTACGGCGCTGAGCAGTTTCAGATCCGACTCGCTCAAATCCAGGGGCAGCTTAATCAGCTTGTTTACCACCCGATCTCCGGAGAGCATCAGTACCAGAATGAAGCTGCCCTGTCCGGCCTGAATCAGCTCGAAGCGCTGAACACAGGCGCTGCCGGAGCGGGAAGCGGCGGAGATGGCCGGAAGGTTGGTGGCCTGGGAGACCAGCTTGGCAACCTTTTCCACCATTTTATCCACCCGCTGCATCTTCTCCTCGATGGCGTTGGTAATGGATTTGGTTTCATCCATGCTCAGACGGTAGTCCAGCATCAGTTCATCCACATACAGCCGGTAACCCGCCGCAGAAGGGATGCGCCCGGCACTGGTGTGGGGCTGCTCCAGATATCCCATGGCAGTCAGATCGGCCATTTCGTTGCGGATGGTAGCGGAGGAATATTTCATGTCCGGAAGTTCGGTAATGGCCTTGGAGCCTACCGGTTCTGCTGTCCGGATGTACAGATCCACCACAGAACGCAGAACCTTCTTTTTCCGTTCGGTCAGTTCCATTGTGGATTCCTCCTTGCTTCAAATTCTTTAGCACTCCATATCCTTGAGTGCTAAGCACACTATACCATTGAGTGCTAAAAAAGTCAATGGGTCCTTTTTGAATTATTTTTGAACTTTTTCCCCAGGTTATTCACAAAGTCCCCGAAGGCGGATGTTTCTTCAAATTCTTACAGGAAAATTATCCGAATATTTACAGTTTGCCCCTTGTTGGCGTCACAGGAATCCGATATAATGGGGCCATACATGGAAAGGGATGATGCATTTGGATAACAAGCGTACCTTTACACCGGAACAGCTGCACTATCTGCGGCTTCTGGCAAAACAATACCCCACCGTCCAGGAGGCGGCCACCGAAGTCATCCGGCTGCAGGCCATACTGAACCTGCCCAAGGGCACGGAACACTTCATGTCGGACATCCACGGCGAACACGAAGCCTTTTTGCATATTCTCAACTCTGCCTCCGGCGAAGTCAAGGAAAAACTGGTGGAACTGTTCGGAAATTCCATGACCCAGCGAGACCGCAACGATCTGGCCACCCTGATTTACTACCCCACTGCCAAGCTGGGACTGGTGGCCGACGAGCAGGAAGACTTGGAAGAGTGGTACCGGCTGACCATCCACCGGCTGGTGGAACTGTGCCGCTACGTCTCCACCAAGCACACCCGGCGCAAGGTCCGTTCCTTCATGCCGCCGGACTATGAGCTGATTATCGACGAGCTGATTCACTTGGCGGAGGAAGGGGGTTCCCGCCGGGACCAGTATGAGAACATTATAAACACCTCCATTCAGATCGGTCAGGCTGCCAATATCATCCGGGCCATCAGCGAGGTCATCAAGAACCTGGTGGTGGACAAGCTGCACATTGTAGGCGATATCTTTGACCGGGGACCCCGGGCGGATATTGTTATGGATTCTCTTATGGAGACCAACAACGTAGACATTCAGTGGGGCAACCACGATGTTTTGTGGATGGGCGCCGCCTCCGGCTCCCGGACCCTGGTTGCCACGGTGCTGAGCAACTCCATCCGCTACAACAATCTGGACGTGATTGAAACCGGCTACGGCATTTCCCTGCGGCCCCTGAGCATCTTTGCCAACGAAGTGTACCGGGACTGCGATACAAAGCAGTTCCAGGTCAAGCTCACCGGTTCCGACGCCGACCAGTACACCGAAAAGGACAAGCTGCTCTCCGCCCGGATGTACAAGGCCATTACCATTATTCTGTTCAAGCTGGAAGGGCAGAAGCTGCTGCGCCGCCCGGAATTCGGCATGGCGGACCGGCTGCTGCTGGACAAAATTGATTACAAAGCCAAAACCGTGGTTATTGACGGCAAGGTCTATCCCATGACCGACTGCGATTTCCCCACGGTAGACCCCAATAACCCCTACCAGCTGACACCGGAGGAAAGCCACGTCATCGACCTGCTGACAGATTCGTTCCGCCACAGCGAGAAACTGCAAAAGCATGTGCGCTTCCTCTACTCCAAAGGCGGGCTGTACAAGCTGTGCAACGGTAACCTCTTGTTCCACGGCTGCATCCCCATGACCGAGGACGGGCAGCTGATGACCTTTACCATCGGCGGCAAGGAACGCTCCGGACGGGAATTTTTGGACTATGCGGAAAAAACCGCCCGGAAAGCCTACTATGACAAACGGGGCAGTGCCGAAGGCCAGTTCGGTCAGGACTTTTTGTGGTGGCTCTGGGCCGGACGGAACAGTCCCATCTTTGGCCGGGACCGGATGACCACCTTCGAACGCCGGTTCATTGCCGACGAGGAAACCTGGGCCGAACCGAAAAACCCCTATTACATCCATTACCAGAACCCCACGGTGTGCGAAATGCTGCTGGCGGAGTTTGGTCTCAGCGGCCCCCACTGCCACATCATCAACGGTCATGTGCCGGTGAAGGTGCGCAAGGGCGAAAGCCCCATCAAAGGCGGCGGCAAGCTGATCGTCATTGACGGCGGCTTCAGCAAAGCCTACCAGCCCACCTCCGGCATCGCAGGCTACACCCTGATTTTCAACTCCCGGCAGCTGCGGATTGTTTCCCACCAGCCCTTTGCCGGACGGTACAACGCCCTGCACAAAAACGACGACATTGAAAACGAAAGTCTGGTCTTTGAAACCCTGGAAAATCGGATGCGGGTGAGCCAGACCGACGAAGGCGCCGAATTGCAGACCCGGGTGGATGACCTGATGCTGCTGCTGGAAGCCTACCGCTCCGGTGCCGTCACCGAAAATCACAAGTCATAAGGACGAAAAAAGTTCACACCACATACAAAACCGCCATAGGTACGCTGCGTTGTACCTATGGCGGTTTCTTATTTTGCTAAAATTTTATTTGGTGCCGAAAATCCGGTCGCCGGCATCACCCAGACCGGGGACAATGTAAGCATGCTCATTGAGCTTTTCGTCCAGGGCAGCCAGATACATTTCCACATCCGGATGGGCTTCCTGCACGGCCTTGACCCCTTCGGGGCAGCCGATGATGTTCATCATAATGATGTTGCGGCAGCCGTGCTGCTTCAGAAAATCAATGGCCGCCACGGCGCTGCCGCCGGTGGCCAGCATGGGGTCCACCACAAAGACCACCCGGTTTTCGATATCATCGGGAAGCTTGCAGTAGTATTCCACCGGCTTGTGGGTTTCCGGGTCCCGGTACAGACCGATGTGACCGATTTTGGCGGAGGGAATCAGGGCCACCATATTGTCCACCATGCCAAGGCCCGCCCGCAGCACCGGCACAATGGCCAGCTTCTTGCCCGAGAGCATCCGGCATTTGGCGGTGGTGATGGGGGTCTCCACGGTGACTTCCTTGGTGGGCAGGTTCCGGGTGGCTTCGTAGCACATCAGCCCGGCAATTTCGCCTACCAGTTCCCGGAACTCCTTCACCGGAGTATCCTTGCTGCGCAGAATCGCCAGCTTGTGCTGAATCAGGGGATGGTCAATCACATGAACGGTTGCCATTGGTTATCTCTCCTTTATATTCGTTGCTTACTGTTTGTTCTCTCGTTCCAGCCGTTCCCGCTCCGCCTGGCTCAGGCGCAGATAGTTGGGCACCAGGCTATTTCCATCGCCGGGTTCTCCTGCGGCGATTTTTTTTGCCGCTGCCAGGGCAACGCCCGTGGCCCGCTGGTGCATCTGATGCTCTTTCGGCAGCACCAGGTTGGGAATTTCCGGATGCAGGGTACGGTAGCACAGTTCGCTTCCGTCTCCCACCAGGAAAATGGTGCCGTCCAGGGTTTTCAGTTCCTCTGCCAGGTCGGCAAGGGCGATGGCCCGGTCTTCCCGGAGCCGCTGCAAGCTTCCTTCCTTGGCAGAAAACAGGGCATTATACACCTGGCTGCGCCGGGCATCCATGCAGGGGCAGATATACCCCTGGTAGATTCCCAGATGCTCCGCCATGGCTTCCAATGTACTGACGCCGTAGCAGGGAAGCTGGGCGCCCCAGGCAAAGCCCTTGGCTGCCGCCGTGCCGATGCGCACGCCGGTAAAGGAACCGGGACCTGCGGCCACCGCCACAGCGGTAATATCCGCCACGGTTTTTCCGCACTGCTCCAGCAGCTGCTGGGCCATGACCATCAGAGTCTGGCTATGGGTCAGGCCGGTGTTCTGGTAGCTTTCCCCCAGCAGTTTCCCATCTTCCAGCAGCGCCACGGAAGCGGCCTTTGCGCTGGTTTCAAAGGCTAAGATCCGCAAGGAAATCCCCTCCTTCCAGGGTAATCCGCCGGGAAGTTTCTCCCAGCTTTTCAATGGTAATGGTAGCAGCATCCTCCAGCGCATCGGCTACGTTTTCGCTCCACTCCACAGCGCAGATGCCTCCACGCTCCAGGTAGTCCTCCCAGCCGATGTCCCACAGGTCCTCGGAAGAGCGCAGCCGGTACATATCAAAATGAAACAGGGGCAGCCGTCCGCCTAAGTATTCATTGACAATTGTGTAAGTCGGGCTGGTAACCAGTTCGTTACAGCCCAAGCCCCGGGCCAGTCCCCGGGTGAAGGCGGTTTTTCCCGCCCCCAGATCTCCCCGGTAGGCCAGAACCGTTCCCGCGGGAAGCAGCTTTCCCAAAGCGGCCCCCAGGTGTTCGGTTTCGGCAGGGGAGTTGGTAATGAATTCTGTCATGTCAGATTCCTCATCCGTGTGCGTGTTTCAGTTTTTCCGCCTGGTCGCTGGCGGCCAGGGCGCTGATGATCTCGTCCAGATCCCCGTCCATCACCGAGTCAATCCGGTAAAGGGTCAGGTTGATCCGGTGGTCGGTGACCCGGCCCTGGGGGAAATTGTAGGTGCGGATACGCTCGTTGCGCATGCCGGTGCCCACCTGGCTGCGGCGCATGCCGGTGACTTCGCTTTCCTGGCGGGAAGCTTCGATTTCGTAGAGCTTACTTGCCAGCATCCGCATGCACTTTTCCCGGTTCTGTACCTGGCTGCGCTCTTCCTGGCAGGCCACCACAATGCCGCTGGGCTTGTGAATCAGCCGGACGGCGGAGGAAGTCTTGTTGACGTGCTGACCGCCGGCGCCGCTGGCCCGGTAGACCTGCATCTCGATGTCCGCCGGGTTGATCTGCACATCCACCTCGTCCATTTCCGGCAGCACCGCCACCGTGGCGGTGGAGGTATGGACCCGGCCGCCGGATTCGGTTTCCGGCACCCGCTGAACCCGGTGCACCCCGGATTCATACTTCAGCCGGGAGTAGGCGCCCTGGCCCACCACCAGAAAATCCGCTTCCTTCACGCCGCCCAGTTCCGTTTCGCTGTAGTTCATCAGCTCAATTTTCCAGCCCATTTTGGCGGCGTACATGGAGTACATCCGAAACAGGCTGTGGGCAAACAGGGCGCTTTCCTCGCCGCCGACGCCGCCCCGGATTTCCACAATCACGTTTTTGTCGTCGTTGGGGTCTTTGGGCAGCAGCAAAATTTGCAGCTTGTCGTACAGCTGCTCCTTCTGGGCCTTGGCCTGGGTGTAGGTTTCCTGGCACAGCTCTTTCATCTCCGGATCGGCCATCAGTTCCTGGGCCTCTTCCATATCCTGCTGGGCCTGGCAGTAGGCCTGGTAAGCTTCCACGATTGGCTCCAGGTCATTCTTTTCCTTAATCAGCCGGGCGGCCTTTTTCGGGTCGGCGTAAAAATCCGGCTGTTCGGATTTTGCGCAGAGTTCTTCGTATTTGTTGCAAAGATCTTGTAATTTATTCAGCATTCCAAATCTCCGTATTTGGGAAAACCGGCAAAAAGTTTCCTCTTCTTCCGGTAGGATTTCCTATTGTTCGACTTTTTTCCAGACATAGCGCCCCTGATTCGGGGGCATGTTAACCACGACGGTAGACGTTGAGCATACAGCTGGCGGTATCCGTCAGGCGCTGGGTTTGTGCCAGGCGCTGGGCGCCCTCTTTTCCGATGCGGAACACATGGGGCGTCATGGACAGCAGATTCTGCACCTGCGCGCCTTCCACGGTAAAGGAAAAGCGGATGGGGATGGAAGTTACCCGCTCAAATCCCGGCACTTCGGGAATGGTATCCTTTTCTTTGAAATTCAGCTGGTCATAAATGATGGATTTCAGCCCAAGCAGATGATCCTGGGCTGCCAGCACCTGGAACAGGTAGCCGCCGGGTTTGACTATCCGGTGAAATTCCTCCGGCATGGTCAGGGCAAACAGGCTGGTAATCAAATCGGCGCTGGCGTCTTCCACCGGAATGTGGGCGGCGGTGGCACACAGCCACTGATAACCCTTGTACTTTCCGGCGGCAAAGCGTACCGCTTCTTTGGAAATATCCACGCCGGTGAGGGAAAGTCCCAGTGCCTGGGAGAGTTTGACGCAGTAATAGCCTTCCCCACAGCCCACGTCCAGAACCGTGCCGGAAATTTCCAGATCCCGGGCGGTTTGGATCAAGGTTTCGGCAATGGGCGCGTAAAATCCGCCGTCCAGAAATTCCCGGCGGGAAAGCACCTGAAGCCGGGTATCCCCGGGGCAGCGGGAATGCTTCTGCTCCACAGTCAAAAGATTCACATAGCCCTGGCGGGCAATGTCAAAACTGTGATTTTTCGGGCAGACATAGCGCCTGTCCTGGAAATTCAGGTTTTCTCCGCAAATGGGGCAAAGCAAATTCATAACGCAACCCTCCATCCTTTACTATACCCTATTTTTCGTTTCTAGTCAAACGAAAGATACCGCCAAACCATACCGGAGGGAACGCGCAGGAAAGGAAGGGATTTTTATGCGAAAAATTCTGGCAGCGCTGCTGTGCCTGCCCTTGCTGGCCATGCCGGTCCGGGGCGCCCAAACCCAAAAATATGTGGCCCTGACCTTTGACGACGGGCCTTCGGGCCGCTTTACCCGGCAGCTGCTGGATGGTCTGTATGAACGGGGTGCCAAAGCTACGTTTTTTCTCTGCGGCTATCGGATTGCGGAATATCCGGACATTACCCAGCGGATTTTAGACGAGGGGCACGAAATCGGCCTTCATGGGTATTCCCACAAAAACATGCAGGACCTGAGCCGGCGGGACATTGCCCAGGAGATTTCCCAGACCCAGGAGCTGCTGCCCCCGGGCTGCAATCCCATGTTTTTCCGCCCGCCCGGCGGCTGCTGCGCCGACAACGTGCGCCAGGTGGCTCAGGCCCGGGGCCTGGCCATCCTCAGCTGGTCGGTAGACCCCAAGGATTGGGCCACCAAGAACACCGCTGCCATTGAAAAAGCGGTGCTGGAGCATGTGGACGATGGGGATATTGTGCTGCTGCATGATATGTCCGTCAGTTCCGTGAAGGCCGCCCTGGACATTGTGGATGTTTTGCAGGAAGAGGAATTTGAGCTGGTTACCGTGTCGGAGCTGGTGCGTCTTCGGGGGGCCAAGGTTTTCCCCGGCAAAACCTACACCGCATTCCCTAAGGCATAAAAATGGCGCACCGTAAAAACGGTGCGCCATTGATTGTCAATTAACCCGGTTGATTTTCAAAAGCGGTAACTTCGCTGGCAGCGTCCATTTCGTAGTAAGCCAGCAAAATCTTCTCGGCAATGGGGGCCAGAGAGGCACCGTGGGCAACCTTTTCACCGAAAATGGCAACGGCCAGATCCGGCTCGGTTTCGTCGGCCCGGTGAGAGAAGCACACGAATGCGCCATGGTCAGAACCGCCGGAAGCATGCTGGGCGGTACCGGTCTTGGCGTACACCGTCACATCGCCCTTCAGCGGCCACACGCCGTCAGCATCCGCATACTGGTCGCTCCAACCGCCGAAGTAGCTGGCAGCAGTACCACCCGGGGTGGTAATAACCATACGCATGCCCTGCCAGTAGGTGTCGATGGTAGTGGGCTCCCACTCGGACTGAACAACAATCTGGGGCTGGTTCTCATAAATCAGGGTACGGTAGTCGGAAGATACCACCCGGCTGAGGAAGGTGGCCTTCATCCGGGTACCCTTGTTGGCCAGAGTAGAAACATAGACGCACAGCTGCATAGGTGTGAACCGGTTTTCGCCCTGTCCGATGGCACCCAGAATACGGTCGCCTGCGCTGAAGGTTACGTTGGTACCGGTCTGGTAAACTTCCTTTTTCCGGTCGGGAGTATTGCGGTAGCCAGTGATTTCCGTCAGCTCAATGCCAGTAGGTTCACCCAAGCCCAAAGACTGGGCTGTTTCATCCACCATCTCCCAGGTGCACAGGTCGCCCAGTTCGTAGAAGAAGTAGTTGCAGGAATAACACAGTGCCCAGCTGCCGTCAATTTCCCCGCCATCCACAGTCTTGTGCACCGCATGTCGGCTGCTCCAAAGCAGACAGGTAGGAGCGAAGGGAGCATACTTGTCGTAGACACCCTTATCATCGATGGTCTGGCCGGGGCTCAGAATCAGGTCACCATTTTTGTTCCGGTTTTCCATGGCCGTGATCAGCGTGCACATTTTGTAGGTGGAACCAGGAGCGTAGGCCGCACCGAAAGCCCGGTTGAAGAAGGGCTTCTTATCATCGGCCAGCAGCTTGTCCCAATCGTCGTACATGGTAGCCAGATTATAGGTAGGATAGCTGGCGCAGGCCAGAATCTCGCCGGTTTTGGGATTCATGACGATAACGGCGGCACCCTCGGCATCCCGACCGGTATTCTCGCCCTCTGCGGTGTTGATCTGGGGGTCGGTGATGTTGTTCATTACCTCTTCCAGAGCATCTTCCGCCACTTCCTGGAGCTTGATGTCCAGGGTGGTTTCCACGTTGTTGCCGGCAATGGGAGTCTTTTCGCCAATTACCTTGCCGTCTTTGTCATATTCTTTGGCATAGTACTGACGGATAATAGCGCCTTCTCGGTTAACTTCGTCAACACGGGTTCCGTCGATGCCGTGCAGGTACTCTTCAAAGGCCTGCTCAAAGCCGGTTTTACCCACCATGGCGTCCATGGAGTAGTTCTGCTTCTTGAA
The DNA here is from genome assembly GCA_944387145.1 of uncultured Oscillospiraceae bacterium. GTDB lineage: Bacteria > Bacillota > Clostridia > Oscillospirales > Oscillospiraceae > Faecousia. The sequence goes on along the minus strand of CALXDU010000013.1, from coordinate 7,614 downwards.
CTCCGCCCACTCAGCATCGGTCATACCGCCCAGGTAGCCCAGAACATGGGCTGCGTACTTGGTGTGGTATTCCCGGACGGTGGAAGATTCGACCATCAGGCCGGGAGTGTTCAACTCCAGCAGAGCCGACAGGTGTTCGTCGGAAACGTCCTCCATAAAGGTGTAAGTCGGCAGGTTGGTGATACCGCGCAGGTCAAACTCATACAGAAAGCCAATGACAGCCCGGGCATCCTGATCGGACCATTCCACAGGGATATCATAGCGATCCCGCAGCTTCTGCACCAGCAGGGGAGCGGTAATGTCGGAGTCCAGCCCCCGGTCCACCATGTACTTCTGGAAGTTGCTCTGCCAGGAACTGTTCAGGGATGTCAGCGTGTACTCAAAGGGCAGGGTTTGGGTAACGGGGAAATGGTCATTGTAAGTAACCCCCAGCTCCCGGCACTTCTGCACCAGCCGGTACAATGCATCGTTACGGTCAGCGTAAGAATTGATAACGTAGTGGTTGAACACCAGGTCATAAGACGCTCGGTTGCCCACCAGGACATTGCCGTTGCGGTCCAGAATATCTCCTCGGGCAGCACGGACCGTGGTCAGAGTGGTGTAGACCTGGGTATTATCGGTATTACCTTTTGTTTCGATGATCTGCAGGACAAACAGTCGGAAAGCAAACAGCATCAGCACGAATGCGAACAGAACAAGAAACAATACAGCGCGAAAGCGGCTTATTCTTTCCATGTATTTCCTCCAATCGAACCAATTTTATAAATGATAGAATACAATGGGATCAGCGCCAGACAGCTGTAAGCTCCGGTAAGGAGGAAGTAAATCAGCCGGCTGGGCAAGGTCAGGCCGATGGCAATGCCCACCACAAACAGCCCGATTTCGTAAAGCATCAGCGCAATGCCGGTGCACAGCACAATGGAGCCTTTGCTCCGGTGCCAGTACAGCTGCCGCAGCAGCACCGCCGCCACCCCCAGAAAGCTCAGCAGGGCAATCACATAGGCCCCGGGAGCGCTTCCGGAAAAATAATAGAGGGTGGAAGCAATCAGCACGAACAGACTGCCGGTGTCCGTACCCTCGATCACCGTAATCAGCAAAATGGCACATACCGTCAGGTCGGTGGTGGCGCCGAAGATCCGGATGCGGCTCATAAGCACGTCCTGCACCACCAGACACATCACGATGGTCAGGATGTACAGCGCCCATTTTGCCAGCTGCAGCCGCTGCTGGACGGTCAAATGAAAGGTTTTGACCCAGGTAGCGGTTTGGGGATCGGGCTTAAATTCTACATTGCGTTTGCGTCGTTTTTTCGCCATAATCTACGCCTCAGCCAACATTGGTATTGGGAACGGTGGTTTCTGCAGGCACCGTAGGCGCCGTGGTCTGGGCAGGTGTGGTCTCACCAGGGGTCGTGGCAGTGGTGGCATCGGGAGTACTCTGCACCACGTCGGTGGTATAATCGGTGATGATAAAAATCTGCTCCAGGGCGTTGATATCCGCCGCCGGGTCCAGCAGAGCGAATTTTGCCACGCCGGTATCTTCAAAACCGGCATCCACCACATAGCCCATAATCAGGCCCCGGGGGTACACCGTCGAACCGGAGGTCACCACCTGGTCCTGGTTGCGGATGATGGCGGAAGAGGGCAGGTAGTTCATCTGCAGCAGGGTCTGGTTGTCACTGATATAGCCGCCCCGGACCATGCCGTTATAGCCGGAGGTGGAGATGGTTCCGGAAATTTCCAGAGTGGAGTCCAGCACCGTGGTCACTTCCGCCCAGTTGGTGCCCACAGCGGTAACCAGGCCCACCACTTCGCCGTTGGCGGTGATGGCACACATGTTCTCCTCAATGCCGGCGTTGGTGCCCCGGTTGATGGTCAGGGTGTTTTCCCAGTCGGTGCTGCTCCAGCCGATGATGTAGGCGTCCACGCTCTTATAATCTTCGTTGGTAGCGGTCAGATTCAGGTAGTCCCGCAGACGCTGGTTTTCACGGGACACGGCGTCAGCCTGACGGGCCACGTCCTCCATCTGGGCAATCCGCTCTTCCAGCACTTCGTTTTCCGCCGCCAGGGCTTCATAACGGAACATATAGCCGTAGTACTTTTCGGCAGTGGTGGTCAGTGCCGTTCCGGCGGCCTTGAAAGGGGTCAGCAGTCCCTGAACCACCAGATCCACCACCGTGGTGTTGGTAACGCCGCTTAAGATGGCAAGGCCAGCCGAAAGCAGCGCCGCAATGACCAGAATGATTTTCACCCGGGTCGTGAACAAATTTCTCATAGCTTCGCCTCCATGACTTCCGGTGCCAGATGGCGCAGCGTCTGCCCCAGACGGCATACGGGAAGTCCCATTACGTTATAATAATCGCCCTCCATCCGCTGACAGAACAGCGCCGCTCCGCCCTGGATGCCGTAGGCACCGGCCTTGTCCATAGGCTCGCCGGTGGCTACATAGGCTTCAATTTCCTTGTCCGTCAGCGCCCGGAAATGCAGGTCGGTGACCTCGGTAAAGGTTTCGCTGCCCCCGTCGGCAAGGACGGTGCAGCCGGTCATCACCTGATGGTCCCGGCCGGACAGCAGCTTCAGCATTTCCACCGCTTCCCGGGAAGAATGGGGTTTGCCCAGAACCTTCCCCTGGCAGACCACAATGGTGTCCGCCGCCACCACAACGTCCCCCGGCTGCCGGGGCAGGGCCAGGGCTTTGCACCGGCTGACCCGGGCCACCTCGTCAAAGGGCGCTTTCCGGGGGTCCATGGTTTCGTCAATATCTGCCGCACGGATCACAAAGGGGATACCGAACAGGCTCAGCAGTTCTTTCCGCCGGGGTGAGGCGGAAGCCAGAATCAGTTGCATGTACAGGGTCCTTTCTGAAAATAGGGTGCTTTATTCCACGCCCCGCAGGTACAGTCCCCGGGTGCAGGCACCGGGGTCCAGGGGTTCGGGATTTAAGTAGTCGTTGAGAACCCGGTCCACTTCCCGGGAATTTTCCGTGGTGAAGTACAGCCGGATGGCCCACACGCCCAGCTTTGCCAGATCATCCTGCCGGTCCAGCCAGCTGAGCTTCTTGCCGTTGAGCAGCACGCTGCGGCAGCTGTCGCCGTCGCGGATGATGGGGAACTCTGCTCCGGTTTTGTCGGTGAGCTTGGCAGGGCTCAGGTGGCAGGTGCATTCCCCGTTGCGGCCGTGGATCAGGCAGTGTTCCGTGACCATCAGCGGAAGCCGTCCATAGGCGATCAGCTCCGCGTTCACCGCCTTGCCCAGGTCCCGGATCTGGGGCAGGGTCATTTCAAAGCTGACGGTGGCGCTGGACACTTCAAAGCCCCGGAGCACTTCCATGGAGCCGGAATTGTAGATATTCAGGCCGAAATCTCCCCGAATCCGCATCTGGGCTTCCCGGACGGGGATCATCAGACCCAGGTTGCCCACCAGCGCATCCTTGACTCCCAGCTGCCGCAGCTTGGAAAGCCCCGCAGCCAGCTTGGGCATCTCTCCGTCGTGGACAATCCGGGGCAGGGCAACGGCCAGGCGGCCCCGCTGCACCAGCCGGGCGGTCATGGCTTCATCGGAGAGCAGAATGTGCATGGGCACATAGAGCATGGCGGTTTCCAGATTCAGCAGACTGGGTGTCAGCTGCTCCCGGGTGGTGACCTGGATGGTAAGCCCGGGCAATCCCTTGGCCCCGGGGTAATCCGGCAGGGCCTTGGGTCTGCGGATCACCGGCTCTTCCCGGCGGGCCCGCAGGGCGGTGAGCTGATTCAGCACATCCCGGCGCATGGCGTTGATGGCGGCGGCGGAAATCACCAGCCCCGGCTCCACATGGGTGCGCACCTCGGCGCAGCGGAAGGGAGTGCCGCCGGTTTTTGCCACCCGCTGGGCAACCGCAGCCCCAGTCAGGGGCATGTTCCGGGCAATCTCCGGCTGAGGGCCCTGGGAACGGCAGGTCCGTCCTTCCGGGTCCGTGGCAGTCAGGTAGCTGCCGCTGGGCTCGATTACCGCCCGGAATTTCAGATCCACCAGGGGCGTTTCACCGGTTTCGTAGGACTGCCGGGCGGATTCCAGCCACTGGGGGTCGTCCCGGGTATCTTCCCGGATGCCGAACATGTTCGCATCCACCCGACCGGTGTAGTAGCCGTCGGTAAAGCCCTGGCGGTTGAAGGCGGTCATCAGCGCATCCATCATGGGCTTGGTCACAGTGCCTTCGTCCAGAGCCTTGCGGTAGACGGCGGTGACGGTGGCCACATATTCCGGCCGCTTCATCCGGCCTTCCAGCTTCAATGAGGCCACGCCCATCTCTTCCAGCTCCCGGACATAGTGCACCAGGCAGTTGTCCTTCAGGCTCAGAGGGTATTTGTCCTGCCAGTGGGTGTAGCCGTAGCTTTGCCGGCAAGGCTGGGCGCAGCGGCCCCGGTTGCCGGAGCGGCCGCCGATCATGGCGGACATATAACACTGGCCGGAGTAGCACATACACAGAGCGCCGTGGCCGAACACTTCAATTTCAATGGGAGATTTGGCGCAGATATAGCGGATTTCCTCCCGGGTCAGCTCCCGACTCAGCACCACCCGGCTCAGGCCCATGGCGGCGCACAGCTGCACGCCGGACAGAGAATGGACGCTCATCTGGGTGGAGCCGTGGACGGGAATCTTGGGGGCAATCTGCCGGCACAGCTGCACCACCCCCAGGTCCTGGACGATGAAAGCATCCACATTGTTCTGGGCCGCATGGCGGATCAGGTCGGAAAGGGCCTTCATCTCCCGGTCGGAAACCAGGGTGTTCAGGGTCAGGTGCACCTGCACCCCCCGGATGTGGCAGTATTTGATTGCATCCACCAGAGTCTGGGGGGTAAAATTCTTCGCGCTTTGCCGGGCGTTGAAGTCACCGCAGCCAAGGTAAACCGCATTGGCTCCGTTCTGTACCGCCGCCCGGAGGGCTTCCATGGAGCCCGCAGGCGCCAAAAGTTCCAGCATAATCGTCTCTCCGTTCCAACAAGATAGCGTTGGGCATACTCCCGCACTTTATAATGTAGGCACAGTATACCATAACCGCCGGAAAACTTCCAGTCCTTCCGGCAGAATTCAAGAAAAATTCAAATCCTCCCCACAAATTGGTAAAAAACTTCCGTCGATACCACTACATATTGTGGCCTGGGAAATTATCACCAAAAATCCCCCCACGGGGGATAGAAAAAATTCCGGAAATGTGTTGAATTCTCCGGTTGACAATCCCTGGGGGAATTAGTAAAATAATATCGATACACTATGCCCCTTGCGGGGTATGGGGTAAGTCTGTATTTCTAAGAATCTATTTGATTAGGAGGAAATCACTTTGAAGGATTGGGCATCTTTAACCACCATCGAGGAGATGGAAGCTGCCACCAACTCTCTGCTGGAAAATGCACAGAAGGTTGGCGCTGACACCTGGCAGCAGCGGGTCAAGAACCAGACTCCTCACTGCGGCTTCGGCGAATCCGGCACCTGCTGCCGTATCTGCTCCATGGGCCCCTGCCGCATCACCAAGAAAGCTCCCCGTGGCATCTGCGGCTGCGATGTTCATGGCATCGTTGGCCGTAACTACCTGCGTTTCACCGCCGGCGGTACTGCGGCACACTCCGACCACGGCCGCGAAATCATGCACACCCTGCATCAGACCAAGGAAGGCGGCAACTACCAGATCAAGGATCCCGATAAGCTGATCCGCATCGCCAAGGAATGGGGCGTGGAGACCGAGGGCAAGGACATCTACGACCTGGCTCACGAGATGGCTGTTATGGGCCTGATGGAATACGGTAAGCCCTTCGGCACTCAGCTGTTCGCAAAGCGCGCTCCTGAGTACACCCAGAAGCTGTGGGAGAAGGCTGAGATTACCCCCCGCGCCATCGACCGGGAAATCTCCACCGCTCTGCACATGACTCACATGGGCTGCTCTTCCCTGCCCGAAGCTCTGATCCGTCAGTCCCTGCGTGCCGGTCTGTCCGACGGCTGGGGCGGTTCCATGATGGGCACCGAGTTCTCCGACGTTATGTTCGGCACTCCCAAGCCCGTAGACACCACCGCCAACATCGGCGTTATGGAGAAGGATAACGTCAACATCGTTGTCCATGGCCACGATCCCTCCCTGTCCGAGATGATCGTCTACTACGCCAACGATCCCGAGATGATCGCCTACGCCAAGAGCCTGGGCGCCAAGGGCATCACCGTGTCCGGCGTCTGCTGCACCTCCAACGAAGTTGCCATGCGTCACGGCATCCCCATGGCCGGTAACTTCCTGAACCAGGAGAATGTGGTTCTCACCGGCGCCTGCGAAGCCATCGTTGTGGACGTGCAGTGCATCTTCCCCGCTCTGGGCCCCCTGAGCAAGTGCTTCCATACCAAGTTCATCACCACCTCTCCCATCGCCCGGATGCCCGACTCCGAGTTCATCCAGTTCCATGCCGAGACTGCCGGCGAAAACGCCAAGGCAATCGTGAAGATGGCCATTGAGAACTTCCAGAACCGGAACCAGGATCTGGTGAACATCCCCAACCAGAAGCAGAACGCCCGTGTGGGTTACTCCGTGGAAGCCATCCTGAAGGTTCTCGACGGCGTTGCCAACTCCCAGGTGGACGAGTTCGGCACCACCAAGCCTCTGCTGGAGTGCGTGACCTCCGGTGTCCTGCGGGGCGCTGTGGCTATGGTCGGCTGCAACAACCCCAAGGTTCGTCCTGACTCCGCTCACATCGGTCTGATGAAGAAGATGCTGGAAAACGACATCATCCTGATCGTCTCCGGCTGCTCCGCTCAGGCTGCTGCCAAGGCTGGTCTGATGGATCCCGTGAAGGCCAAGGAGTACTGCGGCGACGGTCTGAAGCGTGTTTGCGAACTGGCCGGCATTCCTCCTGTCCTGCACATGGGCTCCTGCGTGGATATCTCCCGTATGCTGATCCTGGCTGCTGAACTGTCCAAGGATTCCGGCATCCCCATCTCCCAGCTGCCTGTGGTGGGCTGCGCTCCCGAATGGATGTCCGAGAAGGCCGTCTCCATCGGCAACTACGTTGTGGCTACCGGTCTGGAAACCTTCCTGGGTGTTGATCCCTACTCCAAGGGCTCCGAGGAAGTCACCGAGCTGCTGCAGGGTGAGCATGGCATCAACGACTGGGTCGAGGCCAAGTTCGTCGTGGATACCGACATCGAGTCCCTGGGTGACAAGATGATCGCCTGCATCGAGGCCAAGCGTGAAGCTCTGGGCATCTGATTGACTGAAAAACTGTTAAGCACGAGGTCTTTTTCCAATGAAAGTAGCGATTACCGGTAAGGGCGGCGTAGGCAAGACCACCTTATCCTCCACATTGGCCCGGCTGTATGCCGACGAGGGCCGGACGGTTCTGGCCGCCGATGTGGACCCGGATGCCAACCTGGGCCTGGCTCTGGGCCTGACCCAGGAGGAAGTGGATTCCATCGTCCCCATCTCCAAAATGCGTACCCTGGTGGAAGAACGCACCGGCGCCAACGCCGCCAACAAGTTCTTTAAGCTCAACCCCTATGTGGCAGACATTCCGGATACCTTCTCCAAGGATATCAACGGCGTGAAACTGCTGGTCATGGGCACCGTGGATGTAGGCGGCAGCGGCTGTGTCTGCCCGGAGCA